>CAXTCS010000040.1:0-23038 GCA_964242365.1 uncultured Hymenobacter sp. | reverse complement strand
CCACCTACTACCTGCGCCTGCGCTCCGACACGCGCACCAGCTTCCGGGCCATGCTGCACAGCGGCGCGGGGCTCATTCCCGAATTGTCGTTGCAATACTGGTTGCTGGGCATTTTTTACGGAGTGCTACTCATCATGGTGCTCTACAACCTGATTCTCTTCTTTTTCCTGAAGGAGCGCACCTACCTCTACTACGTGCTCTACGTGCTGAGCGGCACGCTGCTTTTTCTATCGGAGGACGGGCTGGGCTTTCAGTACCTCTGGCCGGGCGGGCCTGGGCTGAACCATTTTATCGGGGCGGCGGCGCCGGTGCTGCTGCTCATCACGTTCGCCACCTACGCCAGCGGCTTTTTGGATACCGCCTCGCGCCTGCCGGCTTTGCACCGCATCGGGCGCTGGGTGGTGAGCCTCAGCACGTCGCTGCTCGTGCTCGATGCGGCTTTGGTGCATTCGGGCTTTAGCTTTTGGCTCTACCTGCTGCCCTACGGCCTGCTGTACTACACCGGTTTTCGGGCCTATCGGCGGGGCCTGCGCCCGGCCCGGTACCTGCTGCTGGCTCAGGCCCTGGTGGCCACCAGCCTCACCTTCCTCATCATGCGCAAGCTGGGCATCAACTTCTACACCAACGCTTACACGGTGTACAGCCTCAACGTGGCGTTCGTGCTGGAAGTAGTGATTTTGAGCTACGCGCTGGGCGAAAAGCTGAAGGGCCTGATGGACACGACCCTGCTCACCCAGCACCGGTTGCTGAAGCAGCTCCGCAAAAAGCACCAGGCCCAGGACCAGCTGGTGGAGCAAATGCGTGAAAACCAGGAGCTGAAAGACCGGCTCAACACCGAGCTGGAAGCCCTGGTGGCCCAGCGCACCGCCGAGTTGCGCCGCCAAAACGACACGGTGGCGGCCCAAAACCGGGAATTGCTCGAGGCCAACGGCCTGCTGGCGTTGCAGTCGGGCGCCATCGAAAAGCTCAACAGCGACCTCAGCCGCGACTTGCACGCCGAGAAAGCCGCCCGCATCGAAGCCCGCGAAGTAGACTTCGGGGAGTTTAGTCAGATTTACCCCGACAAAGACGCGTGCCTGCGCTACCTCGCCGACTTAAAATGGGCCCACGGCGGCTACCGCTGCCGCAAGTGCGGCCACGAAAAAAGCTGCGAAGCCCGCGAGCCCTACGCCCGCCGTTGCACCCGCTGCCGCTACGTCGAGTCGGCCACGGCCAGCACCTTGCTGCAAAAGTGCAAGTTCTCCATTGTCAAAGCGTTGTACGCGGTGTTCCTGCTGCACGCCCACAAAGGCAGTTACTCGGCGTCGGAGCTGGCTCGGGTGCTGGAGCTGCGGCAGGCCACCAGCTGGGCTTTTGCTCAAAAAGTGTTAGCCGCCCTGCACCGCCGCCGGCTGGCGCCCGACTACGAAGACGGCGAGCCCTGGACGCACGTGCTCCTCGACGCTACCGGCGAAGCCGAAATACTGGAGGACGAGCAGGTCCAATCGAGCAAATAGAAAGGAGGCTCATCCGGTAACGATTGCGATGGGCTGCTGCCCCGTGATTCGCCCTCCATTAGTCATGTAATGGCTAATAAGGGTCCCAAATAGGCCCTTCGACGTGACGCGCAAAAAAAAATGGATTAAAAGCGGTTTTTTTTTATTGTTTTTTAGCTTGAGGCTGACCGTAGTAAAAACGTACCGATTAGTTGCATCATGAGGAAAAGTAGACTTCCTACGTGTGTGGCAAGCGTATAACCACCGTTGTGATTACCGCTAAAAATGACCGCGACAACGCGTTAATGGCACTTTCGAACTTGCATTTGCAAAACATGCCAATCTACATTTGAGTAGCAATCTTCGCCCAAATCCTGTGTTTCGCACCGTTTTTAGCTTCTTTTCGGCCGTTACATTCTGCCCCTCACGGGTGGCCCTGGCTGGCCCTTCCCGGTGGGGGCGTCTCCTTTTTGCGCTGCCACTACTAGCTGCCTGCCAGCGCGGAACGTTGCCCGCCGCGGCGGTGGCACCGCCAAATACGCAAGCGGCAATAGCGCTGCCGGCTTCCTCGTTTAGCCCGCGCGTGCAGCAGCTACTGGCGCAGATGACGCTGGAAGAGAAAATCGGGCAAATGACCCAGCTTAATATTTCGGTGATAAATACCACCGGGGTGCAAAAAGACGTGGTGCTGGATTCGGCCAAGACAGTAGCCCTGGTTCGCGATTTCCACATTGGCTCCTTCATAAACGGGGAAGCGGTGCCGGCAACCCGATGGGTGCGCTACTCGACAGCGCTTCAGCGCATTGCGCTGCGCGAGTCGCGGCTGCACATCCCCATCATCTACGGCATCGACCACATGCACGGGGCCAGCTACGTCGCGGGCACGGCTATTTTCCCGCACAACATCAACCTGGGCGCCAGCTTCAACCCCGAACTGGCCCGCCAAACGGCCAGGGCCACCGTCCTCGAATCGGCCGACCTGGGCCACCATTGGGTGTTTGCCCCGGTCCTGGATTTGGGGCTGAACGCTTACTGGCCCCGCTTTTATGAAACCTACGGTGAAGACCCGCTGGTAGCGGCCACGCTGGGCGCCGCTTTCGTGCGCGAAATCCAGACCAACACGGAAATAGCGCCTTATAAAGTAGCCGCCTGCGGCAAGCACTTTCTCGGCTATTCCGACCCTCGCAACGGCTGGGACCGCACCAATGCGCTGATTCCCGACCAGCGCCTTCAGGAGTTTTTCCGGCCTTCGTTCCAGGCCGCAATCGATGCCGGACTGAAAACCGTCATGATTAACTCGGGCGAAATCAACGGCGAGCCGGTGCACGCCTCGAAGGCCATCCTGACTGATTTGCTGCGCCGCCAGATGGGGTTCAAAGGCGTGGCCGTGACCGATTGGGAGGACATTATCCGGCTGGTGCGCATTCAGAAAGTCGCCCCAAATGAGAAAGAAGCCACCTGGATGGCCATCGACGCGGGCGTGGACATGGCCATGACGCCTTATACGACCACCTTCTGCCGCTACGTGAAGGAGCTGGTGCAGGAAGGCCGCCTGACTCCGGCCCGCATCGACTTATCGGCCGGCCGGGTGCTGCAATTGAAAGACGAAATCGGCTTGTTTGAGAACCCCCTGCCGCGCGGCGACCGGCTGGCGCGGGTGGGCGACCCCGCGCTGCGGGCCCAGGCCGTGGCCGCCGCCCGCGAATCGGTGGTACTGCTTAAAAATGAGAAGAATACCCTGCCCCTGGCGCCGGCCAGCGTGAAGCGGTTGTTGGTAGTCGGCCCTTCGGCCGACTCGCGGGCCAATCTGTCGGGTGGCTGGACCCTGGCCTGGCAGGGCCGACCCGAAGCGGCCTACCCCAAGGACGTGCTCACCCTGGTGGAGGCGCTGCGCAAAGAGTTTCCCAACGCGCGGGTCGAAACCCTGCCCTATCGCGACGCGGCTGGCAAGCTGCTGCTAGCCAGCATTTCAACCGCTGCTAAACAAGCCGATGCCATCGTACTGGCCCTGGGTGAGCGGCCGTATAGCGAAGGCTTGGGCAACTCGTCGGACCTGACCCTGCCCGACGACCAGCAGCAGCTAGCCAAAGCGGCCCAGGCCAGCGGCAAGCCCACGGTGCTGCTCCTGATTGGCGGCCGGCCCAGCATCATCCGCAGCGTGGCCGAAGCGACGACTGCCATACTCTGGGCGGGGCTGCCGGGCTACGGCGGCGGCACGGCGCTGGCCGAAATCATCAGCGGCAAAACCAATCCGAGCGGCAAGCTGCCCTTTACTTACCCCCAATTTGCCGGCCATATCACGAACTACCACCACGACAACAACGAAAACAGCCTCGACCTGAGCGACTTCGGGGCTGGCTTCGAGCAGCGGGGGCCCAAGTACAAAAGCACCATGCTCACTGAGTTTGGCGAAGGCCTGAGCTACACCACTTATGCGTATACCAACCTGGTGCTCAGCGACTCGGTGCTGACTGGTACCGCCGCCCGGCTGCGCGCTACGGTGCGCGTGGCCAATACCGGCCCCCGCGCTGGCAAAGAAGCCGTGCTGTGGTTCCTGACCGATGAAGTCGGCCGCGTTGCCCGGCCGGTGCGCATGCTCAAGCACTTTGAGAAGCAGGCCTTTGCCGCGGGCCAGGCCGCCGAGCTGACCTTCGACATTGACCCACTGCACGACCTGAGCTACCCCGACGCCCAGGGCCGCCCGCAGCTGGAAGACGGCTGGTACACCCTGCGCGTGGGCTCGCAAGCGGCGCGATTCCGCTATGTGGGCGGCCCCACCGCCAGCAATGCCACGGTTCCCGGCAAAACAACTGGCGCGGTGCACCCAGCGAGCGGCCAGCCCCGGTCAGGCCCAGCTATTGCCGAATCAACCAAATAACCGGCCTGCAAACGACGTCACCTTCTAGAATTTTCACATTTTTTTCTCACCCTCTTCTTCAGAATCCCACAATTATGAAGCGAAATATTTACCTAACTGCGTTGCTGCGCCGCACAGCGGTGTTGCTCGCTTGCGGGCTGCCGGCCCTGGCGCACTACGCGCCAGCGGTGGCAGCCAACCACTCGCTGGTTCGACCCATGGCCGACGTACCAGTAAGTGGCCGCGTAACCGGGGCCGACGGCACCGGCCTGCCCGGCGTGACGGTATTGGTGCGCGGCACCAGCATCGGCACCAGTACCAACTCCGACGGGGCTTTTAACCTGACGGCGCCCGAAGGCAGTACCTTGGTTTTCAGCTTTGTAGGCTACACTACCCAGACAACGGTGGTGTCGGCGGCCAATAGCGGGGCGCTGACTATCAAACTGAGTGAAGATACCCAGAAGCTGAACGAAGTAGTAGTGGTAGGCTACGGCACCCAGGAGCGCGGCAGCGTGACCGGCGCCATTTCCTCCGTCAATTCGGCGGAGATAGTGCGCCAGCCGGTAGCCGATGTTACCCAGGCCATTCAAGGCAAGGTTTCCGGCGTCACCATCACCTCCAACGGCGGCACCCCCGGCGGCGCGGCCGGTACGTCGGTGCGCATTCGCGGTATAACCTCGGCTGGCAATAACCGGCCCTTGTACGTGCTCGATGGCTTCCCCTTGCCCGACGGCGGAGACAATGGCGCTGGAGACAGCAGCCCGCTGAATGCCATCAGCCCAAATGACATCGAGACGATTGACATTTTGAAAGATGCCTCGGCTACGGCTATTTACGGGGTACGTGCTGCCAACGGGGTTATAATTATTACGACCAAGCGGGGCAAAGCCGGCAAGGCCAACGTCAACGTGGATGCCTACCGGGGAGTGCAGGTTTTGGCGCGCAAGCTCGACCTGCTCAACTCCCAGGAATATGCGACCATCAACAACGAATCCCTCTTAGCCGCTGGCAAGCCGAGTGCATTGGATAAGTTGCGCAACCCGGCAGCACTGGGCGAGGGCACCGACTGGCAGGATTTGCTATTCCGCCACGCCAAAATTCAGAATTATTCCCTCTCCGCTACCGGCGGCAGCGACAAAGCCCGCTATGCCCTGTCAGGCACGTATTTCCAGCAGGATGGCATCGTCCTTGGCACCAATTTCGAGCGCTTCACGCTGCGCGCCAATGGTGACGTGCAGATAAACAAGGTTTTCAAAGTAGGCAACAGCATCTCCCTGACTCATCTGAACGACCGTCAGGTTACGAGCAATAACGGCGAGTATGGTGCCGTGCAACAGCTGCTGCGCATTCCGCCCACCGTGCAGCCCTACCGGCCCGATGGCTACTGGTACCAGCCCAACAGCGAAATGGATAACTTCACGGAGGAAAACCCACTGGCTACCTCGCAGCGAGTTAACCAAAAGTTCAACCGTAACCGGGCCATTACCACGTTCTACGCCGAGCTGGAGCCGCTCAAAGGGCTGCGTTTCCGCACCAACGTCGGGGCTGACTTTATCTTCGACAATTTCAACAGCTTCGCGCCCAAGGGTCCGGATTTGGCTGGCTACACCCAGCGCTACATCACGGCCGGCGCCACGGCTACCGCCAGCTACGCGCCCAGCTACCTGATTGAGAACACGGCAACCTACGACCATCTGTTCGGAGATAAGCACCAGGTAACCTTGCTATTGGGCCAATCTGCCCAGGAGTTTAACTACAGCAACGTAGAGGCTTACCGTAATGGCTACCTGCGCAACGATCTGCAAACCATCAGCGTGGGACCAGTTGGCCCGCTGGTGCCGACTAACGCCGGCGCCATCGACCCGTCCCGCCGCTTGGCCAGCTACTTTGGCCGCCTCAACTACGAGTTTGCCGGCAAGTATATTTTTCAAGCCACGGCCCGCGAAGATGGCTCTTCGCGGTTCCAGCCTGGCCACAAATTCGGATTCTTCCCCAGCGTATCGGCAGGCTGGCGCATTTCGGAAGAGGAGTTCCTGAAGGGCAACACCGTGATTAGCAACCTGAAGCTGCGGGGCGGTTACGGCCGGGTTGGCAACGAGCTGAATGCCGGCCGTTTTGCCTACCTGTACGGAATCAACTTCGGCATCACCTATCCTTTCGGTCCGAGTGGGACCATCAATACGGGCGCCGCGCCGACCCGCTTGGCTAACCCCAATCTGCGCTGGGAGAACAACGACCAAACGAACATTGGTTTGGACATGGGCTTCCTCCAAAATCGCATTGAAGCCAGCATTGACCTCTACAATCGCAACTCGCCCAATCTGATTGCGGGCATACCGCCATCTCTCGTGTCGGGCACATTTGAGTCCGTAAACGCCAACGCTGCTTCCGCTTACAACCGCGGCATCGATGTATCGGTGACCTCGCACAACTTCACGGGTGCCGGCGAAGGCCTGAACTGGTCGACGACGCTGAACGTGTCGGCCTACAAGACCCGCCTGGAATCGTTGGGTGCTGGCATTCCCTACAACGGAACTCAGTACCTGAGCGGCGCCGTCGTGCGCTACGACGTGAACCAGGCCTTTGGTTCGTTCTACGGCTTCGAGGCAATTGGCTTGTTCCAGACAGCTGACGAAGTAGCGGCTGCTCCGAAGCAGGAAAGCGGCACCGCTCCCGGCGACATCCGCTTCCGGGACGTGAACGGCGATGGCAAAATCACGGACGCCGACCGGCACTTTATCGGCAATCCGAACCCCAATTACACATTCGGTATTACCAACACGTTGAATTTCAAAAATTTCGACCTGAGCTTCTTCGTTCAGGGCGTGCAGGGCAATGATGTGTACAACCTCAACCGCTACATCACGGAAAGCGCCTTGTACGGCACCACCAACGGCACCACCCGCATCCTGAATCGCTGGACCGGCCCTAATACCAGCAACGATGTACCTCGCGCTATCAACGGCGACCCGAACAAGAACCTGCGGGTATCCAGCCACTACATCGAGGACGGCTCCTACGTGCGGCTCAAAAACCTGACCTTCGGCTACACCCTGCCACGCAACGTCATGAACCGCATTTCGGCCACTCAGATACGGGTGTATTTCACGGCTCAAAACCTGCTGACGCTGACCAAATACACCGGTTACGACCCGGAGGTTAGCTCCAGCGGCGTCGACTTGGGCATCTATCCTCAGGCCCGCGTATTCATGGGCGGCCTGAACATTGGGTTCTAACCTTTTATAATTCCCACCTACATAATCATGACTATTTCAAAACTCACTTGCGGCGCTTTCCTCCTAACATTGGGATTGCTGACCGCCTGCACGGAGAAGTTTCTGGAGGAAGCCCCTTCTGACCAGGTAACGGATATCAACTTCTACCAGACCCAGACCGACGCCATTCAGGCCGTGACGGCCGCCTACAGCGAGCTAACGAAGGAAGGCCAGTACAATGCCGCCTTGTGGGCCATGGACATTATGGCCGACATATCGAGCTCGGGGGGCGACGACGGCGGCGACGGCCACGAGTACAAGGAGTTGGAGGCCTTCAGCATCCCGACGACCAACATCATCGCCAACCGTCTCTGGGGCAGTTGCTTTGTTGGCATTCAGCGGGCCAACCTCGTGTTGCAAAAGGTGCCCAGCATCACGAACATCGACCCGGCCGTTCAGAAGCGGAGCCTGGGCGAAGCGCAGTTTCTGCGGGCCAAGTACTACTTCGACCTGGTGCGGGCTTACGGCGACGTGCCCCTATTTACGGCCCCACCCGCCAGCCCGGAAGCCGTTAATATTGCCCGGACGCCGGCTGCGGAGGTGTATAAGCAAATTGAGCAGGACCTGACCGATGCCATCGGCAACTTGCCGCCTTCCTACACCGGTGAGGATTTGGGACGGGCAACCAAATGGGCTGCCACGGGCCTGTTGGCGAAGGTGTACATCACCGAAGGCAAGAAAACCGAGGCTGCGCAGCGGGCCCGTGAGGTCATCAACAACTCGGGCAAGACCATGTGGGCCAACTATGGCGATAACTTCAAAATAGAAAACAACAATAACAACGATAAAGAGTCGCTTTTCGAAGTTCAGTACGCCAGCGGCCATAACGGATACGACCGGAACAATGTCGGCTCGGCGATGAACGAGTTTTTCGGGCCCCGCGGCGCAAACATCACGCCCGGCAGCGGCTACGGCTTCAATATTCCGGACCCGGATTTCGTAGCTGGCTACGAGGCCGGCGACACCCGCAAGGCCGCCACCATTTGGGCGCCCGGCGACGTGCATCCGGATGGCAGCAAGCAGTCGAATAAGGCCACCGGCTCGCCGTTTGGCTACAACTGCAAAAAGTGGTTTGTTGGCAAGGTGAACACCAATATCTGGGATTCGGGCCTGAATGTTCCGGTAATGCGCCTGGCCGAAGTGTACCTGATTCTGGCCGAGGCCGTCGGGCCAACAGCCGAAGGCCTGGAGGCTATCAACAAGGTGCGGCGCCGCGCATTCGGGTTGGATTACACGGTGCCTTCGGCCGACCACGACCTGACGGCGGCCACGGCCAACTTTACGGATGCCGTGCTGCGGGAGCGCAAGTACGAGCTGGCCTTTGAGTTCGACCGGTGGTTCGATTTGAAGCGCACCAACACGTTGATACCGGTAATGACGGCCCAGGCAGCTCTGCTGAAAGGAATTGCCCCCAACGTACACGGCATACCAACTGAGGCCAATCTGGTTTTGCCCATTCCGCAATCAGAGCTCGATGCCAACCCCGGCCTGAAGCAGAACCCTGGCTACTAAGCCACTTTCCACGCACGATTTCAACCTGATTTTATATGAGCAATATTCAAAACAAGGCGATTTTGGCACTGTTGGGCGGCTCGTTGTTTTTTGCCTCCTGCAAAAAGAACGACACCGGAGCACTGGATGGCCCCCTGCCCACCGCCACGTTCACTACTTCCTCTAAAACGGTGGGCCTCACCACGGAGGTCACCTTCACCAGCACCAGCAGCGACGCCTTCCTGTACCGATGGGATTTCGGCGACGGCACCAGCGGCGTCGGCCAGACCGTCGTTCACAAGTACCAGAAGGGCGGCACCGTAAAAGCGCAGCTGACCACTGCCAGCAAAGCAGGAACAACAACTTCCGAGACGAAGGATGTTGTTTTGCCGGATGTTACTGTCTTAGTCAAGCAGCTCCTGACCGGGACAACTTCTAAAACCTGGATGTTGAACGACACGACGGCGGCCCCCATCATCGTGGGGGTCGAAGACAGCCCAGGCAAATACTATAACGGCGCAAAAGCCGGAGAACTTCCTCGTTGCCAGGCCGATGACGAATACACCTTCTCGGCCGACAACATCTACACCTACGATGCCAAGGACGCGACGCAGGTAGCCCCGGCCCAAACCTGCCAGGCCCCACGTTCGGGCACTTCCGAGTTCACGTTCGGGCCCGCTAGCGGCCAGGGCTATGCGATGATTGAACTGAAGAAAGCCGGCGCGTTTATCGGCGTCACCGACGTGCCCGACCAGACGTACCGCATCATCAGCATCACCGACAAAACGATGGTACTGCGGGCGGGTAAGCCCAGCGGAACGGTGTTTCAATTCAAGCTGGTCGCCAAATAGCAGGGCGGGCGGCGTTGGCAAAAAAACCTTGGCGGTGAACGAAGTTCGTCGTCAAGGTTTTTTTGCCAACGCCGCGTCTCCGCTTTTCTAGTAGCAAGTCCTTCTGTTTTATGAAAAACCAACCCGCATCCGGGCTGCGAAAAAATTGGGTTGGGGCCGGCATTCTGCTGACCCTGGCCCTGTTTTCCTGCACCGAAACAAAAACGAAAAGTCTACCGGCTCCCGTTGTCGTACCGCCAGCTGTTCCGGTCACGAACGAAGAAGCGAAGGATTTGGACCAGTATAATTCGCTGGTCTGGAGCGACGAGTTCGACGGCAGCACGCTCGACCAAACCAAGTGGGGCTACGACCTGGGCGGCGGCGGCTGGGGCAACAACGAGCTGGAAACCTACACCAGCTCAACGGATAATGTGTACCTGAGCGGCGGCAACCTCGTCATCAAGGCCGTCCAGTCGTCCGGTGGCAACGCCTACACGTCGGGGCGTATTCTCACCAAAGGGAAGCAGAGCTTCCAGTACGGCCGGCTCGACGTGCGCGCCAAGCTGCCCAAGGGCAGAGGCATCTGGCCGGCTATCTGGATGCTGGGAGCCGATATTGACCAGAACAACTGGCCAAAGTGCGGCGAAATCGACATCATGGAGCTGCGCGGCAGCAATCCCCAGGAGTTCCTCACCACCATGCACTACAGCAACAGCGGCGGCGCGCACGATTACAAAGGCATCACGAAACCCGTACCGGTGAGCCTGGCCGACGACTTTCATACCTACACGGTGGTGCGGAGCAAAAGCTCGCTGCGCTTTTACTTGGATGGGCAGTCGTACTACTCTTTCACCGGTTCCGAAGCCACCCCCTACCCGTTCAATAACCCTTTCTTCCTGGTGCTGAACTTAGCCGTTGGCGGCGATTTCGACAAAAACCCCGACAGCACGACCGTTTTCCCCCAGCAGATGCAGGTGGATTACGTGAAGTTTTTTCAGTACAAATAAGCCGACTTGCCGTTCCGCATTGCGTGCAAACGCTGCCATTCCGGTTGGGTTTTGGTGAGTAGCCCCATCGGCTTTGGCGGTGGCCGCCAGCTTCGGCTGGTGGCCACTACGCGGCGCGCCAATCGAAGTCAATGCGGAGACGCTGGCGCGGAATCGTATTTTACCTCTCAGTTTTAGGGCCTTTTTCGGGCCCATGTTTCTGAGCTACATCAGTGCCGGAATAACAACCGGCATTTCGTTGGCTAACAAAAAAGCGCAGGCTGGCGCTACCTCAACTGGTAGCGCCAGCCTGCGCTTTTTTGCTGTAAATCACCGCAATTCTTCCACTTTCTCGGTGGCTTTCGACCGCAGTTGCCGCACCGTTGCGCCGGTTTGCCACAGCTCGGAGTCGCGCACTTCCCTCAGCTCCGCGTCCAGCTCTTGCCGGTAATTGGGCGTCGAGCCGCGCTGGATGGTGCGCGCGGCTTCCTGGCCGCTGGCCACGCTGTCGTACAGTTCGTTGAGCACCGGCAGCGTGGCTTCGCGGAACCGGCCTTTCCAGTCGAGCGCGCCGCGCTGGGCCGTCACCGAGCAGTTGCTGAACATCCAGTCCATGCCGTTTTCGCCCACCAGCGGCACCAGGCTTTGGGTCAGCTCTTCCACGGTTTCGTTGAAGGCCTCGGAGGGCGAGTGGCCGCGCTGGCGCAGCACCTGGTACTGGGCCTCGATGATGCCGGCCAGGGCGCCCATCAGCACGCCGCGCTCGCCCGTGAGGTCGGAATACACCTCTTTTTTGAAGTCGGTTTCAAACAAGTAGCCCGAGCCCACCCCGATGCCCATCGCAACGGCTTTCTCATAGGCCGTGCCCGTCGCGTCCTGAAACACGGCGAACGAAGAATTCAGCCCGCCCCCAGCCAGGAACATGCGGCGCAGGCTGGTGCCGCTGCCCTTGGGCGCCACCAAAATCACGTCCACGTCGGCCGGCGGGATGATGTTGGTCTGGTCGTTGAACGTGATGCCGAAGCCGTGCGAAAAATACAGGGTTTTTCCGGCCGTCAGGTGCTGCTTCAGCGTGGGCCACAGCGCAATCTGGCCGGCATCGGAGAGCAGGTTGCAGATGATGGTGCCGCGCCCGGCCGCCTCCTCAATCGAGAACAGCGTCTCGCCTTCCACCCAGCCATCGTTCACGGCCCGCGCCCACGAGGCCGTGCCCTCGCGCTGCCCCACAATAACGCGGAAGCCGTTGTCGCGCATGTTCAGCGCCTGCCCCGGCCCCTGCACGCCGTAGCCGATAACGGCAATGGTGTCGTCTTTGAGCACGTCCAGCGCCTTTTCGAGAGGGAATTCGTCGCGGGTCACAACGGTTTCGTCGACGCCGCCAAAATTAATTTGTGCCATGTTGGTTGGGGGTTGGGGGTTGGTTGTTTAGTAAGGTTGGCAGTCCGTCATGCAGAGCATTCCGCGAATCACATCGTAAACACCGCGTCGCGGCTGTTCAAAAATTCGTTTTCGGCCACGTCCTCGCCCGGCGCTGTCCGCTCGAACTCGCGCAGCTTGTGGTTGAAGCCGTCGCTGGCCTTGATGATGGCGATGCGGGCACTCCGCACGAACTCAATGAGCCCATACGGCTGCAAAACGCGGATTAAATTGTCGGTTTCCTCGCGGTGGCCGGTGGTTTCAAACACCGTATAATCCTTCCGAATCACCACGGCGCGGGCCCCGTTTTCGCGCAGCAGGCGCTCCACCGAAGCCTTTTCGGCGATGACGTCGGTGGGCACTTTGTAGAGGGCCATTTCCTGCCAAATCACGTCGGCGTTGGTGTTGTAGTACACTTTCAGCACCTCCACCTGCTTCTCAATCTGCCGGGCCAGCTTGCTCACGATGTCCTCCGTTTCGGTAATCACGATGTTGAAGCGGTGAATGCCCTCAATTTCGGACGGCGAAGTATTCAGGCTTTCGATGTTGATTTTGCGGCGCGAAAAAATAATGGCAATGCGGTTCAGCAAGCCCACCTGGTTTTCGGTGTACGCCGTGATGTTGTATTCCTGCCGGTCGGGTTGCTGGGCCATAGGTTCACTTTGTTTATCAGAACGTCATGTCGAGCGTAGCCGAGACATCTCGCCCGCATCGTTGAACGATTGAGTTACTGCCACACGCGAGATGTCTCGGCTACGCTCGACATGACGTCCTTTTTTCGTTGTTCTGTTTTTGTCTTACCGCAGCCGGATTTCGGCCACGCTGCACCCCTGCGGCACCATCGGGAAGATGTTGTTTTCCTTCGCCACCAGCACCTCCAGCAAAAAAGCACCGGGATGCGCCAGCATCTCCCGCAGCGCGGGTTGCAGCGCGGCCCGCGCCTCCACGCGCGTCCCGGCGATGCCGTAGCCGCTGGCCACGGTCACGAAATCGGGGCTGGCGATGTCGACGAACGAGTAGCGGCGTGCATTGAACAGCTCCTGCCACTGCCGCACCATGCCCAGAAAGCGGTTGTTGAGAATGATGATTTTCACGTCGACCCCCGATTGCATGATGGTGCCCAGCTCCTGAATGGTCATCTGGAAGCCGCCATCGCCGATAATGGCCACTACCGGCCGCTGCGGCGCCCCAAATTTGGCCCCGATGGCCGCCGGCAGCGCAAAGCCCATCGTGCCCAGCCCCCCGCTGGTGATGTTGCTGCGCGAATGGCTGAAGCGGGCGTAGCGGCAGGCCACCATCTGGTGCTGGCCCACGTCGGTCACCACAATCGCCTCGCCCCGCGTCAGCTCGTTGAGCTGCTGCACCACCTCGCCCATCGTCAGCTCGTCGCCGGTCGGAAACAGCTCGTCTTTTATCACCGCCTCCACTTCCTGCGTCATATAATCGCGGAAGCGCTGGTGCCATTCGGGGTGTATTTTGGGTTCAATAAGAGCGGTGAGCAGCGGCAAGGTTTCCTTGCAATCGCCCCAGACCGGCACGGTGGCCGCCACGTTTTTGTCGATTTCGGTGGGGTCGATGTCGAGGTGAATGACCTTCGCCTGGCGGGCATATTTGTCGAGGCGGCCCGTCACGCGGTCGTCGAAGCGCATGCCGATGGCAATGAGCACGTCGCACTCGTTGGTGAGCACGTTGGGGCCGTAGTTGCCGTGCATGCCCAGCATGCCCACGTTCAGCGGGTGGCCGGTGGGCAGCGCGCCCGCCCCCAAAATGGTCCAGGCCGCCGGAATGCCGCTTTTCTCAACAAAAGCCCTGAACTCCAATTCGGCCCCGCCCAAAATCACGCCCTGGCCCCAGAGCACAAAAGGCCGCCGGGCCTGGTTGATGAGCGCGGCCGCCTCGCGCAGGTATTCGGGCCGCACGATGGGCACCGGCCGGTAGCTGCGAATGTGCGTACACGGCACATACGGCGCGAAATGAAACGGTTGCAGCTGGGCATTTTTGGTGATGTCAATCAGCACCGGGCCGGGCCGGCCGCTGCGCGCGATGTAAAACGCCTTCGCCAGCGCTTCCGGAATTTCCTCGGCCTTGGTCACCTGGTAATTCCACTTCGTAACCGGCGTCGTGATGTTGATGATGTCGGTTTCCTGAAAGGCATCGGTGCCCAGCAAATGCGCGAATACCTGCCCGGTGATGCACACCAGCGGCGTGCTGTCAATCAGCGCATCGGCCAGGCCCGTCACCAGGTTCGTGGCGCCCGGCCCGCTGGTGGCAAACACCACCCCCACCCGGCCCGACGCCCGCGCGTAGCCCTGCGCCGCGTGAATGCCGCCCTGCTCGTGCCGCACCAGCACGTGGTTCAGCCGCTCTTTGAAATCGTAAAGCGCGTCATAAATCGGAATAATGGCTCCGCCCGGATAGCCGAAAACCGTGTCCACGCCCTCCGCCAGCAAAATGCGCAGCGTGGCCTCCGCACCCGTGGCGTTGGGCACAGCAGCGGCTTCCAGAACGGTGGTCATCTCCATCAAGATTTCCGGCTCGGCAGTTTCGCTCGGGACTGATTGGGCTTCGGTTAACATGGCAGGACGTTGAAGTTTGATGTGGCACTCAGGCGGGGCAACCTCACGCCCCGACCCCCTCTCCAAAAAAGAGGGGGAGCCTGACGATTGACAAAAGCGCGACTAAAAAAGCATGTTCGGCGCCCCCTCTCCGCAGGAGAGGGGGTCAGCCCCGGAGGGGTCCCGTGAGGTTGGCATGGAGGACGTTTTCCTCTTCCAGCAAATCGGTGATGCAGCCATTGCTCGCGTCGCTCACGGTGCGGATGTACTTGAGCAGCACGCCCTGGCGCACGGTGGGGCGCGGGCGCTGCCACTGCTGGCGGCGCAGGTCGAGCAGCGCGGCGTCGACCTGCACGTCGATGGTGTTGGCGGCGGCATCCAGCACAATCCAGTCGTCGTTTTCGACCAGGGCCAGCGGCCCGCCGTCGTAGGCCTCGGGGCACACGTGGCCGACCACGAAGCCGTGCGTGCCGCCCGAAAAGCGCCCGTCCGTAATCAGGGCCACCTTATCGCCCAGGCCGGCCCCGGAAATAGCGGCCGTGGGCTTGAGCATTTCCGGCATGCCCGGCCCGCCCTTCGGCCCCACGTAGCGAATCACGACCACCTGCCCGGCCCGAACTTTGCCCGCCGCCAGCCCTTCGTTCACGGCTTCCTCCGAGTCGAATACGATGGCCGGGCCTTCAAACCGCAGCCCTTCCTTGCCCGTGATTTTGGCCACCGCGCCGCGCGGGGCCAGGTTGCCGTACAAAATCTGGATGTGGCCGTCGGCCTTGATGGGGTTGCTCAGCGGGCGCAGCAAATCCTGGCCAGTCCCCAGCGGCGCGACGTGGGCGAGGTTTTCGGCCAGCGTCCGGCCGGTCACGGTCAGCAAATCGCCGTGCAACAGGCCGGCGTCGAGCAGGGTGCGCATCACGGCGGGCACGCCGCCCAGGGCCGACAGGTCTTCCATCAAATACTTGCCGCTGGGCTTGAGGTCGGCCAGCACCGGCACGCGGTTGCTCACGGCCTGAAAGTCTTCCATCGTCAGGCGCACGCCGGCCGCGTGGGCAATGGCGATGAGGTGCAGCACCGCGTTGGTCGAGCCGCCCAGCACCGTAATTATCACCAGCGCATTCTCGAACGCCTCACGCACCAGAATGTCGCGCGGCTTGAGGTCAAGCTCCAGCAACAGCCGCAGGTACGCCCCGGCATCCAGACATTCCTGGTTTTTCTCAACGCTCACGGCCGGCAGCGACGACGAAAACGGCACGCTCATGCCCAGCGCCTCAATGGCCGCCGCCATCGTGTTGGCCGTGTACATGCCGCCGCAAGCGCCCGGCCCTGGGCAGGCATGGTGGATGATGCCGCTGTAATCCTCATCCGAAATCTGGCCCTGTATTTTCTGGCCGTAGGCCTCAAAGCACGACACGATGTTCAGCTGCTGCCCTTTGAAAGTGCCGCCTTTTATGGTGCCGCCGTACACCAGCAGCGACGGCCGATTCAGCCGCGCCAAAGCAATGAGCGCACCGGGCATGTTCTTGTCGCAGCCCACCACGGTGGCCAGCGCGTCGTAGTTGTGCGCGCCCGCCATGGCCTCAATCGAGTCGGCAATAATCTCGCGCGAGACCAGCGAAAACCGCATCCCCGGCGTGCCGTTCGTGATGCCGTCGCTCACCCCGATGGTATTAAAGCGCAGCCCCACCAGCCCCTGCGCCCGCACGCCGATTTTGACTCCATCGGCCAGCGCGTCGAGGTGCATGTTGCAGGTATTGCCCTCAAAACCCGTCGAGCAGATGCCCACAAACGGCTTGCGCAAATCAGCATCCGACAAGCCCGCGCCGATGAGCATGGCCTGCGAGGCCGGCAAGCTGTCGTCTTGGGTGTAAATGCGGCTGTATTTGTTGAGAATCATGGGTAGGATTGGCCGATTGTTTTGAACGGTCATGCAGAGCGCAGCGAAGCATCTTGCTCGGGACAGTAACTCAATTGATTGGATTACTACTACACGCGAGATGCTTCGCTGCGCTCTGCATGACGTTCTTTTGGTTCTGTTTCCCCCGTCACCAGCGCCCGGTAGCGGCCGGCCAGCCGGGCACCCAGCGTTTCGGAAAAAGGCACGCTGAACTCCAGCGCATCGATGGCCGCCACCCCCACCACCTCGGCGGCAGTGCCGGTGAAGAAGGCGCCCGTCGCCCCGTGCAGCTCGGCCGGCGTGAAGAACTTTTCAGTGACCTTGATGCCGGCCTCGCGGGCCAAATCGATAATCGTGTTGCGCGTGATGCCGCGCAGAATGCTGCCGGCCGGGGCCGTAAACAGCTCCCCGTCTTTCTCAAAAAAGAAGTTGGCCCCCGGCCCTTCGGCCACGAAGCCGTTCATGTCGAGCAGCAAGGCTTCGTCGTAGCCACGCCCCTTGGCTTCGGAGCTGGCAATGATCGAGTTGACGTAGTGGCCCGATACCTTGGCCTCGATGGGCACGGCGTTGGGGTTGGGGCGCTGGTAGGGCGAGATGCTCAGGCGCAGGCTTTGGTCGCCGAGGTATTTGCCCCAGTCCCAGACGGCAATCAGCAGGTTACTGCTGCTGGCGTGCTTCAGCGTCATGTTGGGCGTGGCGGCGTACACCAGGGGCCGGATGTAGGCATCGGCCAGGTTGTTCACTTCCAGCAGCCGGTACGTGATGGCGGTCAGCTCTTCGACCGAGTAAGCAAACGGCAGGCCGATGCAATTGCAGGAATAATGCAGCCGCTCGTAGTGCTCCCGCGCCTTAAAAATCTGCGCGCCGCCCGGCGTGGCATAGGCCCGAATGCCTTCAAAAACGGCGTACCCGTAGTGCAGCGACTGCGAATAAGCGCTTACCTGGACCGCTTCGGCCTTCACAAACTCGCCGTCGATAAACGCGAGGGTATCGGAATTGAAATACATACGACAACGTCATGCAGCGCGCCGCGAAGCATCTCGCGGGCAACTACTAATTCAAAAATTACAGTGGTTTTCAGGCCGGTGTATTGTTCATCAGGTGTATTGTTCATCAGGCTCCCCTCTCTTTGGGAGAGGGGCCGGGGGTGAGGTTCCCCGGCCGCGCCTCATACCCGAACCCGAGAACCGCCCATCAAATAATCGTGCTGGTGCCGATTTCCACGTTGTTCTTATTCCACTGCTTCTCATTGGAATCCGCAATCCAGAAGGCGATGTAACTGCCGACTTCCTCGGTGGTGTAAGGGGCCCGCGGGTTCAGCTCCTGGGTCAGAATGCCGTTATTTAGGGCCTCGTCCACGGCTTCGCGCACCAGCGCGGCTTCGGCGTACAGCTCCAGATGCTCCAGCAGCATGGCCACCGAGAGAATCGTGGCGATGGGATTAGCAATGCCCTTGCCCCTGGCCTGCGGATACGAGCCATGAATCGGCTCAAAAACAGCCACTTGCTCGCCCACCGAAGCCGAAGGCAGCAGCCCCAGCGAGCCAGCAATGACGGACGCCTCGTCCGAAATAATGTCGCCAAACATGTTCTCGGTCAGAATCACGTCGAACTGCGTCGGGCTCAAAATCACCTGCATGGCGGCGTTGTCCACAAACAGGTAATCCACGCTCACTTCGGGGTACTGAGCGGCCATTTCGCGCACCACTTCGCGCCACAAGCGGGAGGTTTCCAGCACATTAGCCTTATCGACGAGCGTCAGCCGCTGGCGGCGGCCAGCGGCGGCTTGAAACGCCAGGTGCGCGATGCGCTCGATTTCGTAGCGGCTGTACGTGCAGTGGTCGTAGGCGCTTTCGCCGTCGGCCGTGCGGCCCTTCTCCCCGAAATAAATGCCGCCCGTCAGCTCGCGAAAGATGAGCATATCGGTGCCCTGAATCCGCTCTTTTTTCAGGGGCGAATGGCCCAGCAGCACGTCGTAGGCCACCACCGGGCGAATGTTGGCAAACAGGCCCAGCTCCTTGCGCAGGCGCAGCAGGCCCTGCTCGGGGCGCACTTTGGCCGTGGGGTCGTGGTCGTATTTCGGGTCGCCGATGGCCCCGAGCAGCACGGCATCGGCGGCGCGGCAGGCGGCCAGCGTGGCTTCCGGCAGCGGGTCGCCGGTGGCGTCGATGGCGCAGGCGCCCATCAGGTGCGTGGTCAGCTCGAAGCGGTGGTCGAACCGCCCGGCCACGGCTTCCAGCACCTTCACGCCCTGCCGGCACACTTCCGGCCCGATGCCATCGCCGGGCAACACGGCTATTTTCTTGCTTACCATGTCCAGGTTCGGTTTTGTTCGTAGGCCGCGATGGCCGGTTTTTGACTCACTAAAAAATCAATATCGTCGTAGCCGTTAATCAGGCATTCCTTTTTGTAAGGGTCGATGTCGAAGCGGAAAATCTCGCCGGCCGCTGGCCCGTAAAGCGCCTGCTCCGGCAGGTTCACCACGAACGGGGTTTTCGGGTCCTGCTCTACCAGGGCAAAGAGCCGGCTCAATTCAGC
Organism: uncultured Hymenobacter sp.; assembly: GCA_964242365.1. Classification (GTDB taxonomy): domain Bacteria; phylum Bacteroidota; class Bacteroidia; order Cytophagales; family Hymenobacteraceae; genus Hymenobacter. Next base: position 3,725 of record CAXTCS010000040.1, on the reverse strand, counting down.
TTCGGTCACTTGCAGCGGCAACAAGCCGGTATTCAACGCGTTGCCCCGAAAAATATCGGCGAAATAGCTCGAAATCACCACCCGAAACCCAGCATCATACAGCGCCCAGGCGGCGTGCTCCCGGCTCGACCCGCAGCCGAAATTCTTGCCCGCCAGCAAAATCTGGCCGGCGTAGCGCGGGTCGTTTAGCACGAAGTCGGGCTTCGGCGTTCCGTCGGCGTTGCAGCGCCAGTCCCGGAACAGGTTTTCGCCGAAGCCCGCCCGCGTCGTCGCCTTCAGAAAACGGGCCGGAATAATCTGGTCCGTGTCGATGTTTTCGAAAGGCAGCGGCACGGCGGTCGAATGCAGGGTCTGGAATTTTTCCATTGGTGTTAGCAGAACGTCATGTCAGCAGAACGTCATGTCGAGCATTCTGCGCATCAAGCAGAGACCGAGACATCTCGCGTGTGGTAGTAATCCAATCGTTTAAAAAATTAGTGGTGGCACGCGAGATGTCTCGGTCTCTGCTTGATGCGCAGAATGCTCGACATGACTGCCAGTCAATTCAAATACTGCGTGATATCCACAATCCGCCCCTGCACCGCCGTAATCGCCGCCACCAGCGGGCTTGCCAGCAGCGTGCGCGAGCCCGGCCCCTGCCGCCCCTCAAAATTCCGGTTCGACGTCGCCACGCAGTAAGCCCCGGCCGGAATCTTGTCCTCGTTCATGGCCAGGCAGGCGCTGCAACCGGGCTCGCGCAGCTCAAAGCCCGCCTCGGCCAAAATCTTATCCAGCCCTTCGGCAATCGCCTGCTGCTCCACCTGTTTCGAGCCGGGCACGATGATGGCCTCCACGTGCCCGGCCTTCTGCTTGCCCCGCACATAAGCCGCCACGGCCCGCAAATCCTCGATGCGCGAGTTGGTGCAGCTGCCGATAAACACGTAGTTGATTTCCTTGCCCAGCAACGACTCGCCCCGCTGAAACCCCATGTACTGCAACGACTTATCAAAGCTCTCGGCCTCGCCGGCCGGCACTTCGCTGGGAATGTGGCCGTTGAGCGCGATGCCCATGCCCGGGTTGGTGCCATAGGTAATCATCGGCGCGATTTCCTGGGCATCGAAGCGGTGCTCGGCATCGAAAACCGTATCGGCGTCCGAATGCAGGGTTTGCCAGTAGGCCACGGCCTGCTCCCAGGCCGCCTTGTTGGGGGCATAAGGGCGGCCCCGCACGTAGGCGAAAGTCGTTTCGTCGGGGGCAATCAGGCCGCCGCGGGCGCCCATCTCAATGCTCATGTTGCACACCGTCATGCGGCCCTCCATGCTCAGTGCGCGCACGGCGCTGCCCGCATACTCCACAAAATGGCCCGTGGCCCCGCCGGTGCCCATCCGCGCAATCACAAAGAGAATCAAGTCCTTAGCCGTCACGCCGGGCCGCAATTCGCCCTCCACGGTGATGCGCATGCGCTGGGGCCGGCTCAGCAGCAGGCATTGCGTGGCCATCACCTGCGCCACCTGGCTGGTGCCAATGCCAAAGGCCACCGCGCCAAACGCGCCGTGCGTCGACGTGTGGCTGTCGCCGCACACGATGGTGGCGCCCGGCAGCGTAAGGCCCAATTCCGGCCCGATAACGTGCACGATGCCCTGGCGGGCGTGGCCCAGCCCGTACAGCTCCACGCCGTACTTCGCGCAATTGGCGGTCAGCTTGTCCACCTGCGAGCGCGAAAGCGGCTCCGCAATCGGCAGGTGCTGGTTGCGGGTGGGCACGTTGTGGTCGGCCGTGGCCAGAATGCGGTTGGGCCGAAACAGCGGCAGCCCGCGCGCTTCCAGCTCGTCAAACGCCTGCGGGCTGGTCACCTCATGGATAAGGTGCCGGTCGATATAGACGACGTCCAGGCCGCCCGGCGCGGTCCTGACCACGTGCGCATCCCAGATTTTATCGAACAAGGACTTAGCCATTTGAGTGGAATGTAGAGACGCCTATTTGCGTCTCGTCGGCTGGTTCGTTTGAGGAGATTGCGAGTGCTGCTGTTCAACGACGAGACGCGAATACGCGTCTCTACATCGTTCAGCGTTCTGGTTGATTCGTGCTTTGCGGTAATTGCGTCACAGCCACGGCGTAGCTAATCCAATCGGTGTGGCGCAACGGCTTGACGGCTTCGTGCGGCGCTGGTTGGCTGTTGTTTTCTGAGGTGCCGGTCTGGCGTTCGTCGGAGCTATTCATAATCAGTTATAAGCAGAGTTAATCAGTTAGCAGTCACGAGTTTTTCCTGTTCCACCAAGGCGTGCAAGTCCTCGTCCACCACCTCGCGCTGGCGGTCGGCCAGCTCCATAAACCGGGCGTACGCCTTATTCAAAGCCACTTTCTCAAAATCGTAGCCGATTTTCTGAAGTCGATAAGCCAGCGCCGCACGGCCCGAGCGGGCCGTGAGCACAATCGACGAATCAGCCACGCCAACTTCCTTAGGGTCAATAATTTCGTACGTTTCGCGGTGCTTGATAATCCCGTCCTGGTGAATGCCGCTGGAATGCGAAAAGGCATTAGCGCCCACAATGGCCTTGTTGGGCTGCACCGGCATGGTCATCAGGTGCGACACCAGGGCCGAGGTTTCGGCCAGCAGCCGGGTGTTGATGCCGGTGTCGAGGTTGAGGTAAGGATGCTGGCGCAGAATCATGACCACCTCCTCCAGGGCGGTATTTCCGGCCCGTTCCCCCACCCCGTTTATCGTGCACTCAATCTGCCGGGCGCCGTTCATCACGCCCGCGATGGAGTTGGCCGTGGCCAGGCCCAGGTCGTTGTGGCAGTGCGTAGAAAGGCGCACCGCATGAATGCCGCGCACGTTTTCGTGCAGAAATTTGATTTTCGCGCCGTACTCCTCGGGCAGGCAGTAGCCCGTGGTATCCGGAATGTTGAGCACCGTGGCCCCGGCCCTGATGGCCGCCTCGCACACGCGGGCCAGAAACACGTTGTCGGTGCGGCCAGCGTCCTCGGCGTAAAATTCCACGTCTTCCACCAACGACTTGGCGAGCCGCACCGCCGCCACGGCGCGGGCCAGCACGTCGTCGCGGGTCGTGCACAGCTTGTGCCGAATGTGCACATCCGAAGTGCCGATGCCCGTGTGAATGCGCGGGTACCGGGCCGGCCGCAAGGCCTCGGCCGCCACCCTGATGTCGTTTTCGACGGCCCGCGAAAGGCCGCACACCGTGGCCTGCCGCGTTTGGGCGGCAATGGCCCGCACGGCGGCAAAGTCGCCGGGGCTCGACACCGGAAAGCCGGCCTCAATCACATCCACGCCCAGCAGCTCAAGCTGTTGCGCGATGAGAAGCTTCTCGTCCTTGTTTAGCTTGCAGCCCGGCACCTGTTCGCCGTCGCGGAGCGTGGTATCGAAGATTTGGATTTGCTGATGCGCCATGTTGAAATCGCCTGGGAGAACCGAGCCGGGTAAGTGAAGCGGAATGTAAGTACCGCCCCCCAATTCCGCGCAAAAACCACCCGTTCGCGTTTCCTACTATTTCCAACCACGCACTTTACCCAATCAAAACTCTGTTTATCAGTGCTTTATTGAATACTTTCTTACAATGCCAAATAAGAGCCCGGAGCCGGTATTTCAGCTGATAAAGTCCCTGACCCGGTCAGAAAAGCGCCATTTTCGGCTCTTCACCAACCGGCAGGGCTCCACCGAAGACCTCAAGTTTCTCCAGCTCTTCGATGCCCTCGACGCGCTCGAAACCTACGACGAGGCCCTGGTG
>CAXTCS010000039.1:0-23152 GCA_964242365.1 uncultured Hymenobacter sp. | reverse complement strand
TCTGCGACACCAACGCCGCCACCACGGCGCTCTATTCCTACTACTATTTTCACCGCTGCGACCCGGCCCTGCAAGCCCTCGCCGCCGTGTGCGGCCAGCGCTACGCCCACACCTTCGTGTGCGCCCCCACCGTGCCCTTCGAGCAAGACGGCTGGCGCGGCCCCGAAGCCCTGCGCAGCTTCCAGCACGGCACCATCCTCATGCAGCTCGATTTCTACCGCATCCCCTTCACCCTCCTCGAAGGCACCGTAGCCGAGCGGGTGGCCCAGGTGCTGGGTCATTTATCGATCAACATTTAACAGCCGTTCACGCGAACCAAAGCCGGCCCTTTTGAACGGTTGTTAAATGTTGATTGATAAATGTTAAATGAAAAATTACCGGTTCGTCAGCCAGCCTTTGCGGTAGAAATAATACAGCTGCGCGGCCACTACCAGCGTCATCACGGCCAGCACCGCGGGGTAGCCCCAAGGGCTGTACAGCTCGGGCATGTTGCGGGGCAGCAAATGCCCGTGGCCGTCGTCGCGCTGAAAATTCATGCCGTAGAGTCCCACCACGAAGCTCAACGGGATGAAAATGGTGCTGATGATGGTCAGCACCTTCATCACCTCGTTCATGCGGTTGCCCTGGTCCGACATATACAGGTCGGTGAGCGACGAAATGTTGTCGCGGTAGCTCTCGGCCAGGTCCAGGGCCTGAATGGCGTGGTCGTAGGCGTCGCGGTAAAAGAGTTTCAGCGTTTCGGGCATCACCTCTTCGGGCAGGCGCAGCACCTCCGCGATTTTATCGCGCTCCGGGTACACCAGCCGCCGGAAGCGCACCACGTCTTTCTTAATGCGCAGGATGCGGTTGAGCAGGCGGCGGGGGCGCTTATTGGCAAAAATGGCTTCTTCCAGCTCCTCGATGTAGTCGCCGATGGCCGCCATGGTGGGGTAGTAGTGGTCGAGCACCACGTCGGTGAGGGCGTAGGCCAGGTACAGCACCGGCTGGCGGCGCAGGGTGCTGAAATTGGCCCGGATGCGCACCCGCAGCGCGTCGAGGCAGTCGTCGTAGTCGTCCTGGAACGAGAGCACGTAATTCGGGCCGGTGAAAAGGGACAGCTGGTCGTCGTCAATTTCGAGGTTGGCCGTAAACTCGGTCATCCGCGACACCATGAACAGGCGGTTGTCGTCGAATACTTCGACTTTGGCGCGCTGGTAGTCGTTCAGCACGTCCTCCATTTGCAGGGGGTGGATGCCGAAATCCTGCATAAATCGCTCCATGAGCGACAGGTCGCCGTAGCCGCGCACGTCAATCCAGTGCTTGAGGTCGGCGTGCTCGCGCAAAAAGGGCAGCAGCTCGTCGTAGCGGTCGGTGTATTCCTGCTCCATGAAGCCGGCGTTGTCGTACGACATCAGGAACAGGCGCGGCTTGAGGGCACCTTCGTGGATGTTGAGCGTGCCGGGGCGCTGGCCCACCTGCTGCTCGCGCGCCTGCCGCGTGGCCTCGCGGTCGGTGATGCTGTAGGGCGCGGGGGCGGCCACTTCGGCCACGGCCGGAGAGCGGTTGGGAGCGGAGGTGCTGGACGGGGTCATGCAGAGAAAAGTGAAAGTAGAGCAGCCAGGCGGCGGCTGTGGCCCCTACGCAAGGCAGCGGCCCGAAGATGCCCCCGGCGCGGCGCTGGGTGCCGGAAGGGGCTGGAAGGGGATGGCCGGCCCCTGTTCCGTGCCGTACTTTGCCGGCAGCGCCACCCTCTTCCGGTTTGAAAAGTACGAATTCCTTGCTTGCAGTTGAAGCCGGCGCGGCGAGCGGGGCCGCGGGGCTCGCCGTTTACGTCGCCGAAAGCGGGCCCGGCGGGCCTGCCGCCCCCCGCCTGCCGCTGGCGTTCGAGCCCTTTCTCTACCTGCGCCCCGAGCACCAGGCCCTGCACCCGGCCGCCGCGCCGGTCCTCAGCTTTTACCTCGAAGACCCCGCTGCCGGCCGCACCGTGGCGCAGCTGCACGTAGCGCTGGAGCCGGCCACACAATCGGCCCGTAGCCCCGCCCAGGCCCCTTTTGGGGCCGTGCAGCTGGCGCCCGGCATCGGCACCAGCCAACTGCACGGCTTGCTCGACGAAGCCGAAAACCAGCTCTCCCGGCGGGGCGTGCGCCACCTGGCCCTGCGCGGCTACCCCTTTGCCTACGACCCCGCCGGGGCCGCCGCGCTGGCCGAAACCCTGCGGCAGCGCGGCTACCGCGTCGCGCGGGCCGAGCAGAACTACCACCTCGACCCCGGCCGCGACTACGAAGCCCACTTGCACCCGTCCGAGCGCCGCCGGCTGCACAAGTGCCGCCGCCACGGCCTGCACTTCGAGCAGGAGCCGCCCTTTTTGCTTCCCGCCGCCTACGACTTCATCCAGGCCTGCCGGCAGGAGCGGGGGCAAGCCCTGTCGCTGCCCCTGAGCCGGGTGCAGGAGCTGTTTCGCCGCTTCCCACGCGAGCATTTCCTGTTCTCCGTACGCCAGCCCGACGGCCAGTGGGCCGCCCTCACCGTGGCCATTCAAGTGAATGCGCGGGTGCTCTACAACTTTTACCCCGCCAGCCCGCTCCGCTGCAACCCGCTGAGCCCGGTGGTGCTGCTCAACGAAGGCCTGCACGCCTTTGCCCACGCCAGCAACCTGGCCGTGCTCGACCTCGGCACTTCCACGCTCGACACCGGCCCCAATGCCTCGCTGCTGCGCTTCAAGCGGCACCTGGGCGGCGTGGCCGGCCTCCGCCTGAGCTGGCAAAAGGAGCTGCGTTAATCGTAGCCTCAGCGAGGCCTTCCGTACCAAAATTCAGGCAGTGGTTTTAATTCAGGCAGTGGTTTTGCCCGGCGCTTCAGCGCCGGGACCACCGGTCCGGCGTCTTTTGTGGGGGCTTTAGCTCTGGTTGTTTCAGTCGCCAGCCAAGACTAAAGCCCCCAAAACATGGCGGCTGTTCCCAACGCTGAACCACCGTGCAAGGAAGACGCGGCCAGTTTGACGTGAATGCCCTGCGCAACGACCGATTCATTCGCAAAGACGAGCCGCCCGCGCCGTTCTTTGCGGCCGCATGCCCACTCAGTCAATTCGCCGCCAATCCACCACGCCCGTCTGGCGGGGCTTCGTGCGCGGCTCGCTGGGCACGGGCGTGGCCGTGGCGGCGCGGGCAGCGGGGGCGCTGGTCATCAACAAGCTGTTTGCCACCTACGCCCCGGCCGGCGGCCTCACGCTGCTGGCCCAGTTCCAGAACCTGATGGCGCTGCTCACCGCCCTGCCCAACGACGGCGTGCACGTGGGCCTGGTGAAGTACCTCGCCCCGCTTAGCCCCGGCAGCCCCCGCTACCGGGCGTGGCTGGGCGCCGCGGCCGGCCTGAATGCCGCCGCCTTGCTGGCCGGCGCGGCGGTGTTGGCCGGCCGGGGCGTGGCGGGTTGGGGCTGGGGCAGCCTGGCCCTGTTCCTGGCGGGCATGGCGCTGCTCACGGCGCAGGGGCTGCTGGGCGCCGCGCTGCTGGCCGCCGGGCGGCTGCGGGCCTACGTCGGCCTATCGGTGGCGCTGGCCGTGCTGGGCACCGGCGCGGTAGCCGTTACGCTGCTGCGCGGCTACCCCATTAACGTGGTGTTGCTGGCGTATTTGCTGGCGCAGGGCCTCGCCTTGCTGCCGGCGCTGGGGCTGGCGGCGCGGGCCGGGCTGCTGCGGCACCTGCGGCCGGCCGCGCCCGTCAGCCGCCTGGCGCTGCGCCGCCTGGGCCAGTTCCTGCTGATGGCCGTGAGCACGCTGCTCTTTGGCAAGGCCGTCGACTACGCGTTGCGCGGCTACCTGCTCGCAACCTTTGGCCCCGCCCGCACCGATTTGTGGCAAGCCGTGGCCAAGCTCTCGGATAACTACACGATGGTGTTCGCGGCCGTAATGAACAGTGTTTTCTACCCGCGCCTCGCGGCCCTGGCCGGGCAGCCACAAGCGGCCCGCAATTATTTGCTCGGCGTGCTAAAGCTGCTCGCGCCGGTGCTGGCCCTGGGCCTGGGGCTGATTTTCGCCTGCCGCAACTGGCTGCTGCCGCTGCTCTTCGCGCCGCGCCTGCTGGGCGCACGCGAGTTTCTGGCCCCCCAGCTGCTCGGCGACTGGGCCAAATTCCTCAGCTGGATTTTCATCTTTCAGCTCGCGGCCAAAGCGCGCACCGGCCCCTACGTGGCGGTGCAGGCGGCGTCGGCCGCAGTATTCGCGGCGCTGCTGGCTGTGCTGCTCCCTCGCTTTGGCCTGCAAGGCGCGGTGCTGGCCCACGCCGTCCGGTACGGCCTGCTACTACTAGCCTGCGCCTTAACGCTGCGCTTAATGAGGAATGAGGAATGACGCCTGCGGCTTAATGAAGAATGAGGAACGAGGAACGAGGAACGAGGAATTTTTCTTCCCTTCATTTGCAGCTGCCATTTTATGCCCAATTCCTCATTCCTCATTCCTCATTCCTCATTAAGCGCAGCGTCCCCGTTGGTGTCCATCGTGGCTTTGTGCCACAACCACGCGCCGTTCGTGCGCGAGGCGCTGGATTCCATCATCAGCCAAACCTATTCCAACCTCGAAGTGTGGCTCGTGGACGATGCCAGCACCGACGAGAGCCCCGGCATTTTGCAGGAATACGCGGCCCGCAACCCCGACTGGCATTTGCTGCTGCTGCCCGAAAACCTGAAAAACTGCCGGGCCTTCAACACCGCCTTCCGGCAGTGCCAGGGCGAATTCATCATCGATTTCGCCACCGACGACGTGCTGCTGCCCGGCCGCGTGGCCAGCCAGGTAGCCGCGTTTCAGGCCCTGCCCGCTACCTGCGGCGTGGTGTATTCCAACGCCGAGCTGGTCGACGAAAAAGGGGGCTTTTTGGGCCTCCACCACCGCCCCGGCCGCCGCGGGCACCTGCGCCCGCGCCCGGCCAGCGGCTGGGTGTTTGCCGACGTGCTCGACCACTATTTCATCTGCACGCCCACCATGATGATGCGCCGCGCCGTGCTCGCCCAGCTCGGCGGCTACGACGAAACGCTCAGCTACGAAGACTTCGATTTCTGGGTGCGGGCCAGCCGCGACTGGCAGTTTTTTTACCAGGATGCCGTGACCACCCGGCGCCGGCGGCACGCGCGCTCGATGTCGGCCAAAGCCTATCAGCCCAACGACCCCTATTTGGCTTCCAATATCGCCGTGTGCCGCAAGGCGCTGGCCCTCGTGCGCACGCCCCGCGAGCGGGCCGCCCTGGCCACCTGCCTGCGGTGGGAGCTGCGCCAGGCCGTGCGCCGGGGCCGCGCCGCCGAAGCCCTGCAAGTGGTGGCGCTGCTGCGCCAGACCGCCCGCCTCACCTTCCTCGACCAGGCCCTGGCCACCTGGAGCCGGCTTCGAAACCGGATTAGCAAGTAAATTTGGGCTTGCCAACCCGCCAGCGCCCCGCTGTCTGCTCCCCGCCATGACGCCCGACCCCGCCGCCAATCCCGCGCCCTTCGACCACCTGCACCTCAACGGTCAGGCCGTGCCTTACCGCGTCGAAGGCGCCAGCGGCGCGCCCAACGACAACCAGGTGCTCCTCGCCGCCGACCACGACCTGACCGCCCTCGCGCCCTGGGCCGCCGCGGGCTACGCCGTGCTGCCCGGCCTGCCCGCGCCCTACCAAACGGCCCTGCAAGCCGGCCTGGCCGACTTGTTCCGCGCCGCGCTGCGCACGGCCGGCATTCCCGTGGCGGCCGATTTCGACATCACCCGGTACCACCACGTTGTGGGCGACGACCCGGCCCGGCACCTGGCCGTCATCGCCCAAACCAAGGCCTACGAGCAAAGCCGCTTCCCCATTCCGCTCGAAGTACTGGAAGCCCATTTGAGCGCCGCCTGCGGCCAGCCCGTCCGGGCCTACAACCACCACGCCGACGAGCGGGTATTTCACCTGCGCGTCGTGCGCCCCGGCCGCGCCGACCACAACCCCCTGCACCGCGACGTGTGGCTGCCCGAGTACCGCGACGGCCTGAACATTTACCTGCCCGTGGCCGGCAGCACCGCCCGCTCGTCGCTCACGCTGGTGCCCGGCAGCCACCACTGGCCCGAAAATGCCGTGGAGCGCACCCTCGGCGGCGCCATCTACCACGGCGTGCCCTACACCGTGCCCGGCGTGCTGCGCCCGGCCCGGCCCCTCGACCTCATTCGGCCCAACCCCGGCCCCGACGAAGTGCTGGTTTTTTCGCCTTACCTGCTGCACGGCGCCGCGGCCAACCTCAACGAAGACGCCACCCGCGTTTCGCTCGAAATGCGTTTCTGGAAAGCCTAACGCCGCCATTGTGCCGAGCCACTCCCGTTTAGCCATTTTTGCCCGCGTGCTGCTGCTGCCCGTGGTCCTGGTTTTTGGCACCGCGGCGGGCCTGGGCACCTACTACGAGGCCAGCGACGATACCGCCCTGGCCTGGCTGTTTTCGGGGGTGCTGGCCCCGAAGCCCGTGCTGTCGGTTCCGCTTTATTTTCATGGCTACGGGCATGTGCTGGCGGCCGCCTACTCGGCCGCGCCCGGCGTGCCGTGGCTTGGCCTCCTGCTCGGCGGCCTGCTGCTGATTGCGACCATGCTCACGTTCGCGGTGCTGGATAAACTGCTGCGTCCGCACTGGCGGCCGGGGCCGCTGGCGCTGGTGCTCGTGGGGTTTTTTGGCGTGGCGTGGGTCGAGCATTGGCTGTGGTTCAGCTACGTGCGGGTGGCGCTGCTGCTGGCGGGGGCGGCCCTGCTCTTTGCGGCGCAGCGGCCGGGGCGGCGCGGCGCGCTGCTGCTGGGCCTGGCGGGCCTGGGCGCCGCCTGGCTGATACGGCCCAGTTTGGCGCTGCTCGCGTTTGGGGCCACGCTGCCGGCCGTGCTGCTGCTGGCGGGCAGCTGGCGCCGCGCCGCGCCGCTGGTGGCCGGTGCGGCGCTGGGCCTGGCCCTGGCCACGGGTGCGGCCGCTTTTTTTCGCTCACCGGCCGAAACCCGTGCGCAGGTGCGGGACGGTTATTTTGCCCGTATTCTGGATTTTGACCAGCTGCGCCCGCAGCCGCGCACCGCCGCCGACAGCCTGGGCACCGCCGCCATCGGCCTGTGGCTGCTGGGCGACTCGACGGTGGTAAACGAAGCCCTGTGCCGGCGCGCCTATCGGTTCGATGCCCCCGATTTTCTGGGGCGCGAGGTGCCGGCCAAGCTGAGCTTGCGGGCCGGCTTGCTGGTGCGCGACTACTTCCCGCTGCTGCTGGCTTTGGTCGTGCTGGCAGTTGGCGTGGGTCGCCGCCCCGGCCGCCAGGCCGGGTTTTGGGCCCTGCAATTAGGCTTCGCCGGGGTTTTCATGCTGCTGGCTGGCATCCTCAAGCTGCCGTCCCGGATTGAGCTGCCGCTACTCGATTTCTGGCTGTTGACCAACCTGGCTTTTTTGCTGAAAAATGCCGACGCTTCGCTTGTTCCGGGAATGAATGCCGGCCAAATTGCCAACTCTCAGCCGCCGGTTTCCTTGGCATTGCGCCGTGTGGGCGTGGTGGTCGCGGTACTCGTCGGGCTGCTGTACGGCGCCAAAACCCTGCATCGCCGGCAGGCGCTGGACCAGGAGCAGGCCCGCCACCAGCAGGCCCTGGCGGCCATCGACCGCGCCGGGGCGGGCCGCGTTCGCATTCTGGCCGGCGCCGACGACTTACTGAAAAGCCTCTCGCCCTTTCGCGATTACGCGCCCGGCCCCGGCCCCGTGCTGCTGCTCACGGGCTGGCCCTCGCACGATGCCTCCCAAAGGCGCCTGCGGTACGCCCTCGGCGGCACCACCGACCAAACCGAGTGCCTGCGGCGCCTGGCCAGCCCGGCGCCCGGTGGTGCGCGGCCCGCGCCGCTGTGGGTGCTCACGCCCGAAACGGCCGCCTGGCTCAGCCGCCGTTTTGGCCTGGCCGGGCCGCGCTTGCAACTGGTGCCCGCCGGCTCCGCGCTGCCCACCGACTCCACCCTACGCTTTTACCGCCCGCAGCCGTGGCCGGGCCGCTAAATGCGCCGCAATAACCAGCCCCGTACGTTTCAATGCCATAATCTTATACCCGGCTCAGTGCCTCCGCGGCGGACCTTTGCCCCAGCAAAAGCGTTTCTTCATTAATAACTCACGCTTTCGCGCCCCGACCCCATGCTCACATCCACGATGACTTCCCGCAGCGAAGTCTTACAGCACCTCGAAGGCTTTCTGAAAGAAAACATGGGCACCTTCCTCAAGAGCGTGGAAGACAGCTGGCAGCCGGGCGATTTCCTGCCCGACTCGCGCCGCGACACGTTTTTTGATGAAATAAAGGAGCTGCGCGAGAAGGCCCAGAACCTGAGCTACGATTTGCTGGCCGTGCTCATCGGCGACACCATCACCGAAGAAGCCCTGCCCAACTACGAGGCGTGGTTTCACGAGCTCGACGACCTGAACCGCGACCGCGACAACGGCTGGGCCCAGTGGATTCGGGGCTGGACGGCCGAAGAAAACCGCCACGGCGACCTGCTCAACCGCTATCTGTACCTGAGCGGGCGGGTGAACATGCGCGAATTTGAGGTGAGCACCCAGTACCTCATCAACGACGGTTTCGACCTCGGCACGGCCCACGACCCGTACCGGGCGTTTGTGTACACGAGCTACCAGGAGCAGGCCACCAACATCTCGCACCGCCGCGTGGGCCAGCTCGCCCGCACCGCCGGCGACGACCAGCTTTCCAAAATATGCGGCATGATTGCGGGCGACGAAAACCGCCACGCCCGCGTCTACAAAACGTTTGTGGAGAAAATTTTCGAAGTTGACCCCAGCGAAATGATGCTGGCCTTCGAAGACATGATGCGCAAGAAAATCGTGATGCCGGCCCACTACATGCGCGAAATGGGCATCGAAATGGGCAAAACCTTCGGCCACTTCACCGACGCCGCCCAGCGCCTGGGCGTCTACACCAGCTCCGATTACACCGACATCCTCGACTCGCTCATCCACGACTGGAAAATCGAGCACATGAGCGGCCTCAACGGCGCGGCCGAAAAAGCCCGCGATTACATCATGGCCCTGCCCAACCGCCTGCGCCGCGTAGCCGACCGCATGCCCGTGCCCAAGCTCGAATACAAATTCAAGTGGATTTCGTAGTCATTTAACATTTAACAGGTAGCATTTAACAATTAACAAGCGTTCTGACAGAGCCAATTTGGTTCATCAGAACGGCTGTTAATTGTTAAATGCTACCTGTTAAATGTTAAATGTTTCAGCCCGTGCGGCTTCCCAACCTAACAGCGCTGCTTTGCGGGTGGCGCCCCAGCGGTACTGGCCGAGCTCGCCGGTCTGGCGGATGACGCGGTGGCAGGGGATGAGGTAGCCGACCGGGTTGGCCCCGATGGCCGTGCCGGCGGCGCGCACGGCCGCGCCGTTTTCGGCGGCTTCGGCGAGTTGGGCATAGGTGCGCAGTTCGCCTTCGGGAACGTGCAGCAGCGACTCCCAGATTTTGAGTTGAAACGCGGTGCCTTTGAGGTGCAGGTGCAGCCGGTCGGTGGGGCCGAAATCGCGGGCAAAAAACCGGGCCACCTGGGCGTGCGCGGCGGTTGCTTTGGCGGCCAGGGCGGCGTTGGGCCATTCCCGCCGCAGCTCGTCGATGGCCGCTGCGGGCTCATCAACAAACGCCAGCTTGCAGATGCCTTTGTCGGTGGAGGCTACCAGGTAGGCGCCGAACGGGCTTTCGCCAAAGCTGTAGCGAATGGCCAGCGCGGCCCCGCCGTGGCGGTATTCGCCGGGCGTCATGGCTTCGAGCGTCACGAACAGGTCGTGCAGGCGGCCGGTGCCGGAAAGGCCGGTTTCGTAGGCCGCCTCGGCCACCGATACTTGCTGGCGCAGCAGGCGCTTGGCGTGGTCGAGGCTGAGGTATTGCAGGAACTTCTTGGGCGACACGCCGGCCCACTCCTGAAACTTGCGCTGGAAGTGGAACGGGCTCCAATGCGCCTGTTCGGCCAGCAGTTCCAGGCCGGGCTGGGCCTGGAAATTGGCGCGGAGGTAGGCGAGCGCGGCAGCGATGCGGTGGTAGTCGGTCATGGCTTCGGGGGCTGGTTGACTACAAAAGTCGCGCCTCGCGCCGACCCCGAAAACCCGGTTCTTGCGCAGATTTCGGGCCTGTCCAAATAGGGCGTCCAAACCGGCTGGCATGCTGAGCGGAGCACAACAGCCGGTTTGGATACGCCAACCCTGAGTATAACGCTTACTTCTCCACTTTCACGCCTTTCCAGAAGGCCACGTAGCCTTTGATGTTTTTGGCTGCCTCGCTGGCTTCGGGGTAAAACCAGGCAGCGTCTTTGTTCAGCTCGCCGTTTACCTTGAGGGAATAGTAGCTGGCGCGGCCTTTCCAGGGGCAGGAGGTATGGGCGATGCTGTCCTCAAAAAACTCCTTTTTGATGGAATCGGCGGGGAAGTAGTGGTTGTTTTCAACCACGACGGTATCGTCGCTTTCGGCCACGACGGTGTTGTTCCAAATAGCTTTCATGTCATTTAACAATTAAATTAACAGTTATCATTTACGTAGGTGGCCGTGGGCGGTCAGCAAATCCTCGAATAACGGGTAGCTTGGCTCCGCTATGCCAGTAATGAACATCCAACCCCGCTCAGGTGTTTGGCAGAAACCACGCGGCCTTCCCGCCATCCGGGTGTTAAATGATAACTGTTAATTGTTAAATGACATGGTAGGCTTCCGCTTCCGCGATTTTGTGCCCGAAGACCAGCCCGAAAAGGGCTTTGAGTCGTTGTTTAAGCTGTTTATGCAGCTCGTTACCATCACCTCCGGCGACGTGGGCGAGGCCCTGCAATGGCTCAACGAGCTCGACAAGCAGTACGGCCTCACCGACGACCAGTACGGCATGGGCAATTTCATCGACGACCTCAAGAAGAAGGGCTACATCGATGAGAATGAACAGGAAAAGGGCGCTTTTAAGATTACCCCCAAAACCGAGCAGGGCATTCGCAAGTCGGCTTTGGAGGAGATTTTTGGCAAGCTCAAAAAGAGCAACACCGGCAACCACCGCACGCCGCACACCGGCCAGGGCGACGAGCAGAGCACCGACCTGCGCGAGTTTCGGTTCGGCGACTCGCTCGAACAGATTCAGATGTCGGAATCCATCCGCAACGCCCAGCTCAACCACGGCCTGAGCGACGACGATTTCATGCTGACCGAGGGCGACCTGGAAGTGCGCGAAAACGAGCATAAGTCCCAGACCAGCACGGTGCTGATGATTGACATCTCGCACTCGATGATACTTTACGGCGAAGACCGCATCACGCCGGCCAAGAAAGTGGCCATGGCCCTGGCCGAGCTGGTGAAGCAGAAATACCCCAAGGATTTCCTCGACGTCATCGTGTTTGGCAACGATGCCTGGCAGATTGAGGTAAAGGACCTGCCCTACCTGCAAGTCGGCCCGTACCACACCAACACCGTGGCTGGCCTGGAGCTGGCGATGGACCTGCTGCGCAAGCGCAAAACGCCCAACAAGCAGATATTCATGATTACCGACGGCAAGCCCACCTGCCTGAAAGAGCCCGGCGGCTACTACAAAAACAGTTTCGGCCTCGACCGCAAAGTGGTGAACAAAACCCTGAACCTGGCCGCCGCCGCCCGCCGCATCCACATTCCCATCACCACGTTCATGATTACCTCCGACCCGTATTTGCAGAAATTCGTGGAGGAATTCACGGAGGTGAACCAGGGCAAGGCGTACTATTCGGGTCTGCAAGGCTTGGGGCACCTCGTGTTTGAAGACTACAAAAAGAACCGCCGCAAGACGCTGTAATTAGGTTTTATTCTCCCGTCATGCTGACGAAGGAAGCATCTTATCACGGCTGCTTTTGTCAGAGTCAACAATCAAAGCGGCGCCAGCGTGATAAGGTCCTTCGCTGCGCTCAGGATGACAATTAACCCGTTTCATGGCCAATAACCAGCCCTCAACCAACGCATTGCAGCACATCACCACCCTCGGCCAGCTGAAAAAGTCTGGCTACAAATCCCGCACCGTGAAAGCCGAATTGCGGGAGAACCTGATTCGCAAGCTCCGGCTTAAAGAAGAGGTGTTTCCGGGCATTTTCGGTTACGACGAAACCGTCATTCCCGACTTGCAGCGCGCCATTCTGGCTGGGCACCACATCAACCTGCTAGGCCTGCGCGGCCAGGCCAAAACCCGCATCGCGCGCCTGCTGATTAACCTGCTGGACGAGTGGATGCCCGTGGTGGCCGGCGCCGAGCTCAACGACGACCCGCTCCAGCCGCTGTCGGTGTTTGCCAAAAACCTCATTGCCGAGCACGGCGACGCCACCCCCGTGGCCTGGATGCACCGCGACGAGCGCTACACCGAGAAGCTGGCCACGCCCGATGTGTCGGTGGCCGACCTCATCGGCGACGCCGACCCCATCAAAGCCGCCACGCTGAAGCTGCCGTACTCCGACGAGCGGGTGATTCACTTCGGGCTGATTCCCAGGGCCCACCGGGGCATTTTCGTCATCAACGAGCTGCCCGACTTGCAGGCCCGCATTCAGGTGTCGCTGTTCAATATTTTGCAGGAAGGCGACATCCAGATTCGCGGTTTTAAGGTGCGGCTGCCGCTCGATATCCAGTTCGTGTTCACGGCCAACCCGGAGGACTACACCAACCGTGGCAGCATCGTGACGCCGCTCAAGGACCGGATTGACGCCCAGATTATCACGCACTACCCCAAGTCGATTGAAATCGGCAAGCGCATCACCAAGCAGGAAGCCCGCATCAAAGACGAGCAGAAAGGCATGGTGACCAGCAACGAAATCATCCACGACCTGGTGGAGCAGGTGGCGGTGGAGGCGCGCGGCTCCGAGTTCGTGGATGCCAAGTCGGGCGTGTCGGCCCGCCTCACCATTTCGGCCTACGAGCAGGTGATTGCCGGGGCCGAGCGCCGGGCGCTGGTGAACGGCGAAAAGCACACCTACGTGCGCGTGGGCGACTTTATTTCGGCCGTGCCCGCCATCACGGGCAAGGTCGAGCTGGTGTACGAGGGCGAGCAGGAAGGCGCGGGCATCGTGGCCGAGAAGCTGATGGGCAAGGCCATCCGCACGCTGTTTCTGCAATATTACCCCGACCCCGACAAGTCGAAGAAGCTCAAAAACCGCCCTTCGCCCTACAAAACGGTGCAGGAGTGGTTCGGCAACGGCCACACGCTCGACCTGCTGCACGACGCCAGCACGGCCGACTACAAAAAGGCCCTCGACCAGGTGCCCGGCCTGCGCGACATCGTGACCGAGCTGCACCCCAACGAAACGCCCGAGCACACCTACTTCCTGATGGAATTCCTGCTCCACGGCCTGGCCGAGCACAGCCTGATTTCGCGCAACCGCCTCACGGCCGGCGCGCAGTTCAAGGATTTGCTTTCGTCGATGTTCACCATGCCCACTTTTGGGGACGAGGACGACGAGGACGAGGATGAGAAGCCGCGCAAGCGGCGGTAAGCCTCACTCCGGCAACCAATTCCTCTCACGCGGAGAGGGGAGCCTGACGAATGTAAAAGCCCCGCGCACCAACTGGTGCGCGGGGCTTTTTGCGTTAGTCAAGGTTGAGGCTTCGGGTGCAACAGGGTTCGAAGCAGGGGCTGCGCTGCGCGGCTGAGGAGGCCGGCGGGGCACGCGGGGAGTGCCATTAATGCCCATCTTTGCGCCCTATGTCCGTAACTGCCCGCTTTTTATTTGCGCGCCCTTTGTTTGCCGCGTTATTGGTCTTGGCGCTGCTGCCTTTTGTGGGGCTAATGTGCTTTGCTCATCCCGCCATCGATGATTACGACAACGCGGCCACTGTGGCGCGGCTGGGCCGGTGGGGCGCGCAGTGGTACTGGTACACGCACTGGTCGGGGCGGTTTGTGGCCATTGGCATTTCCACCGTTTTTAATCCGCTTTCGTACGGGCCCCGGCAGGGGGCGGCCCCGATGGGTTTGTGGGCCTTGCGGGCCATGCTGCTGCTGCTGGGCGCAGGCTTATTTGGGGCCCTACAGCAGTTGTTTCGGGCGTTGCTGCCGCTTTCAGGTCCTGTTCCGGCGCCACGCCGTGGGGGCGCCGGGGTGCTGGCTTTGGCTGTTATGACCCTGGGATTTAATGCTTTGCCGGAGCCCTTCACGCTCCTGTACTGGTACAGCGGAGCGGTCAATTACCTGTTGCCCTTGGTGCTGATGTTGGGCTTTGTCGCGGCTGCGCTCCAAGCGCTTCGGCCACCGCTCACGGCTGAAATCCGGTGGGGTTGGGCGGGGCTGGCCACGCTGAGCCTGATGGGGGCCGTGGGTGGGGGAGAAGTAACGATGCTTTGCTGCGGCGTGGTGCTGGCCGCAATGGGTGCCTGGCTCGGCGGAACCGCTTTGCCTGCCTGGGTGCGGCGGCTGTGGGTGGTGTGGGCTGGGGTGGCCGTCGTAACCGCTGGCCTGCTGGTGGGCGCGCCGGGCAACTGGCAGCGGCTGGCAATGGCCGACCCCGACCCGGCGCCGTGGTACCACCGCTGGGTATTGCTCGCGCCGCGGACCGTGCTCACTGCCGCCCGCATGGCCGCCCGGCCGCCGGTGCTGGGGGCCCTGCTGGTGCTGGGGGCATCGGTGTTGCTCACGGCGGCGGGGCCGCGCCGGCCTCGTCCTGCCCGGCGCGAGCTGGTAATCGTGCTTGGGGGCTACGCCTTGCTGAACGGTGCGGGCGTGGCCTTCCTGAAGGCCGCCTTTATGCGGGACCTGTGGGTGGAAGCCATGCCCGGCCGGGTAGTTAACGTGCTGGTGTTGCAGCTGTTGATTTCCACCACCGCCCTGGCGCTGTGGGCCCGCGCCTGGGTGCCCATTGGGCCGGCCGGCCGGCGCCGCGGCCTTATTGGCGCAACAGCCGGCCTGGCCCTTGTGCTGCTTACCGGCCAAACCCGGCTGGCCTGGCAGGAGCTCCTGTGCATGACGCCCGCCTACAGCCGGCAAATGCAGGCCCGCTACGAGGCCCTCGACGCGGCCCACCGCCACGGCCGGACTGAGGCCGTGCTGCCCCCGTTGCGGCTGCCCTACGCCACGGGCCTGCTCGCGCCCATTCCTTCCGCCCGCCAGCGTGCCGATGTCCACATTGAACTGTTCACGGACCCCAGCCAGAAAAATAACCTTTTTCTGGCCCGGTACTATGGCCTTCAGCGGGTTCGCCTTTCCGAGTCTCCGCCCTTGCCGCAACCCTAAAATTTTAGGCGGCTGAGCTTTTCGGCATCGGCGGGTAGCTAGAGCTGCCCGGTGCCCAGCCAGCGCGCCACCGGGTAGCGGTTGTGGCCGGGCTCGTGGTAGGGCGAGTTCAAATACACCCATTCCAGCTGGGCGGGGCCGTTGGCGGCGAAGGCCGCGTTCTGCTGCCGGAGGGTTTCGAGGCGCTGGCGCAGGGCCAGGTCGCGGCGCAGCAGGTCGGCGGCCACGTCTTCGAATACGTAGTCGGAGTAGTGCTCTTTTTGCTGAAGCACGCTGTCGAAAAAGCCCCAGGCGAAGAACGAATCGGTGGCCTGCGGCTCCAGCGTTTCGACGAGGTAGCGGACGGGCGCGGCGCCGCTCAGGTACACCACGAAGTCGCCCTGGTGGAAAGTGACGGTTTCGGGGCGGGTTTCCAGCTGCACCTGGCTGTGCACGTAGTGGCCTTCGAAGGGCTTGGGCGTGGTCTTGAAATCGTCGAAATAATAAACCTCCACGGGCACGGTTACGTCGTGGGCCAGCGGCTCGGGCGTGGCCCCGTTGCGGCGCAGAATGTCGAGCACTTCGGTCCAGGCTTTGGGGATGAGGTAGGCAGTGGGGCGGCTGGCCGTAGCGGTGGGCTTAAAGGTGTTGAAGTACTTGACGGGGCGGGTGAAGGGCGCGGCGCGGTCGTAGTACAGGCGGGGCTGGCCGCTCACGTCGCTGGGTTTCAGGCGGCCCTCGTAGCCGCGAAACTGCACCGTTTCGTGCTGGCTCTCGTCGAGGGTCCAGGCGAGGGGGAAGGCGGTTTGGGTGGCCATTGCGGCCGTGGCGGCGGCGCGGGCGGCGGCCAGGGCAGCCGACTGCTGGCCCACGGTTTCGAGCATGGTTTTCAGCAGGTCGTAGGTCGCGTGCACGCGGGGCGCGAAGGCCTTGAGCATGTGCGTTTCGGGCATGAAGCCGATGGTGTTGAACAAGGCCGCGTAGCCGGTGGAGTAGCGCGGCGATTCGAGAAAAGCTTGCAGGCCGCTCTCGGGCGTCTGGCCCTCAAAGTCGACGTAGGGCGTCATGGGCCACTTTTTCTGCTCCATGCTTTTATACAGCGCGGGCAGCAGCTGGCCTTGCAAATACGCGCCCAGGGCCGGGGCCAGCTTGCTGTGCTGGGTGGCGATGAGCGTCATCGTGTACTGGTAATCGGCCCCGTTGGAGGTATGGGTTTCCACGAAAACATCGGGCTGCCACTTCTGAAAAAGCTGCGCAAACGAGCGGGCGTTGCGCGATTCCTGCTTGATGTAGTCGCGGTTCAAATCGAGGTGGCGGGCGTTGCCCCGAAAGCCGTAGGCGGCCGGCCCGTTCTGGTTCACGCGGGTGGTGGCGTTGCGGTTCAGCATGCCGTCGATGTTGTAAGCGGGCACGATGACGACCGTAACGTTGGCCAGCAGCGGGTGCAGCGCCTTTTGCTGCACCAGGTCGCGGGCCAGCATCATGCTGGCGTCGATGCCTTCGGGCTCGCCGGGGTGAATGCCGTTTTGGATGAACAGCACGCGGCGGTTTTTCCGGCGGGTGCTGGCCGGGTCGGCGTCGCCGTCGGCGCTCAGCACCACTTCGTGCAACGGCAGGCCCGCGTCGGTGGGGCCGGCTTCGGCCAGGTGCAGCTGCTGCGGGTAAGCGGCGGCGAGCTTCTGGTAGTAGGCGAGGCACTCGGCGTAGGTGGCCGTGGTGTTGCCGGCGGGGTCGTTTTCGAAGGGCGTGCGCCAGGCGGGCGCCGGCGGGGTAGGAGCGAGGGTCATCAGCGAAGCAAGGAGAAGGGCGAACATGGTGCAAAAGAACGGCGGGAAGCGAGATGACAGCACAAACTCCCCTCCTTACTAAGGAGGGGACGTTCGCGCGTAGCGCGGACTGGGGTGGTTGGGGCGTTGAACGAAGCCCATACGATACCCAAACGGAAGCCACATTTGGCAACGCCGTTGTTCCATCCTCGTTCAACGCCCCAATCACCCCCGTTTCAGCTGCGCTGAAACATCCCCTCCTTGCCAAGGAGGGGAGTTTGCGGCCCTACCTTTGTCCTCGTCTCCGAACCAATCCCGATACCATGTCCGCTGCCCTCCCGCGTCCCCTCATTCTCGTCTCCAACGACGACGGCATCACCGCCCCCGGCATCCGCCACCTCGTCGAAATCGTGCAGGCCCTGGGCGCCGAAGTCGTCGTGGTCGCGCCCGACGCGCCGCAGTCGGGCATGGGCCACGCCATCACCATCGGCCACGCCCTGCGCCTCACCAAAAACCCGGTATTTGGGCCCGACGTCGAAGCCTATGAATGCTCGGGCACGCCGGCCGACTGCGTGAAAATCGCCAAGCACTACGTCCTCAAAGACCGCACCCCCGACCTCGTCGTTTCCGGCATCAACCACGGCTCCAACGCCTCGGTGAACGTGCTGTACTCCGGCACGATGTCGGCCGCCATCGAGGCGGCCATCGAGGGCCTGCCCGCCATCGGCTTCTCGCTCTGCGAATACGGCCCCAACGCCGATTTTTCGCACGTCGCCGAGTGGGTAACTCAGGTCTGCCGCCACGCCCTGGCCCACGGCGTGCCCGCCGGCACCGCCCTCAACGTCAACATTCCCAAGAATTCGGACACGCCCATTGCCGGCCTGCGCCTGGCCCGCCAGGCCCGCGCCAAGTGGCAGGAAGAGTTTGAGCGCCGCCTCGACCCCTACCAGCGCCCGTACTACTGGCTCATCGGCTCGTTTGTGAACCTCGATTCCGGCACCGACACCGACGAGTGGGCCCTGGCCCACAACTACGTCTCGGTGGTGCCTTGCCAGTTCGACCTCACCGCCGCCCACGGCCTGGCCCACCTCAGTGCCGAATGGCAGCTGCCCCTGCCCGAAGCCGCCGATGCCGGCACCCCGCCCCAGCCCGTGGCCTCCGGCGACTACGGCGTGGCCACGCAGCATTAGGCGTTCCGACCGGAACCTCACCCCCCAGCCCCCTCTCCAAAAAAGAGGGGGAGCCAATCGACTTCGGTAGAGCATGACCGGTGCCCCCTCTTTTTTGGCTTCGCGCTTCAAGCGAACCGGGGGTCAGGGGGTGAGGTTAGCCCGGCGCTTTTTTATTCAGCACCAGTCCCGCTTTGCGCCGGACCGGTGGGCGCCCCGGCACCGGGCGCACCGTTTTGGGCGCCGTGCTGGTGCCGGCCGCCTTGCGCACCACCACCGGCGGGGCGACCTGGAGCGGGTCGGGCAGGGCGCTGCGGCGCAAGGCCACTACCTCGGCCCCGACGGCCACTATCAGCACGAGGAGCAGGCTGGTTAAGATGATTTTCAGGAGGATACGCACGTAAGCTTGAATTACTCCCCGAAGTTACTCCCGACCCTATGAAGGCGGCATGAACCCCGCCGCGTAGCTGGCCGGCGGGCCGAATTCGAGGATGAAAGCCGTGCCCCGGCCCACTTCCGATTCGGCCCGCAGGGTGGCCCGGTGAAAGCCGGCAATGGTTTTGGCGATGGGCAGGCCCAGGCCGTAGCCTTCGGGCGAGCCGGGCGCGTTGGCGTGGAAGCGCCGGAACCGGTCGAAGAGGTACGGCAGGTTTTCGGCCGCAATGCCCGGCCCCGTGTCTTCCACCCGCAGCACGTAGCCGCCGCTGGGCGCGGGCCGGCCCACCACGCGAATGCGGCCGCCCTCGTGGTTGTATTTGATGGCGTTGGAGAGCAGGTTGCGCAACAGCGTGTGCATCAGGCTGGCGTTGGCGTGGGGCCGCAGGTCGTCGCCGGCGATGTCGATTTCGAGGGCAATGTCGCGCTGCTGGCGGCGGTCGTCCAGCTCCTCGGCCACGTCGGCCACGGCCTCGGCGAGGCGCACGGGCTCGTCGCGCAGGTACTGCTCGTTTTCGATGTTGGCGATGAGCAGCAGGGTGCGCACCGTGTTGCGCAGGCGGTAGAGCGTGCGCTGCGACTCGACAATCTGCTGGGCGTGCGGCTCGGGCAGGGTGGGGTCTTGCAGCATGTTTTCGAAGCGCGATTGCAGGATGCTGGCCGGCGTGAGCAGCTCGTGGCTCACGTTGCTCATAAACTCCCGCTCCTTGGCAAACGCCGACTGCACCTGCCGCATCAGCGAGTTCAACCTATCGTCGAGCCGCCGGAAGTCAGTGGTGTCAGTATCAATGGGTTCAAACTGAAAATCTGACGGCTGCCGGATGCCGCGCAGCTTGCGCACAATCAGCTCGCGCAACGGCGCCAGCAGGTAGTGCGCAAAGGCCGCGTCCGAGAGCACCGTCAGCAGCGAAGCGGCCACCAGCACCCACAGGGCCAGCTGCCGCAGCGTAGCCGTGAGCAACTCCACGGTGGCCAGCGAAGAGCCGATTTCGAGCCGGAAAGCCCGCTGCCCGGGGGCGCTGGCCGGCCGCGCAAAACTCAGAATGCGGAAGTCTTCCACCTGCTGGTCGACCTGCCGGGGCTCCTCAAAAATGCGCTCGCCCGGCAGGGACTCGCCGGCCGGCAGCGGCGTAAGGGTGATGTATTCCTGCTTGAAGATGTTGTAGTCGGCGTAGGTTTCGGCGCGCTCGCCCCGCTCGAAGGCTTGCAGGCCGTCGCGAGCAATGAGCACCAGCACCCGGCGCTGCTTGTCGCGCAGGCGCAGGTCGGTGTGGGCCACCGCCACCCGCTGCACGATGGGCGGAATCACCAGCGCCCCCAGCAGCACCAGCAGCAGCTTGGAAAGCGCGTTGAACAGGGCAAGCTTGGCCTCGAGGCGCATCTTAAACAAGGGGTGAATGAGCGAATGCAAAAGAACGTCATGCCGAGCGCAGCCGAGGCATCTCGCGTGGGGAAGTAAACCACTCGATTGAGTTACTACCCCACGCGAGATGCCTCGGCTGCGCTCGGCATGACGTTCCGGTTGTTATTTATTTAACCTATTCTGCTGCTCTATATCCGATGCCGCGCACGGTTTCGAGGAAATCGGCCGGGCTGAACTGCGCCAGCTTCTTGCGCACGTTTTTGATGTGCACGTCGATGTAGTTCGAATCGGAGTCGTCTTCGAGCACGTTGCCCCACAGGTGCTCGCCGAGCTGCAAGCGGGTGAGCACCCGGCCCCGGTGCAGCAGCAGGTAGTGCAGCAGGTCGAATTCCTTTTTGGTGAGGGGCACTTCCTGGCCGCCGTGGCGCACGAGCCGGGCGTTGGCGTCCATGCTGAACCCGTGGCCAAACACGATTTCGGGGCGCTTCAGGTTGAATTTACGGCGCGTGATGGCCTGCATCCGGCTGGTGAGCTCCAGCAGCGAGAAGGGCTTGGGCAGGTAGTCATCGGCCCCGAGGTCGAGGCCCCGAATCCGGTCGTCGAGGGCGCCGCGCGCCGTGAGAATGATAAACGAAGCCTCCTGGCTCTCGTTCAGGCGGGCTTCCTTGAGCAGGTCCAGGCCATCGCCGCCGGGCAAACCCAGGTCGAGCAGCACGAAGTCGTAGCTGCTCACGTACAGCTTTTCCGACGCCTCGGCGTACGTGTAGGCCGAATCGACCAAATACTGGGCCTGCACCAGAAACTGGCGCATTTCCTGGTGCAAGCTTTTTTCGTCTTCGATGAGCAGAACGTGCATGGGCGGGGAATCAAGATGAATGGGAATCCTGGCTGCAACATACGTCACTACCACCTGAACGGTACGTGAAGCCGGCCCACCCGCGCCGACGCGCCCAGCAAACCGGCGGTTTATGTCCTGCTGCTTGTGGCTTGTTCAGCCCGCTGCCCTGTCCGTTTTTGCCCCGATTTCGGGTCCTTCCCCGGATGCGCGGCCCTCGCCGGGCGGCCGCCACCGCTTCGTCGGGTCGAAGCCAATGCGCTGGTAGGGGCCGGCCGCGTACTTTCGCGGCGGAGCCCCGGCGTTTGGGGTTGCTACTTTTTTGCCTTTATGACCGATATTCATTCCGCGGCCTGGGGCCGCCGTACGCTGCTGGCGGCCGTGGCGGTGCTCGCGGCCCTGGCCCCGGCTCACGCCCAGCGGGCCAGCAAGCCCACCAAACCCGTCAAACCCGTCAATACAGCCCTCATCTCTGACCGCACCGACTCGCTGGCCCTGCGCAAAATCTTCGACGAAGCCCTGCTGCGCGGCGAGAGCTACGACAACCTGCGCTACCTCACCGGCACCATTGGGCCGCGGCTATCGGGCTCGCCCCAGGCCCAGCTGGCCGTCGAGTGGGGCAAGGCCACCATGGAAAAAGCCGGTTTCGACCGCGTGTATTTGCAGGAAGTGATGGTGCCGCACTGGGTGCGCGGCGCCAAAGAGCGCGGCGAAATAATTGGCAATAAGGACAAAAGCATTCGGGTGCCGGTGTGCGCCCTGGGCGGCTCGGTGGGCACCGGCGGCAAGCTGAAAGCCGGCGTGGTCGAAGTGCACAGCCTGGAGGAAGTCAAAAAGCTGCCCGATGCCGCCGTCAAAGGCAAGTTCGTTTTTTATAACAGGCCTTTCAATGATGCCCTCATCGAGCCCGGCCAGGCCTACGGCGGGGCCGTCGACCAGCGCGCCTTCGGCGCCATTGAGGCCGCCAAACGCGGCGCCGTGGGCGCCCTGGTGCGCTCGATGACCAGCGCCCGCGACGACAACCCGCACACCGGCGCCATGCGCTACGCCGAGGGCGTGCCCACCGTGCCCGGTGCCGCCCTCAGCACCAACGCCGCCGACCAGCTCAGCCAGCTCCTCAAGGCCAACCCCGACCTGCAATTTGAGCTGGAAATGGAGTGCGCCACCCTGCCCGACGAAAAAAGTTACAACGTGGTGGGCGAAATCCGGGGCAGCAAGTTTCCGCAGGAAATCATCACCGTCGGCGGCCACCTCGACTCCTGGGACCTCGCCCAGGGCGCCCACGACGACGGCACCGGCGTGGTGCAGAGCATGGAAGCCCTGCGCCTGCTGCGCGCCGCCGGCTTCAAGCCCGAGCGCACCGTGCGGGCCGTGCTGTTTATGAACGAGGAAAACGGCACCCGCGGCGGCACCGAATACGCCCGCCTGGCCCAGGCCAATAAGGAAACCCACGTCGCCGCCATCGAGTCCGACGGCGGCGGCTTCACCCCGCGCGGCTTCAACGTGGAAGCCGACCCCGCCACGGTGGCCAAACTCGGCAAGTGGGCGCCGCTGCTCCGGCCCTACCACGCCGCCGACATCACCGCCGGCCACTCCGGCACCGACATCGAGCCCCTGCAAGCCGCCGTGCACCCCAAAGCCCTCATCGGCTACGACTGCGACTCGCAGCGCTACTTCGACCTCCACCACACCGCCGCCGACACCTTCGACAAGGTCAACCGCCGCGAGCTGGAACTGGGCGGCGCCAGCATGGCCTCGCTGATTTATCTGCTGAGCAAATACGGGCTGTAGAAACGCATACTTGCGTCTCGTCGGATGAGCCTTTTGCCCGGTTTCGTTCAACGACGAGACGCAAGTATGCGTCGCTACAACCGCCCCGGCGACTTCCTAAACAGCTTCACTAACCAAGAATCAACAACCAAGTCGGAACAATCAGATTTTGAATAGCTACTGGCAGGTTTTTTTATTGGGAGCAATCCTGCTGGGCTTCATCGAGCCAGCCGCCGCGCAGGGGCGGAGCGCCGCCCCGCTGGCCCGCTACTGGGTGACGCTGAGCGACAAAGCCGGCGTGCCCTTCAACCCGAAGCGCTATTTCTCGCCCGAGGCCCAGGCCCGCCGCGCGCGCCAGCACCTGCCCGCCTACGAAACCTCCGACCTGCCCGTGCGCGCCGATTACCTCGCCGCCATCACCGCGCAAGTCGATACCGTCACGCTGGTGAGCCGGTGGTTCAACGCCGTGGCCTGCCGGGCCACCGCCGCGCAAGCCGCCGCCCTGCGCACGCTGCCCGGTGTACGCGCCGTGCAGCCCTGGCCGCGCCGCGACCCCGAAGTGGCCGCCGTTTTTGCCCCTATTTCCGGTCCTAAAAGGATTCCCAGGATGGCGAACAGGTCGTCTGGCTCCCCTCTCTTTTGGAGAGGGGCCGCCCCGGAGGGG
>CAXTCS010000038.1:0-23270 GCA_964242365.1 uncultured Hymenobacter sp. | reverse complement strand
TGCGCAAAAACCTGGGCAAGGTGCTGAGCGGCGGCGAGCGCCGCCGCACCGAAATCGCCCGCGCCCTGGCCGTCGACCCCAAATTCGTGCTGCTCGACGAGCCCTTCGCCGGCGTCGACCCCATCGCCACCGAAGAAATTCAGGGCATCGTGTCCAAGCTCAAGCACCGCAACATCGGCGTGCTCATCACCGACCACGACGTGAACTCGACCCTCAGCATCGTGGACCGCGCCTACCTGCTCTTCGAAGGCAAGCTGCTGAAAGCCGGCACCGCCGAAGAGCTGGCCAGCGACGAAACCGTGCGGCGCGTGTACCTGGGCAAAAATTTCGAGCTGAAGCGGAAAGTGTGAAAAGTAATTAAAATAGGACTTACGCGAACCTTCGCGTTTTTAGCCCCAGCGGGGCGACCCGTCGGTAGTAAGGCCCTGATGTCGAGCGGTAAAGCCCCAGCGGGGCGGCCCAAACTACCGACGGGTCGCCCCTCCGGGGCTGGCTGTTGGTCTTTTTGCGGAAGTCTTATAAAAATTAAAAATGAAGAATTAACAATGGGTTGGAGCAGGCAGGAAGTTGGCTTTCGATGGCAACCGCTACGCGTCGACCATTTTTAATTCTTCATTTTTAATTTTTAATTCGAAAAGATGCTCGACCAGCTACTCGCCATTGCCGTTCAGTGGGGCAGCTTGCCCCGGCTGGCCCGCATTCGCCAGCAGCCGCACGAGGTGCAGGCGCGGCTGCTGCGCCACTTGCTGCGCCGGGCGCAAGCCACCGAGTGGGGCCGGCGCTACGGCTTTAATGAGAAGCTAACCCCGGCCGAATTTGCCCGGCGCGTGCCCGTGAGCACGTACGAGCAGCTGTACCCGGAGCTGGAAAAGGTGCTGCGCGGCCAGCCCGACGTGCTGTGGCCGGGCCGGCCGCGCTGGTTCGCCAAGTCGAGCGGCACCACCAACGCGCGGAGCAAGTTCATCCCCGTCACGCCCGAGGCGCTGCACCAGTGCCACTACCGCGCCGGCCGCGACATGCTGGCGCTGGCCACCCACCTGTACCCGCAGGAGCGCCTGCTGGCCGGCAAAACCCTGTCGCTGGGCGGCGCGCACACGGCCAACCCGTTTCGGCCGCACGAGCCCGCCTCGCGCACCGGCGACGTGTCGGCCGTCATCATGCAGCAGCTGCCGCGGTGGGCCGAGCAGCTGCGCACCCCGCCGCTCGCGCTGGCGCTGCTGGCCGAGTGGGAAGAAAAAATTGAGCGCATCGCGGCCCACGTCCTCACCCAGGACGTGCGCACCCTGGCCGGCGTGCCCACCTGGATGGTGCTGCTGCTGCGCCGCGTGGTGGCCCTGGCCGGCGCCGACGACATCACCCAGGTCTGGCCGCACCTGCGGCTGTTTCTGCACGGCGCGGTGGCGTTTGGGCCGTACCACGAGCTGTTTAGCCAGCTAATTCCGGACGGGCGGATGCGCTACCTCGAAATTTACAGCGCTTCGGAAGGCTACTTTGCCATCCAGGACCAGCCCGACAACGAGGATTTGCTGCTGCTGCTCGACCACGGCATCTACTACGAATTTCTGCCCGCCAACCAATGGGCCGCCGCCGACCCGCGCCCCGTGCCGCTGGCCGAAGTGCAGCTGGGCCAGCCCTACGCCCTGGTTATCAGCACCAACGCCGGGCTGTGGCGCTACCTCGTGGGCGACACCGTGCGCTTCACGTCCCTGGCGCCCTACCGGGTGCGCATCACGGGGCGCACCAAGCACTTCCTCAACGCTTTCGGCGAAGAAGTCGTCATCGAAAACGCCGAAGCAGCCGTGGCCGCCGCCAGCCGGGCCACCGGGGCCGCCGTGCGCGACTTCACCGCCGCGCCGGTCTGGTTCGCGGCCGACAGCGCGGCCTCGCGTGGGGGCCACGAGTGGGCCGTCGAATTTGCCGCCGGCACCACCGCCCCCGATTTGGCCCTATTTGGGGCCGTGCTCGACGCCACGCTCTGCGAAGTAAATTCCGACTACGCCGCCAAGCGCCACCGCAGCCTGGCCCTGGCGCCGCCCCGGCTGCGGGCCGTGCCCACCGGCACGTTCGACGCGTGGCTGGCGCGCCAGGGCAAGCTCGGCGGCCAGCACAAAGTGCCGCGCCTGCTCAACTCGCGCGAGGTGCTGGAAGCCGTGCTCACGGCCGCCGGCGCTAGTGCCGGCCCGGCGTAAGCCGTTGCTGGTAAGCACCACAGTCGCGGAGCAGTAGTTAATAGGACGGAAAAAGGCCGTTTTTAGCTGGGCTGGACGATTTTGCTTGTGAAGTAGGAATTTTTTAGTAATATTACCGCAATATCCCACCCACAACTTATATCCCTGACGCTCTGTGTTAAATAAAACATCGTCGTATCAGCGTCCCTACAAATCCCGTCACCACCGTCGCGAAATCGCCCGCCGCAAGCACGATGAATCCAGCGACAAAAAATTTCTGCGGCGGGCCGTAGGCGTCATTTGCGTCCTCATCGTAGTGGCGCTAACGTTTGCGTTCAAAGGAATGGCGGATAAGCCCGACGACTTCTCGGTACGCCAATCCCAGAATCCCGTTAGCGGCTCCGAGTAGCCGGCCTTCCGGACGGGCCGGCGCGCTCCACGCGCCAGCAGTGCCTCCAAACCAAAGGGGTATTGCCGGCTGTCCTTTGCCTGTTCGGATAGCCGCTTACTCGTCCATGATGCCGCCGAGCAGGCCGCCGAGTACGCCGCCGCTTTCCTTCTGGGCATTGCCGCCGCCCGGCGCCAGGGCCCGGATGAGCTTTTTGACCGGCATCGATTGCAGCCACACGCGGCCCGTGCCGCGCAGCGTGGCCAGCAGCAGCCCTTCGCCCCCAAATATCATCGATTTCAGCCCCCCGGCCCGAGCCACGCTGAAATCGATGCCCGGCTCAAAGGCCACCACGCAGCCGGTATCGACGCGCAGCAGCTCGTTGTTCAGCTTTTTTTCGATGATGGTGCCGCCCGCGTGCACGAAAGCCTTGCCGTCGCCGGTCAGCTTCTGGAGAATAAATCCCTCGCCGCCAAACAAGCCCACGCCCAGCTTCTGGTTGAAGTGCAGGCTGATTTTGGTGCCCCGCGCCGCCGCCAAAAAGCCGTCTTTTTGCACGATGAGCCCGTTGGGCATCGCCCCCAGGTCCACCGGAATGATGGTGCCGGGGTAAGGCGCCGAAAAAGCCACGCGGCTCTTGCCGTGGCTGCCCCGGTGCGTGAAGTGCGTGAGAAACAGCGACTCGCCGGTAATGAGCCGGGTGCCGGCCGAAAACAGCTTGCCCATCAGCCCCTGGTCGGGCTCCGAGCCGTCGCCCATTTTGGTTTCAAACGCAATGGCCTCCTCCATGTACACCATGGCCCCGGCTTCGGCAATCACGGTTTCGTTGGGGTCAAGCTCAATTTCCAGCACCTGAATGTCGGAGCCGAGAATGCGGTAGTCAACGTCGTGGGAAAGCATGAGCGCGGTGGTTGGTGCGGCCAAAGATAGGCGAAGTCCGATATAGAGCAAGGGCCCCAGGCCGGCTATTTCCGGTCCTCGTGCCGCCCCGCCATTGTGCGAACGTGTTGTTCGACGCCGGCGCCGACGCCGCTGAGCTGGCCTGCCCGAATTTGCCGGGTTTTCCGGTCCTGTTGCGCACAATATTTCCGTGACCCCGCGTTGGAAGTCAGTTTTAAACTAATTTTATAGTTAATCCTAACCGTCTCTCCCCATGCGTCTTCCAGTTCTGATTTTGCTCGTCTGCGGCCCATTGCTGCTGGGCGCTTGCGCCGGCACGCGCCCGGCCGCCCACCACGGCCCGAGCGGCCTGCCGGGCCCCAACCGCTTCGACCGCCGCGGCCGGGCGCAGGGCCGCTGGCGCACGTACTACGACGACCCGGCCCAAGCGCAGCCGTTCACCACGGGCCGCTACCGCCACGGGCGGCCCGTGCGCACCTTCCGCTATTTCGCCCCCACCGGCGCGCTCGACCACTCCGAAAAATACCGCCGCCAGGGCTTTTGCGAAGTCACGTACTGGTACCCCGGCGGGCAAGTGGCCCGCCGCGGCCCCGCCCAGTGGGTAACCGGCAGCGGCCAAACTCCCCGCTTTTACTGGTTCGGCCAGTGGACCGGCTACGCCCCCGATGGGCAAGTCACCGGCGTGCAGCAGTACGTCGACGGCACCCTAACCCGCGCCGAAACTTACCAGGACGGCAAAATAACCCGCGCCGAAACCTACAAAGGCCCGAAGCTGCTCACCGTGGAAATTTACGAAAGCGGGAAGCTGGTTAACGTTGAAACCTACGAGAACAACGTGAAAATCAGCGAGTCCAGGTCGATGTAGACCCGGCAGTATTATTCTTCCAGCGGCAGCTCGCCACGGGTTTCGGCCGCTTCCTTGTCGGCGTCGCCCACCGTTTTTTTGCGCTTGGCCTCGCGGCTGGTGCGCTTCATAAAGTCTTCGTCGCTTTCCTCGGGCTCGGGTTCGGGCGCGTGTTCGGCGTCGGCGATGGGGAAAGCCTCGTCCTCCGTTTCGCCGGGGCCAGGCTTTTCGCCGAACTGCCCGGCGCGGTCCACCAGCTTTTTGTCGCGCACGTGGCGCCCCAAAAACTGGTTGATTTGCTCGATGCTGTAGTTGGAAGTGATTTCGCCCAGCGGGTTCACCCCAATCTCAAAGCCTTCCAGCTCTTTATGAACGCGGGCTTTCTTGTCGGGGTCGGGCTTCTGCTTGGGCTTAACGGGTTTCTTGGCCATGATGCGGGTACAGAATTGAAGCGGATAGTGACTGCATCACTCTACGCGAATTAGCGCCGGCCGGTGGTTAATAACGATTATTCAAATACGGCTGTCATGCTGAGCGCAGCGAAGCATCTTCTCACGGCTGAACAAGTCGTTGCAGCGTGATAAGATGCTTCGCGGGCTCAGCATGACAGCCGATTCGGATAACCACCCAACCCTAAGCCAGCCGCTCGGTAGCGTCCCGCAGGCGCTGCGCCACCTCAGCCGTGCCCAAAATGGCAATGGTTTCGAATAAATCGGGGCCGGCCGCGCCGCCGGTCACGGCCACGCGCAGCATTTGCAGCACCTGGCCCGGCTTCAGGCCCTGGCCTTCCATGGTCTGGTTGAACAACGCTTTCAAGCCCTCGGCCGACGCGTCGGCCGCGCCGGGCAGCGCCTCGGCATAGGCGGCGAGGGCCGCGCTCACCTCCGGGTTCCAACGCTTGCTCACCACCGCCTGGTCGTACTCCGTCGGGGCCTGGAAAAAGTACTTGGCCTCCTGCCAGAAATCGTGCGGGAAGCTCACCCGCTCCTTCATCACGCCCACGATTTGCTCGGCCTTCTCCTGCGTGCACACGAGGCCGTGCTCGTGCAGCGCCGTGAGCAGGTAGGGCGCCAGCTCGGCGTTGGTCTTGGCCCGCAGGTAGTGCTCGTTGAACCACTTCACCTTGTTCTGGTCGAACTTGGCCGGCGACTTGCTCACCCGCTCAATCGAGAAGGCCTGAATCAGCTCATCCATCGAGAAAATCTCCTGCTGCGAGCCGGGGTTCCAGCCCAAAAAGGCCAGGAAATTGACCAGCGCCTCGGGCAGGTAGCCGTCTTCGCGGTAGCCGCGGCTCAGGGTCGCCTCGCCGGTTTCGCCGTCGGTGCCGTGCCACTCCAGCGGAAACACCGGAAAGCCGAGCCGGTCGCCGTCGCGCTTGCTCAGCTTGCCGGTGCCGTCGGGTTTCAGCAGCAACGGCAGGTGGGCAAACAGCGGCATCGTCTTTTCCCAGCCCAAATAGCGGTACAGCAGCACGTGCAGCGGCGCCGAAGGCAGCCACTCCTCGCCCCGAATCACGTGCGAGATTTCCATCAAATGGTCGTCCACGATGTTGGCCAGGTGGTAGGTCGGCATCCCGTCCGACTTCATCAGCACCTTGTCGTCGATGGCGCTCGAATGCACCACCACCCAGCCGCGAATCAAATCCTGGAAGCGCACTTCCTCCTTGCGCGGCACTTTCAGCCGAATCACGTACTGCGCGCCGCCGTCGAGCAAGGCCTTCACCTCGTCCTCGGGCAGGGTGAGGGAGTTGCGCATCTGGGCGCGGGTAATGCTGTTGTACTGCGGGTTGGGCACCTTGGCCGCTTGCAGGCGGGCGCGCATGGCGTCCAGCTCCTCGGGCGTGTCGAAGGCGTAGTAAGCAAAGCCGTCGGCAATGAGCTGGTCGGCGTACTGCTTGTACATCGGCTTGCGCTCGCTCTGCTTGTAGGGGCCGTGGGGGCCGCCCACGCCCTGGCCTTCGTCAATCACGATGCCGCACCAGGCCAGCGCTTCCAGAATGTATTCCTCCGCGCCGGGCACGAAGCGGTTTTGGTCGGTGTCCTCGATGCGCAGCAGCATCTTGCCGCCCAGCTTGCGAGCCAGCAAATAGTTGTACAGCGCGGTGCGCACGCCGCCAATGTGCAGCGGCCCGGTGGGCGAGGGCGCAAACCGCACCCGAACGTCTCTCTCAGTCATAACAGAAAAAAGCGCGCCCCGGAGTTCGAAACGCGCCGCAAAGGTCGGGGGCATTTATCATTTAACAAGTATCAATTAACAGTTAACAGCCGTTCAAATCGCGCCATCGGGCCCACTGGAACGGCTGTTAACTGTTGATTGATAATTGTCAAATGAAAACTCAGTCCCGGTTCCTAAATCCCAGCCAGAGCACCAGCCCGAGCAGCGTGATACCGCCGCGAATAGTCCAGGCCACGGTCGGCCCCCACTTGTCAATCCAGGTCAGGAAAACGTAGTGCACGTTGGGGTTAATGAACGGCAGCGCCAGCGAAATAAGCCCAATAATGAGCAGACCGAGTCCAAGTTCTTTCATGCGGGGAGTTAGGTTATGGGTTGAAAACGACTTCTTCTCAACGCCCACTCCGGCCGGATATTATGCCCCCACGGCAATGCAGGAGATTTCCACTTCCACGTCGCGCGGCAGCCGGCTCACCTCCACCGTCTCCCGCGCCGGGGCCGTAGCATCAACAAAATACGACCCGTACACCTGGTTGATAACGGCGAAGTTGCCCAAATCCTTCACGAAAATGCTGCACTTCACCACGTCCGTCAACGCCAGTCCCGCCGCCGCCAGCACCGCCGTCAGGTTCTTCAGCACCTGATGCGTCTGGGCCGCCACGTCGCCGGCCACCAGCTGCCCGCCGGCATCCAGCGGTATTTGGCCCGAAACATACACGGTATTTCCGGCCCTCACCGCTTGCGAATAAGGGCCAATCGGGGCCGGAGCCTGGTCGGTAAGAATAATCTGGTGGGCCATGAGCGGAGTCGGTTAGGGTATCTTTGGCCCCAAAGTAACTACCGAAACCATGCACATTCTGGTCATTGATGGCGGCCACGTCGAAGCGGAGTTCCGCGAAAAGTTTGGGCCGACGCACGAGTACAGCTTCCGGGAAAATGTTCTGCCATCCTTCACAGAAGACGACATAGAGAAGATGGAGGCTGGTGAATACGAGTATGAAGCGCCAGAGCCTGGCGTTTCGCCTGACGCCATCTTCATATTTAAAACAGAAGGCTACTGGAACTGGGATGCTAGCAGTGAGCCTAACAAGTGCGTGGTTTTTCAAGAGTCGTCCACCAAATCATTGCCTGGAAAAATGGGCGATTTGCCCACTTTCGGCTTCTGCGGCCTGCCCACGCTCCTCAACCGCCGCCTGCTCGAAGTAAGCCTCTACCACGAAGCCGACCGCGCGAAGCTGGCCGAAGCCTGCGCCGCCCTCGGTACCGACTACCGCGTGGTGGCCGACCGCGTGGGCCTGGTCACGCCCCGCGTCATCTGCCAGATTATCAACGAAGCCTGCTTCACCGTCCAGGAGGGCACCGCCACCATGCAAGACGTCGACCTCGGCATGAAGCTCGGCACCAACTACCCCCGCGGTCCCTTCGCCTGGGCCAACGCCATCGGCGTCGCCCGCGTCTACGCCGTGCTCGAAGCCCTGTGGCACGACACCCACGACGAGCGCTACAAAGTCTGCCCGCTGCTCAAGCGCCAGGCGCTACGCGGCGAGCCATTCGCGGTATAGCCGACATGAAAGCGAAAAAGGCGACTCCATAATTGGAGCCGCCTTTTTCGTTAATCACTAACCGCTAATCACTAACTACTACTCCACCGTCACCGACTTGGCCAGGTTGCGGGGCTGGTCCACGTTGCAGCCGCGCATCACGGCGATGTGGTAGCTCAGCAGTTGCAGCGGGATAACCGACACCAGCGGCATCAGCACTTCGCTGGTGTGAGGCACCTCAATCACGAACTCCGCCATGGCCGGAATCACGGTGTCGCCCTCGCTTACTATCGCAATAATGCGCCCTTTTCGGGCCTTCACTTCCTGAATGTTGCTCACCACTTTCTCGTACGAGCTGTCACGGGTGGCAATCACCACCATCGGCATGTTCTCGTCAATCAGAGCAATGGGGCCGTGCTTCATCTCCGCCGCCGGGTAGCCTTCCGCGTGGATGTAGCTGATTTCCTTAAGCTTGAGTGCACCTTCCAGGGCTACCGGGAAGTTGTAGCCCCGGCCCAGGTACAAGAAATTGGTGGCGTCCTTAAAGATTTCCGCGATGGCCCGGATTTCGGTGTCCAGCTTCAGCGCCTTCTCCACCTTGGCCGGAATCGTGTCCAGCTCCACCATCAGCTCGCGCAGCTTGGTATCGGAAATGGTGCCGCGCTTCTGGCCCATAATCATGGCCAGCAGCGTCAGCACCGTTACCTGCGCCGTAAAA
Organism: uncultured Hymenobacter sp.; assembly: GCA_964242365.1. Lineage (GTDB taxonomy): Bacteria > Bacteroidota > Bacteroidia > Cytophagales > Hymenobacteraceae > Hymenobacter. Next base: position 14,539 of record CAXTCS010000038.1, on the reverse strand, counting down.
GCCTTGGTCGAAGCCACCCCGATTTCCGGTCCCGCGTGGGTATAAGCGCCCGCGTCGGTGGCGCGGGCAATGCTGCTGCCCACCACGTTGCACACGCCAAAAATGGTCGCGCCCTTGCTCTTGGCCAGCTCGATGGCCGCCAGCGTATCGGCGGTTTCGCCGCTCTGCGAAATGGCAATCACGATGTCGCGCTCCGTAATAATCGGGTTGCGGTAGCGAAACTCCGACGCGTACTCCACTTCCACCGGAATGCGGGCCAGGTCCTCAATCAGGTATTCGGCCACCAGGCCGGCGTGCCAGCTCGTGCCGCACGCGACGATGATGATGCGCTGGGCGTTCACGAACTTTTGCTCGTAAGCCCGGATGCCGCCCATGTTCAAATGCCCCGATTCCAGCTCCAACCGCCCGCGCATCGAATCCATGATGGAGCGCGGCTGCTCAAAAATTTCCTTGAGCATAAAATGCTCGTAGCCACCCTTTTCGATGCTATCCAGCTCCATTTCCAGGTGCTGGATGTACGGCGTCTGGCTCACGTCTTCCTTGGTGCGAATCTCCAGCTGCCCGTCGCGGATAACCACGATTTCGTAGTCGTTCACGTACACCACCTCGTTCGTGTACTCGATAATGGGCGTGGCATCGGAGGCAATAAAAAACTCGCCTTCGCCAATGCCAATCACCATCGGCGAGCCTTTGCGGGCCGCAATGAGCTGGTTGGGCGCGTCCTTGCTCATCACCACGATGGCGTAAGCCCCCACCACCTCGTGCAGCGCCAGGCGCACCGCCTCTTCCAGCGTGCACAGGTTCTGCTTCTGAATTTCCTCAATCAAATTGACGAAAACCTCCGTGTCGGTGTCCGAATGAAAAACGTGGCCCTGCTGCTCCAGGTGCTTTTTTAGGGCCGCGTAGTTCTCGATAATGCCGTTGTGAATAATGGCAATGCGCTCCGACGTGGAGTAGTGCGGGTGCGCGTTCTCGTCGTTGGGCTCGCCGTGCGTGGCCCAGCGGGTATGCCCCATGCCCACATTGGCGTGCGTGTCTTTGGTCGCAATGAAAGCTTCCAGCTCACTGACTTTGCCCTTCTTTTTATACACGTTCAGCTCGCCGTTGAGCAGCGCCACACCGGCGGAGTCGTACCCCCGGTACTCAAGCCGATGCAAGCCTTTCAAAATAATGGGGCAGGCCTCACGATGGCCCAGGTAAGCAACAATGCCGCACATGGCGATAAGAATTAAGTACTTATGAAAGAAAAATAGCAGCTAAACGGCTAACCCACACCAAGCCCCGGCCCGGCGCTACCGCTTGGAATAATACACGCGCAACCGGATGTTGGCGGCATCGAGCGCCGCCCGGTTCAGCGTCAGGGTGGCGGAAGAGCGGATGTTGGGCACCAGCACCAGCGAAGTGGGGTTGCCCCCCAGCTTGTCGTTAAGGTAGGCCTGCAAATAATTGGTAATGGGAATACTATAATAAGGTTGGCTTGTCGTCGCGTCCAGCACGCCAAAAGCGGGGTTAAAGGTTCCCTGTTGGTCGCTGCCATCCGCCTGCACCACCCGGTCGGTGGAGGTAAAATTCACGATTCGTTGCAGCACATTGTTGCCGCCGTCTACTTCTACCGCGTAAAGCAGGTTAGGGTTCGGAAACAGGACATTGGTAAATGGCCTGACGGGCACGCGCAGCTCCGCACGGTTCACCGTCAGGTTGCCCGCCTGCGCGGTCTTAATCAAGTCCGCCAGCCCCGTAAACGTTACCCGAGTCCCCAGCCCAATGCCTTCCTGAGCATAGCTGCTCCCGTTGAGCGCATCGGGCCGCACCGCCCCAGGCCGGTCCGCAAGCACGGCCAGAGCCGAAGGCAGCGCATTGGTAATCTGCGTATAATACCGGGGGTCGCTGGAAGGAGTGCCGTTGTTGCCGCTGTAAACCGGCCCGAAATAAATGGAATACACGCGGCGCAGCGTATCGGCCGAGTGGTAATACACCGCCAGGCGCGATTTATTAAACCGGGCAAAGCCCACGATGCTGCTGTTGTGGCCCGCGCTGGGCGCAATGGCCAGGCCTTTCAGCGCCGCATCCAACTGAGACTGGCCGAAGCTAGGCGCCGAGAGCCGCGCAAACAAGTCGGTGGCAAACGGCAGCGGCACGGCCGGGATAGCCGGCCGGCCGGGCGTGGCCGGAAAAGCACGGCGCTGCAACAGCAGGCGCACGCTTTGGTCGGGCACCGTAGTTGTTACCGCGGGCACGGCCGGGGTGGTCGTGGTGGCCGCGACGGCCGGCGTCACAATTTGCTGCTGGGTGCGGTCGAGGCGACTGGTCAGGTTCTGGCCCAGCGCGTCGCCCACGGGCGTGGCCGTGCCGGCGTCGTACACCTGCCGCTCGTCGAGCGGGTCTTGCAGCTTAAACACGTCGAATTTCGCCGGCGTAGTGGCGCTGCCATACACCCGGTCGAACCCCATCACGAGCACCACCGAGTCGAGCACGGGCCGGGGCAGCGTGGCCGGCAGCGAATCAGCCGTGCTGAGCAGGCTGCTGCTGGCTATCACGTTGAAATACGCGCGGGCCTCGGTGTTGCCGGCCACGTTGTCGGCCAGGCGGCCCACCAGAAAGTGGTCGGCTTTCAGGGTTTGCACCGGCGCCAGGCGCACCGTGGCCACGTCCACGCTCAGGTCTTTATACTCGGTGTTGATGGCCGTGGTATCGGGCAGGTCCACGTTCAGGTCGGTGCCTTTGTCGCAGCTGGCCAGGGCGAGGGCGGCCAGGGCGGCCAGGGGAGCACAACGGCTAGTTAGCCAATTCATTGTAAAGCGCTAGGTAAGAAGAGTGCAGGTTTTCGTCGGTGGCTACCTGGCTGAGCCGCTTGTGGAGAGCATATTCCTGGAACATGCCGTTCATGTTGTCGCTGAAGTCCTCGTCGGACCGAACCACGGTGTCGGCATATTCCATGCCCATCTTGATGAAGCCGCTGAAATCCGCCGTTTTTAGCGAAGCCAGCATCGCGTCGTCGATGTCGAGCATTTTGGCTTTTTCGAGGATGTTGCCCTCAAACTTGTCTTGAAACTCGTTGCTGTAAATCGAGAATACCGACTTGGCATCCTTAAACACCGGGTCTTTCTTGTAGGTCGTTTTCAGGTACAGCGGAATCAAACCGGTCATCCAATCCGAGCAGTGCACGATGTTGGGCGACCAGCCCAGCTTCTTCACCGTTTCGAGCACACCTTTGCAGAAAAAGATGGCGCGCTCGTCGTTATCGGCGTAAAACTTGTCGTTTTTGTCGACCAACGCCGACTTGCGGTGAAAATAATCTTCGTTATCGATGAAATAAACCTGCAACTTTGCCGTCGGAATGGACGCTACTTTGATAACCAGGGGCTTTTCGTCATCGCCCACGGCGATGTTGATGCCCGAGAGGCGCACGACTTCGTGCAACCGATTTTTGCGCTCGTTGATAATGCCGAAACGCGGCACGAAAATGCGAATCTCGCAGCCCATCTCCTGCATGCTGGCGGGGAGCCGACGCAGCATTTCAGCCACCTTCGTGGTCTGCAGAAACGGGTCAATTTCGGTGGCCGCGTAGAGGATTCGTAGCTTCGACATAAAGGGTTTATTGAAGAGAATGGAACAAGTCCATGCTATGGGTGCACAAAATTACACAATTTTGAGCGTAAAATCAATAAAACCTACTTGGGGGCCGTTCCAATAGCCTTCCTCTTCTATGCAGATACTCACAACCGCCGCCGGGTTGCAAGCCTACACCGAACAAGCTCGACGGGCCGGCCAACGCATCGGCCTGGTACCCACCATGGGCGCCCTGCACGACGGCCATCTCCAGCTGGTGCGAGCCGCCCGTGCCGACTGCGACGAAGTAGTGGCCACTCTCTTTGTCAACCCCACGCAGTTCAACAACCCCGACGATTTCCGGCTCTATCCGCGGGTGCCGGAGGCCGATGCGGCGCTGCTGGCCCCCGCCGGCTGCACCGCCCTTTTCGTGCCCTCGGTCGAGGAGATGTACCCCCGGCCCACGGTGCTCCGGTTCGATTTTGGCGACCTGGAGCGGGTGATGGAAGGGGCGCACCGGCCCGGTCATTTCAACGGAGTGGCCACGGTGGTGAGCAAGCTCTTCCACCTGGCCCGCCCGCACCTGGCGTATTTCGGCCAGAAAGACTGGCAGCAGGTGGCCGTGATTCGGCAGCTGGTGGCCGACTTGTCGTTCGACCTGGAAATCGTGACCTGCCCCACCATCCGCGAGGCCGACGGGCTGGCCATGTCGTCGCGCAACCGCCGGCTCGACGCGCCGGCCCGCGCCGCCGCGCCGCTGCTGCACCAGGTGCTGGAAGCCGCCGCCGCCCAGGTGCGCCAAGGCGTGGCCCCCGCCCAGGTGCGGGCCGTCGCCGGAGCCGCCCTCGCCCGCGAGCCGCTCCTCACGCCCGAATACGTGGAAGTGGCCGACGCCCAAACCCTTCAGCCGCTGGCCGCCTACGCGCCGGGCCGGGCCGTGGTGCTGTGCCTGGCCGCCCACCTGGGCGGCGTGCGGCTGATTGACAACGTGGTGGTGGACCAGTAGGCAAGGAACGGAAACGGCGGGCGCCGGCGCGCTTTACCTTTGTCCCGTCCTTACTCATCGTTGCTATTATCGCCCCGCTACTTGAAGACCTTCTTCACGATTCTGAAATACGCCCTGCTGTTGAGCATTTCGGGCGCGCTGATGTGGTACGCCATGCACGACCTGAAATGGGACGCCATCGGCCACTACATCGCCACGGCCAATTATTTCTGGTTGATGCTCACGCTGTCGCTCTCGGTGCTGGGCTACTTCAGCCGCGCCTACCGCTGGCAGATGCAGCTGAATGCCTCCCAAACCCCGGCCCCGTACTGGCCCGTGTACCACGCCATGATGGTGGGCTACCTCGCCAACCTGGTGCTGCCGCGTATGGGCGAAGTCATTCGCTGTTCGGTGCTGCGCCGCACCAGCGGGGTGCCGGTGCAGGTGGCGCTGGGCACCGTGGTAACCGAGCGGGTGATTGACGTGCTGGTGCTGCTGAGCTTGCTGGGCAGCGTGTTGCTGCTGGATTTCAACACGTTCTGGCGCTTCGTGACCCAGCAGGTGCTGGGCGGACGCTACGACGCGCTGGCCCGCAACCGCACGCCGTTGCTCATCGCCGCCCTTATTGCGGGGGTGCTGTTGCTCACGGCGGGCTACGCGTTGTTCCGCAATTTGGAGCGGCTGCGCCAGAACGCGTTTTTCAACAAGGGTATCCTCTTCGCGAAAGGCTTGCTGGCGGGAGTATTCAGCGTGCTGAAGCTAGAGCACAAAGGTCTGTTTCTGCTGCACACCGTGTTTACCTGGGCCGTGTATTACCTCATGGACTACCTGGCGTTCCGGTGCTTCCCCGAAACGTACGGGTTGGACATGAAAGCCGGCCTGGCGGTGCTCACCTTCGGCGCCTTTGGCATGGCGGCGCCGGTGGCGGGCGGCATCGGGCCGTTTCACGTGCTGGTGCAAGGCATTCTGCTGGTGTACGGCGTGAGCAAGGAAGCCGGCATCGCCTACGCCTTGGTGGTGCACGGCGCCCAAACGCTGCTGGTGGTGCTGATGGGCGGCATCAGCTTCGTGGCGGTGGCCGCCGCCGACAAAGGCAGCGTCCTCACCGAAGCCGAAGCCCTGGCCGACGAGCCGCTCACTACTGAGCTATGAGTTAAAACCATGAGTTGGCCGGGCCGTTTTACCTCCGGCCGTTCGTATAGTCACCAATTCATAACCCATAACTTTTAACCCATAACTCATTTATACAGTGTGGACAAAAGATAAAATCCTCACCCGCGAGCAGCTGCCCGCCACGCTGGCCGGCTGGCGGGCGCAGGGCCGCAAAGTGGTGTTCACCAACGGCTGCTTCGACTTGCTGCACCTGGGCCACGTCGACTACCTCGAACACGCCCGGCATTTGGGCGATGCCCTGGTGGTGGGCCTCAACACCGACGCGTCGGTGAGCTGCCTCAAGCCGGGCCGGCCCATTCAGGACGAAGCGGCGCGGGGGCGCATCCTGGCCTCGCTGGCTTTTGTCGACGCCGTGGTGCTGTTTGGCGAGCCCACGCCGCTGGCCCTCATCGAGCTGGTGCAGCCCGACGTGCTGGTGAAGGGCGACGACTACGCCATCGACGGAATTGTGGGGCACGAATTCGTGTTGAACAGGGGCGGGCAGGTCCGCACGGTGCCGCTGGTGCCGGGCTACAGCACGTCGCGCATCGTCGAGCGCATCCTGCGCACGACTTAACCCCTTTTTCCTTCTTTTTAGCCATGTATTTCCTTTTGATTCTCCTCATGCTGGTCAGCTGGGGCATTCAATGGCGGCTGCGCAGCAAGTTCAAGCGCTATGCCCAGGAAGGCCTGCAAGCCAACCTGTCGGGCGCGCAAATCGCCGAGCGCATGCTGGCCGACCACGGCATCACCGACGTGCGCGTCATCAGCACCGCCGGCCAGCTCACCGACCACTACAACCCCACCGACAAAACCGTGAACCTGAGCGCCAGCGTGTACGCCGAGCGCAGCGCCGCGGCGGCCATCGCGGCCCACGAGTGCGGCCACGCCGTGCAGCACGCCACGGCGTATTCCATGCTGCAATTCCGCTCGGCCCTGGTGCCGGCCCTCGGCGCCGTGTCGCGCTTCATGCCGATGCTGCTGCTGGCGGGCGTGCTCATGCTGCGCTTCAGCCTGATTCCGCTGGGCGCGGGCATCGTGCTGTTCGCCCTCACTACGCTGTTCTCGTTCGTGACCTTGCCGGTCGAGTTCGACGCCTCGCGCCGCGCCCTGGCCTGGATGGACGAGCGCGGCGTGGTAACCGCGCGGGAGCACGCCATGGCCAAAGACGCCCTGTGGTGGGCCGCCATGACCTACGTGGTGGCCGCCATCAGCTCGCTGGCCACGCTGCTGTACTACGTCAGCATCTTCATGCGGCGGCGGTAGGGCCGCACGGCAACGGCTGCTACGCGGTTCGAAAGCCGCCGTCCTGTTGGCAGGGCGGCGGCTTTTTTGGGTCTGGCGCAGTCGGGGCCGCAGGTGCCGGGTGGACAAAAGGAGGCTGAATAAGACCAGTAATAATGTAGTTTAAATATATTTAATAATAGATATTGATAAGTCAATTATAAAGTATAATTTCCCACCCCCGTTCTATTCACTGGCCGCCAGTGGCTACCATCCTTTCCGGGTAGCAAAAACCGGTTGCCAGCGCCACTTTTTTTCTGCCGGTGCAATGGTTGTTTCTATCCCAACGGCCCTGGTCGCGGCCGCGCCCACCCTGTTTCGGCAGGGCTTGTTGGCCCTGTTTCGCGAGCAGTGGCCTCAGCTGGTCCTCACCATCACCGCCGATGCCACGCAGGTAGCCGATTTGGTGGCCCGCCGCCCGTTCAGCCTGATGGTGCTCGACGGGGCCTTGCCGGGGCTGCAACTGCCCCGCCTGCTGGCCTGCCTGCACTACGCCCGGCCCACGCAGCGCCTGCTGGTGCTGGCCGATGCGCGCACCCTGGCCCAGCGCGGCGACGTGCTGGCGTGGCCCAGCACCCAGCTGCTGGTGCCCAGCCACGTGCCGCCCCAGGCCCTGGCCGCCGCCCTGGCCCCTTGGCTGGATGCCACCACCGAGGCCGCGCCCTTCTCGGCCCGCCCGCCCGCCTACACGGTAAGCAGCGCCTTCAGCGCCCGCGAGCTGGAAGTGCTGCGCCTGGTGGTCGACGACCACTGCAACGAGGAAATTGCCGACCAGCTCTGCCTGAGCGTGCGCACCGTGGAAAGCCACCGCCGCACCCTGCTGCACAAGGCCGGCACCCGCACGCTGGTGGGCCTGGCCGCCCGCGCCGTGCGCGAGGGCTGGGTGGCCTAAGATTTCAGTGCTGGCACTGATGCGAAAAGGGGGGGAGGAAACGTGCTTTGCGCCCCAACAAGCCCAAGCTTTCCAACGCCCGCCGTATGCAAACCCTTAACAAGTTCGCCCGCTTTTACAACGCCCAGATATTGCGTCGCTCCGGGGCCAACAGCCGCCTGGGCGACCTGTACGACTGGACCGGCATTTTCAACAACCACCTGACGCCGGTCAACGACAACATCATCAACTACGTCGTGACCGACCCCGCCGCCCACGCCCAAATGCTGCAAGACATTGCCGCGGCCCCAATGTTTGCCGCCAACTTTGCCGAGGTCATCGACCTCACCGATACCTTGTCGGTGGGCGTTCACCCCGACCTGCCCAACCTGCCCGTGAAGCTGGCGGCCGAGCTGGCGTCCAAAAAGGTGTTCAATTTTCATTTCGAGGGCGTGGTGCAGCGCCCCATGCCCGACGATTTGGGCATTCAGCTCCGGCTCCAGCTCGACCAGTTCAAGGCGGACAACCCCGACAAATACCGCAAATACCTGCGGCCCTACGACCTGGCCATCCTGCTTTATTACGCCAAAGAAGTGGTGCTGCGCCTGGATGCCAGCCAGCACATATCGGCGGAGGCCCAGGCCGAGGTCCAAGGCATTAAAGTGGCCGGGGGCCCTGGGGGCACCGTCACGGTCGATGCCACGGGCCAGCAGGAGCTGCGCTTCGACCAAAGCACCTGTCCCTTCGCCGCCACGCTCAAAGCCACGCAGTCGTATTAGCCCGGCTTCGGGCGCGGGCTGGCGCCGGCCCAGCACGGTTTGCTCACCGTTCGTTCCGTTCACTCTTTTAGCGCCGCGAAGCCATGCCTGTTGCCCAAACCTACCAGCTCAAGCCCGGCGACACGCTGGGGGCCGTCGCCCGCAAGTACAAGCTCACCCTGGCCGAGCTGCTCACCGCCAACCAGCAAATCACCGACCCCGACGCGGTGGTGGTGGGGCAGCTCGTTAAAATTCCGACGAAAACGCCGCTGGCCGCCGCGGGCTACGACGGCATTCACCCGGCCCCGGGCACGATTTCGACCAACCGGGCCGGGCTGATTTTTCCGCCCCTAACCAACGACGCGGGCAGCCGGAGCCCGGCTATTTACGCCGACGTCAGCAACCAGCTGGCGGTGGGCTACAACCCGCGCTACCTGCCCGGCAACGGCTACACTTACTGCAACATCTTTGTCTGGGACGTGACCAGGGCCATGGGCTGCCCCATTCCGCACTGGATTACCAAGGCCGGGGCCATTGCCGACCCCTTCGCGCCCGACGCCTACGAAATCAACATCAACGGCGGGGTGGCCTGGATGCTAACCCACGGGGTGACGGCCCACGGCTGGCAAAAAGCCGACCCGGCCACGGCCCAGCAGCGGGCCAACGAGGGCAAAGCCGCGGTGGCCATGTGGCGCAACCCCACCGGCGGGCACGGGCACACGGCCATCGTGCGGCCGGGCACCCTCACGGCCCGGGGCCCGGCCACGGCCCAGGCCGGCAGCATCAACTTCAACAGCGGCCACCTGCAAGACGGGTTTGGCAGCCTCAAGCCCCTGTTCTACGTCCACGACTGAGGGGCCGGCCGGGTTTTCAACACGCACCCGACCAGAGGAGGCGGGATGATTTTCTTCACCCTGTCAAGCCAATTTTTATGACCCCCGGCCCGGTTTTTAAGCTTTCCTCTTATGAAAAGTGGTTTTTCGGCTCGCCGATTGGCTTTGGCCTGCTCTGCCTGGGCGGGCTGGCCAGCACCGCGTACGGGGCCAGCGGGGCGTGGCAATACCCACTGAAGGCAATGGCCATCCTGTTCCTGGCCGCGGGCACTGCTTTCGCCGCCGGGGCCTTCCTGGGGTTTCTCTTCGGGGTGCCCCGGGTGGCACCGCCGGCGGTGGTCGGGGCGGCGGGCGGCACCGGGGCCCCGACCACCGCCGGCGGCACGGCGGTAATCACCTCGACGGCCAACCTGGTGGAAATAGCCGACTGGTTGCTGAAGCTGCTGCTCGGAGCCGGGCTCACGCAGTTCCGGTCCATCCTGCACGCCGTGCGGCGGGTGTCGGCCGACTTAGGGCTCGGCGTTTCGATTCCGACGGGCAACGGCATCGAAACGGGCGTGGCCATCAGCTTCAGCATCGGGTATTTTTTTGTGTGGGGCTGCATCATGAGCTACGTACTCACGCAAGAATACATCCCCCAGATTCTGGAGCGCCGGGTTGCCCCGCCAGCGGCATCCTAGCGGCCAGCGGCCCGGAAACCACGGCTGCGCGGGCCGCGCTGGGCGCGCAGCCCGCCATCTGTCCCACGGCCAGTCGTCGATATGTAAGCACTTGCTGGAATTTGCCGAAAGGCTTTTCAACCAACAACTTACCCGCCCAGATAAATTATTCAGTCCCTCAGCATAGAAAATGAGCAGCCTCGCTGGTTGGGGCCTTTTTCCGTTCGTCAGTAAAAAGCCCCGCGTGGCAATTCTTCCGATGCCGTAAGCACTTATGGCGGTGGTGGCGCCCGCAGCAACGCGGCTGGGTGCTGATTCGTTTAGGGCTAACGCCCAATCGCCAGCGCTCCGGCCGCGCGTTCATTTTGCTTCCCGAATGAGCCCACTCAGCAGTTGCTTCGGCGCCTTGTTTACTCTTTTTGCTTTCATTGCTGGCCCGATGGCTGCCCCGACCATGGCCCAAAATACCCCGCCAAGCGCCATTCTGGCCGGCTCGGCCACGCCCCGGCTGGTGGCGCGGCAGTTCAAGTTCGCCGAAGGCCCGGCCGTGGACAAGGCCGGCAATGTGTTCTTCACCGACCAGCCCAACGACAAAATCTGGAAGTACGACACCGATGGTCAGCTCAGCGTCTTCCTCGATAAGGCGGGCCGCGCCAACGGCCTGTATTTTGACCCGCAGGGCAACCTGCTGGCCTGCGCCGACGAGCACAACCAGCTCTGGTCCATCGCCCCCGATGGCCAGGTGACGGTTCTCGTGCGCGACGTGCAGGGCCACCAGCTCAATGGGCCCAACGACCTGTGGCCGCGCCCCCACGGCGGCATCTACTTCACCGACCCGTACTACCAGCGCGACTACTGGACGCGCACCGCGCCCGACCCCGGCCTCGGCGGCCAGAAGCTGTATTACCTGCCCAAAGGCCAGCAGCAGCCCGTGGTGGCCGACGACCAGCTGCAAAAGCCCAACGGCATCATCGGCACGCCCGACGGCCGGCAGCTCTACGTGGCCGACATCGAAGCCAACAAAACCTACCGCTACCAGATTGCCGCCGATGGCCGGCTCACCAACCGCCAGCTTTTTGTGGCCCAGGGCTCCGACGGCATGACCATCGACCACCTGGGCAACGTGTACCTCACCGGCAAGGGTGTCACTGTTTACAACGCCGCCGGCCAGCAAATCCAGCACATCGACGTGCCCGCCGAGTGGACCGGAAATGTGTGCTTCGGCGGCCAGGACCGGAAAACCCTCTTTATTACGGCATCCGATGCCGTGTTTATCCTGCCCATGCGGGTGCACGGCGTGCGGTAAGCAAGTGGGCCGCCGGAAATGCTTCCGGCGGCCCACTTGGCCTTCCCTAAAACCGGCCGTTACCCCAGCTTCTTGTATCGCACCCGCTTCGGCTCCACATCGCCGAGGCGCTTGCGCTTGGCTTCCTCGTAGTCCGAAAAGTTGCCTTCGAACCACACCACTTCCGAGTCGCCCTCGAAGGCCAGGATGTGGGTGGCTTTAACATCCGTACCCTGCTCGACTATTGGTAACGGTCCCGCTACAAGTGCCTATTACAAAAGTGCTCCCAGGATGAAGTTGATTAAAACTATTCCGAATTAACTCTAAAAGTCTTGACCTCACAGCCATGTAAGTAGGACGCAGAGCCCCACTATCCAATTCATTACCAATCCATACTGACGCATGGTTAAAGATTATAGCAAATTCTCTGCTGGCTTGAGTAGAAGTTAAATTATACGCAGGCATTGTTATGCAGGTGTTGGCAAATGTTACATCGATGTAGCCCCCTTCTGGGGTATGTATGGGGTCAGGTGAGCCTGAATATATAGCTGTTACGCCAAGTTCTTGAACCTGCGCCGTCCATCCATTACCTATTTTTTTCCAAGAAATTGTATTTGCACACAACCCAGCGTATCCGTTTCCAGGAATATTGCTTGGATTAGTAGCTGAAACAGGGATAGTGTTAGTGCCAGCGCTGGCACCTCCCCCGCTATCAGTTCCTTGTCCTATAGTTCCATAATATAATCCTCCGCCCAAATAGCCGGAGTTACCGCTTGGTCCCACACAGTAAGTTTGGGTATACACATATTGACAGCTAAAAATTGTTCCATCAGCATTAGTCGAGCATGAATACCAATCTACTATTTGGCATTCCATGGCAGGCTTGAGAGTTGCAAGTGATTTTCCGGGATTTTTATGTGTTTTTTGTCCTTTTATCAGCTCAAGAGTAGGCTTGCCAGATTTTATTTGAAAACCTTTCTTATAATTTCCGAAAATATCTTCAACGAAAACACTGCCTGTAAACTCAGGATAGTTTTTTTCACTTAGTAAATACTCGCGGTCTGGTATTTTTATTATGACCTCAAATTCTACGGAATCAGCATACACAGAGGAAACGAGTAAGGATGCGTTAGATAAACTTATTCTTGTTCCTTCTTCAAGGTAGGTGTAAGGACTGGCAGGAATTATTAGAGGGGTCACTAAAAATGATTTTCCGCTAATGCGTTGAATAAATGACTTCTTCCACAGCATTATCTTTTTCTCTGCGCCATCAGAACAGCATCGTCCCTTTGAGTATTTTGCGTCGTATTTTTGCTTCGCAAATGCAATTATTTCATCTTGGCTTTTTGCTGCAGGGAAACTAGGAGGCACTTCCTGCTTCTCTTGTTTGCAAGAGATGAAAAAAAGTAAAGAAAACAGAAAAATTTGGCGAATATTTTTCATTTTTGAGTAAGTAGAAGTGGAAAGTTTTTACAAAATTTTGGTGTTGTTGTCGAAAAATTCGACGCTGCCAAAAAGAAAAACCCCTAAGGGATAGGAGTTTGTGTTGTAATTATAATCTTCTAGGTTCACGCCAAATGGGAGGGTGCCAGAAATTTTTGCATTGAATATTGTAGAATGCTCTATAAATATATATTCTTTTAGTGTTTTGCTTAAATATTTATTAATATTTTCTTTTTTGGATAAAGAAGAATTTTCACGAAGAGGTCGAGCGTAAATAGTAGGAGAAGGCGGAGCACTATCCGATTCAATGCTAGGTATGAAACGGTCCATACAATATATAGTATAATATTTAGCGAGTAGAGAAATACAAAGAACAATGCTTTTGTCGAAGTGGAAATAACTATTTGATAATGTTAATGTTTTGATATTTAATATCAAAGAGGGCGCCTGTATATAAGAAAAGTCTATTAGTTCGAACTCTTCAAAAGTAGACTTAAAGTAATATAATATTTCCCCCCATTTTTCTAAACTTAGATTTGAATCTGTATTAAGCATTTCAAGCTTATTTTCAACAATCCTCTTTATCTTACTATAGCCGTCGTAGCGGTGAGCTATATCGGGCGTACCCAGTGCATAATACTTCCGTATATCGTTGATTATGGAAAATATTTTGTCGTTTTGCGCCATCTCAAACTTAAGCTACTATATTTTTGTGACGGGAATATATAGATATTATGCAGGAAAGATAGCAACTGTTTTGTTATAAACAATGAAAGCAGCTCGCTTACTGCTTTACAACTGTTACCCCAGCTTCTTGTACCGCACGCGCTTCGGCTCGACGTCGCCGAGGCGCTTGCGCTTGGCTTCTTCGTAATCCGAGAAGTTGCCCTCGAACCACACCACCTCCGAGTCGCCTTCGAAAGCCAGGATGTGGGTGGCCAGCCGGTCGAGGAACCAGCGGTCGTGGCTGATGATGACGGCGCAGCCGGCAAAGTTTTCCAGCGCGTCTTCCAAGGCCCGGATGGCGTTGACGTCCAGGTCGTTGGTGGGCTCGTCGAGCAGCAGCAGGTTGGCGCCCTGCTTGAGCGTCATGGCCAGATGCACGCGGTTTTTCTCGCCGCCGCTTAGCGTGCCGACCTTCTTTTCCTGGTCGCCGCCGCCGAAGTTGAACTTGCTCACGTAGGCGCGCGAGTTCACCGGCCGGCCGGCCATGAGCATGGTTTCGGTGCCGCCCGTGATGGTGTCGAACACCGACTTGCCGGGGTCGAGCGTGTCGTGTTGCTGGTCGATGTAGGCCGTTTGCACCGTGGGGCCGACCTCGAAAGTGCCCGCGTCGGGCTGCATCTGGTCGGTAATGAGCCGGAAAAGGGTCGTTTTGCCCGCCCCGTTCGGCCCAATGATGCCCACGATGCCGCCCTGCGGCAGCGAGAAGCTCAGGTTCTCAAACAGCAGCTTGTCGCCAAATGCCTTGCGCAGCCCTTCGGCCTCAATCACCTGCGCGCCCAGGCGCGGGCCGTCGGGGATGAACAGCTCGAGCTTTTGCTCCTTGTCTTTGGCCTCCTCGCTGGCCAGCTTGTCGTAGTTGGCCAGGCGGGCCTTGCCCTTGCTTTGCCGCGCTTTGGGCGACATCCGCACCCAGTCCAGCTCGCGCTGGAGGGTTTTCATGCGCTTGCTTTCGGTGTTTTCCTCCTTGGCCATGCGGTCGGTTTTCTGCTCCAGC
>CAXTCS010000037.1:0-23347 GCA_964242365.1 uncultured Hymenobacter sp. | reverse complement strand
CTGCGCCGCAACGGCATTCCGATGGTGGCCGTGATGGCCATTCCGCAGCCGGGCTCCAACCAGATTGCCATCACCGACGAGTTCAACAAGCGGGTGCGGCAATACGCCAACGACTTGCCCAAAGACCTGACGCTCAGCACCGGCTTTGACAACTCGGTGTTCATCCGGGCGTCTATTTCGGAGGTGGAGCACACCATTATCGAGGCTTTTGTCCTGGTCGTGGTCGTGATTTTCCTGTTTCTGCGCGACTGGCGCTCCACGCTGATTCCGGTGGTGGCCATTCCGGTGTCGCTGATTGGCATTTTCTTCGTGATGTACCTGATGAATTTCACCATCAACGTGCTCACGTTGCTGGCCATCGTGCTGGCCATCAGCCTGGTGGTCGACGATGCCATTGTGGTGCTGGAAAATATCTACAGCCGGATTGAGGAGGGCGAAAGTCCGCTGGAAGCCGCCAAGAACGGCTCGCAGGAAATCCTGATGGCCGTGGTTTCGACCACCGTCGTGCTGGCGGCGGTGTTTCTGCCGGTCGTGTTTTTGTCGGGCATCACGGGGCGGCTGTTCCGCGAATTCGGCATCGTGCTGGCCGGCTCGGTGCTGATTTCGGCCTTCGTTTCGCTCACGCTCACGCCCATGATGTGCTCGCGGCTGCTCAAGAAGCAGGAGCACAACTGGCTCTACCGCAAGACCGAGCCGTTCTTCGAGTACCTCACCGGCGCGTACCGCAGCGCGCTGGAAACCTTTCTGCAACGCCGCGTTCTGGCCTGGGGCCTGGTGGCGCTGACGGGCGTGGGCATCTGGTTTTTCATGAAAACGCTGCCCTCGGAGCTGGCCCCGATTGAGGACCGCAACCGCATCAGCATCAACGCGACGGCGCCGGAAGGGGCCTCGTTTGAGTACATGGACGGCTACATGAACCAACTGGTGAAAGTGCTGCAGGACAGCGCCGGGCGCGATGCCGACAACATCCTGACCGTGACCGCGCCGGGCGGCGGCAGCGGCAGCTCGGCCAATTCGGGCATTGCCCGCGTGCTGCTGAAAGACCCCGGGCAGCGCCCGCACAGCCAGCAGCAGCTCACCGACATTCTCACGGCCAGCGTGAAAAAATACACCGGCGCGCGGGTGTCGGTGTCGCAGGACCAGAGCATTGGCACGGGCGGGGGCGGCCTGCCGGTGCAGTTTGTGGTGCAAAGCCAGGATTTTGACAAGCTGACGGCCGCCGTGCCCAAGTTTCTGGACGCCGCGCGGGCCGACAAAACCTTCAGCTTCGTCGACGTGAACCTCAAGTTCAACAAGCCCGAGCTGCGCGTGGTCATCGACCGCGAGAAGGCCCAGAGCCTGGGCGTGAGCGTGCAGGACATTTCGCAAACCCTGCAAGCCGGGCTCAGCGGGCAGCGCTACGGCTACTTCATCCGCAACGGCAAGCAGTACCAGATTATCGGCCAGGTGGCCCGCGAAGACCGCAACCAGCCGCTCGACGTGCGCACGCTGAACGTGAAAAACCGCGCCGGCAAGCTCGTGCAGCTCGACAACGTGATTACGCTGGTCGAGAAAAGCACGCCGCCCCAGCTCTACCGCTTCAACCGCTACAATTCGGCCACGTTTTCGGCCTCGCTGGCCAAGGGCAAAACCCTGGGCGACGGCATCGCGGCGATGCAAGGAATCGCCACCAAGCAGCTGGACGACACGTTTTCGACGGCCTTGTCGGGGCAGTCGCGTGACTTTGCCGAAAGCTCCTCGTCGATTCTTTTCGCCTTCGGGCTGGCCCTGGTGCTGATTTACCTGATTCTGGCCGCGCAGTTTGAGAGCTTCCGCGACCCCGGCATCATCATGGTGACGGTGCCGCTGGCCTTGTCGGGCGCGCTGTTCAGCCTCTGGTATTTCAACCAAACCCTGAATTTGTTCTCGCAAATCGGCATCATCATGCTGGTGGGTCTGGTGACGAAAAACGGCATTCTCATCGTCGAATTTGCCAACCAGAGCGTCGAGAAAGGGGCCGATTACATGACTGGTTTGCTTGAAGGAGCCACGGCCCGCTTCCGGCCCATTTTGATGACCAGCTTGTGCGCCGTGCTCGGCATTTTGCCCATTGCGCTGGCGCAGGGCGCGGGCGCGCTGGGGCGGCGGGCGATGGGCATCGGCGTGGTGGGCGGGCTGCTGTTTGCCACGGGCCTCACGCTGTTTGTGGTGCCGGTGATGTATTCCTACTTTGCCTCGGCTAAGAACCACAAGCCAAAGGTGGCGGCGAAGCAGCCCGTGGCGGCCTGATGCTGGGCCGGAAATACCCTCTTTTTTGAGGAGGGGACATTTTTTGCGCAGCTGAAATTGAGGTGGTGAAGTCGTTGCACGACTCAAACGCAAACGGCTCATTGTTCATCGTTCGGCCATCGTTCAACGACTTTACCACCCCGGCCGGCGCTGCGCGCCGGCATCCCCTCCTTAAAAAAAGGAGGGGAGTTTGATGTTCTGATTTTTATTGCATGAAACCACTTACGCTGCTGCTTTTTCTTCTTCCGCTCACCAGCTTGGCGCAAATGCCGGCGGCCCATCCGCGGCAGCTGCGCAAGCCGGCCAGCGTGGCGGCTGCGCCGCCGCTTTCGCTTCGGCAGGCGGTGGCCGAGGCGCTTGAGCACAACTACGGCATTCTGCTTTCGCGCCAGGATGAGCAGGTTGCGCAAAACAACGTGACGCGGGGCAACGCCGGGCAGCTGCCCAACATCGACGGCAACCTGACCCGGACGTTTAACAAAAACAACATCACCTCACGGGTGGGCAGCAACGAGCCGCGCATCATCAACGGCGGCACGTCGAACCTGCTCAACACCAACGTAACGCTGGGCTGGACGCTGTTTGACGGGCTGGGCATGTTCGTGGCCTACGACCGGCTGAAAAGCCTGCGCGCTCAGCAGCAGGAAATTACCCGCGCCACGGTGGAGGAAACGGTGGAAACCACGACCAACGCCTACTACGACGTGGTGCGCCAGGCCGGCAAAATCACTTCGCTGGAGGAAGCCCTCAAAATTGGCCAGGCCCACATCGACCTCCCCCAGGCGCAGGTGGATGTGGGCGTGAGCGCCCAGGTGGAGGTGCTGACTGCCCGCGTGGGCTGCAACGCCGACCGCAGCCTGTTTTTGCAGCAGCAGCAGGCCCTGACGGCGGCCAAAATCACGCTCAATACCTTGTTGGGCCGCGCCCCACGCCTCGATTTCGCGCCCACCGACAGCCTGGCCGTGACCCGCGACCTGCGCGAGGACGTCGTTACGGCCGGCATCAGGGCCAACAACCCGCGCCTGGCGGAGGCCAAAATAGGGGTCGACGTGGCCGCCTACGACCGCCGCCTGGTGCGGGCCGCGCGCTTCCCGCAGGTGGGGCTGGTGACGGGCTACGGCCTGAACCGCAACGTCAACAACGCTCAGTTCATCACGCTGCCCACCGGCCCGGTGCTGAGCACAAGCACCAACAACACGGTGGGCCTCAACTACGGCATCACGGCCTCGGTGCCGATTTTCAACGGCTTCAACCTGCGCCGCCAGGAGCAAAACGCCCGCGTGGCCGAAGAGCAAAGCCAGCTCACCCTGGCCCAAACCAGCCTGCAGCTCGACGCCAACGCGGCCACGGCCTTTGCTCAGTACCAGAACTTTATCCAGCTGCTCGACCTCGAAGAAGCCAACATTCAGCTGGCCCGCCAAAACGTGGACATTGCCCTGGAGCGCTACCGCCTGGGCCTGCTCACGCCCCTGGCCCTGCGCGAGGCCCAACGCAACGAGCTGGACGCCGAAACCCGCTTGCTGGACATCCGCTACTCGGCCAAGCAGGCCGAGGTGGCGCTGCGCCGGCTCAGCGGGGAGCTGGTGCGGGAGTAAAACCTCACCCCCCGACCCCCTCTCCTGCGGAGAGGGGGAGCCTGACGATTCAATTAAAAAATTAGAAATGACCGGTCTTTAACTGGATGCCGCCTCATTTTTAATTCTACATTTCTAATTTTTAATTCCTGAAGCCCGCGCCGCCGTGGCTCCCCCTCTCCGCAGGAGAGGGGGCCGGGGGGTGAGGTTACTCCCCCGCCGCAACCGGCCTTTTTCGGGTCTTATATTGAGGAGCAAAAACCCGCTCTGCTCCTCGCCATGACGACGCCCGCCCCCGCCCTGAACAAAGCGCTGACGCCGCTGCACCTCTGGGCCATTGCCGTGGGGCTGGTCATTTCGGGCGAGTATTTTGGCTGGAATTACGGTTGGGCGGTGGCCGGGCCGGTGGGTTTTCTGGTGGCCACGCTCGTGGTCACGGTGCTCTACGTCACGTTCATTTTCAGCTTCACCGAGCTGACGACGGCCATTCCGCAGGCGGGCGGGCCGTTTGCCTACGCGCACCGGGCCTTTGGGCCGGTTGGCGGGTTTGTGGCAGGCTACGCTACGCTGGTTGAGTTCTTGTTTGCGCCGCCGGCCATCGCGTTTGCGTTGGGCAGCTACGTGCATTTTCTGTGGCCGGCCGCGCCCGTGCGCTACACGGCGCTGGGTTGCTACGCGGTTTTCACGCTGATTAACTTGTTGGGAATTAAGGAATCGGCCAATTTTTCGCTGGTGGTCACGGTGCTGGCCGTGGCCGAGCTGCTGCTGTTTATGGGCTTGGTAGCGCCACACTTTCGGGCCGCCAATTTCCTGGCCCACCCGGTGCCCCTGCGCGCGGCGGGGGTATTTGCGGCCCTGCCGTTTGCCATCTGGTTTTACCTGGCCATCGAGGGCGTGGCCCTGGTGGCCGAAGAAGTGGCCGAGCCCCGCCGCACCATCCCGAAAGGCTACGGCTACGGCCTGCTCACGCTGGTGGCCCTGGCCCTGGGCGTGATGGTGCTCACCGGCGGCGTGGGCGACTGGCGGCGGCTGAGCCACCTCGATTACCCCTTGCCCGAAGCCCTGAGCCTGGTGCTCGGCAAAGGCAGCCGCTGGACCCGCTTCTTTGCCAGCATCGGCTTGTTTGGGCTGGTGGCGTCGTTTCACGGCACCATCATCGGCTACTCGCGCCAGGTGTTTGCCCTGGCCCGGAGCGGCTACCTGCCCGGCTTTCTGGCCCGCCTCAACGGCCGCCAAACGCCCCATTGGGCCCTGGTGGCGGGCGGCGCGGTGGGCGTGCTGGCCCTGCTCACCGGCACCACCGCCCAGGTCATCATCCTCTCGGTGCTGGGCGCGCTGGTGATGTACGTGGTGAGCCTGCTCAGCCTGTTTGCCCTGCGCCGCCGCGAGCCGGCGCTGGTGCGGCCCTTCGCCGTGCCGGGCTACCCGGCGGTGCCGCTCGTAGCCCTGGCCCTGTGCCTGCTGAGCCTGTCGGCGCTGGTCTATTACAACCTGTTGCTGAGCGGCATTTTTGTGGCCGGCCTGCTGGTGCTGCTGGCCGCGTACCTGTTATTGGGCCGTCACCAAATACCACAAGTAGAAAGTCAAGCGGAAGCCCGTCATGCAGAGCGCAGCGAAGCATCTCGCGTGGAGTCGTCGAACGATTGAATTACTTCAGCACGCGAGATGCTTCGGCTGCGCTCAGCATGACGTTCCTTTTGCTCACTGTTCACTGTTCACTGCTCATTGCTCATTGATAACTGCTGACTGATAATTGAAAAAATGCCTTACCGCCACACCATCGGCCAGCGCACTTACGCATTCACCGACCTGAAAACGCTGCTGGCGCGGGCTTCTCCCCTGCGCTCCGGCGATGTGCTGGCCGGCGTGGCCGCCGCCACTTACGAAGAGCGGGTGGCCGCCCAGTTTGCCCTGGCCGACGTGCCGCTGCGCAATTTCCTCAACGAAGCCCTGGTGCCGTACGAGCAGGACGAAGTTACCCGCCTGATTCTCGACACCCACGACGCCACGGCCTTCGCTCCTATCGCCCATTTCACCGTGGGCCAGCTGCGCGACTGGCTGCTCTCGGAAGCCGCCGACACCGTCGCCCTGCAAGCCCTGGCCCCCGGCCTGACCCCGGAAATGGTGGCCGCCGTGAGCAAGCTCATGCGCAACCAGGAGCTGATTGGCGTGGCCCGGCGCTGCGAAGTCGTCACCCGGTTCCGCAACACGCTGGGGCTGCGCGGGCACCTGGCCACCCGCCTCCAGCCCAACCACCCCACCGACGACCCGCGCGGCATCGCCGCCAGCCTCGTCGATGGCCTGCTCTACGGCAGCGGCGACGCCGTTATCGGCATCAACCCGGCCACCGACAACCCCAAGGCCGTGCGCCAGTTGCTGCACCTGCTCGACGCCGTGCGCGAGCAATACGCCATCCCGACGCAGACCTGCGTGCTCTGCCACGTCACCACCGCGCTCCAGCTCATCGGGCAAAAAGCGCCCGTCGATTTAACGTTCCAGTCCATCGCCGGCACCGAGGCGGCCAACGCGAGCTTTGGCATCAACCTGAGTTTGTTGCAAGAAGCCTGGGAAGCCACGCTGTCGCTGCACCGGGGCACCGTGGGCCAGCACGTCATGTACTTCGAAACCGGCCAGGGCAGCGCCCTTTCGGCCAACGCCCACCACGGCCTCGACCAGCAAACCTGCGAGGCCCGGGCCTACGCCGTGGCGCGCCGGTTCCGGCCGCTGCTGGTGAACTCGGTGGTCGGCTTCATCGGCCCCGAGTACCTCTACGACGGCAAGCAAATCATCCGGGCGGCCCTGGAGGACCACTTTTGCGGCAAGCTGCTGGGCCTGCCCATGGGCGTGGACGTGTGCTACACCAACCACGCCGAGGCCGACCAGGACGACATGGACACGCTGCTCACCCTGCTCGGCGTGGCCGGCTGCAACTTCATCATGGGCGTGCCGGGCGCCGACGACATCATGCTCAACTACCAGTCCACCTCCTTCCACGACGCGCTCTACGTGCGGCAGGCGCTGGGCCTGCGCCCGGCCCCCGAATTCGAGGCCTGGCTCCAACAACAAGGCATTTTTGATGCCCAAAACCAGCTCCCACCCGCCTCCGCCGCCCCGAAACTGCTGGGCCAGCTGCCGCCAGCGTTGCGGTAAAAAGTCAATAAAACAGCTTGGCGGCAATAAAAACAAGGCTTCCGCAAACGTGCAGTTTCGAGCCCCAGCGGGGCGACCCATCGCTAGCAATAACCGGCAAACAAGTACCAAAGCCCCGGCGGGGCGACCCAAAATCGGCCCCACGGCGGGGCCGCTCCGCTCCGGTTTCGTTGTTCAGCGGCTGTTGATGCCCCGCCGAGCCGCCCATATTGGCTTCTCCTCGTTGAATGATAAGGGCGCAGAAGTCCCCAATAGCCAGTGCTTGTGCCTCAAAATGGCCCGCGTCTTCTTTGCCCGGCGCTTGAGCGCCGGGAGCCGAGGCCCGGCCTCTTTTGGGGGCTTTAGCCTTGGCGGCCAGCCACAACGACCAGGGCTAAAGCCCCAACCAAGAAATCTGCCCCGCTTCCCGGCGCTGAAGCGCTGGGCAAAGCCCCAGCGGAGCTTTGGTGCGGAGGCCCTGCCCAATTACAAAATGCAAGTATGCGTCTCTAAGCCGTTCCAATAGCTTCTACGGCATCCAGAGCAGCGGCAGCACGTACCTTATTATTACAGTAGTTCCTGCATCAGTGTACCAGCTTTTCGGCTCCCCTCTCTTTGGGAGAGGGGCCGGGGGTGAGGTTCCCGGCTCGCGCCGCGCACACCGACTACGAACCTGCTCTAAGCCGGGATTTCCGGTCGAACTGTTTCATCTGATTCCGGCCATCACCCATGCCCGACCCGCCGCCCTCCCCCACCCCAGCACCCGATTCCTGGGCCGGCCTGCGAGCCTTCACCGCCGCCCGCATTGCCCTGGGCCGCAGCGGCACCAGCGTGCCGCTGCGCGAAGCCCTGGCCTTTAAGCTGGCCCACGCCCACGCCCGCGACGCGGTGTATTCGACCCTGAACACCAACCAATTGCTGGCCGACCTTGCCGCGCTGCATCTACCTATTTATCAAGTACACAGCCAGGCCCCAACCCGCGAAGACTACTTGCAGCGCCCCGACCAGGGCCGGCAGCTGGCCGGGCCGTCCAAAGCCCTGCTGGCTGCCCAAGCCCACGCCGACTGCGACCTCGCCATCGTCCTGGCCGATGGGCTGTCGGCCACGGCCATCAACGCCCATGCCCTGCCGCTGCTGCGCCTGCTGCTGCCCGAGCTGCGGCAAGCCGGGTTTCGCCTGGGCCCGGTGGTGCTGGCCGAGCAAGCCCGCGTGGCGCTCGGCGATGAGATTGGCCAGCTGCTGCGGGCGCGGCTGGTGCTGGTGCTCATTGGCGAGCGGCCGGGCCTGAGCTCGCCCGACAGCCTGGGCGCCTATTTCACGTTCGGCCCCCGCCCCGGCCTCACCGACGAGGCCCGCAACTGCGTGTCCAACATCCGCCCGGCCGGGCTGGCTTACCCAGCGGCGGCCGACAAACTACTTTTCCTGCTGCGCGAAGCCCTGCGCCGCCAGCTCTCCGGCGTTGGGCTCAAAGACCAGTCAGACTTGCTATCGGCATAGCGCCAGGGCTTTTAAGTGGTTGTGCATAAGTAATCATGCGCGAGTGCTTACAGCGGTTTCTGAATCAGTGTGCCAGCTGCTCGGCTCCCCTCTCTTTGGGCTTCGCGCTTCAAGCGAACCGGGGTCGGGGGTGAGGTTCCCCGACCGTGCCGCGTATACTACTGAGAACTTCATTCCCCCCTCGAAATAGAGCCGATTTCGGGTCCGTGCCCACCACAAGGCGCGGGCTGCCTGCACGCCAGGCGCTTCAGCGCAGCGCCCGCAGCTGCTCCAGCGCCTCGCGCGTCTCGCGCTGTTTGTTGCGCTCTTTTTCTTCTTCCGAAGCCGGGGCCTTGGGCTGGGTGCCGTAGAAGGTAAGAATGTTTTGCCGCGCCATCGGGTCGAGCTTTTCAAACTTTTTGCCGGCCAGCTTGCGCAGCCACTCGCCGTACGTTTCGTCGGCCAGCGCGTATTCCCCGGCGTGCGTGGGGTGGCCGGTGTCGAAATCGGTGTTGGCCAGCGGCACCGAGGCGGCGGCCGTGTCGGCGGGCTGGCGCGCCACGTCGGCGCGGTAGCGGTCCATCACCTTCCGAAAGCTCGCCCGAAAAAACTGCTCGGCCGCGGGCGTGGGCAGCCTGAACGCGAAGGGCTTGAGTGGCCCGATTTTGGGCAGCACCCGAATGAAATACGAAATAATGCGGGCCCCGAAACCGGGCTGCTCGTACTCTTTGCCGTATACTTTTTCAAATTCCTGCGGACTGGTGCGTTCCAGGTAGTCGCGCCGCCGGGCGCCGGGGCTCAGCTTCACAATATCCTTGCGCTTGTAGTGCCAGGCCGCGCGCGCCGCCGTCGGAATCAGCTGGCTCACCGAGAAGCGGAAGCTCGAAACGCTCAGGTCCACGTTGGCAATCACCTGCCCCAGCTCCAGCCCGTAGGTTTGCAGAAACGCCCGCTCCAGCACGGGCTTGCTCACCTTGAAGCCAATATTTTTGTGGTAATCCTGGGTGTGGTACTTG
The DNA here is from genome assembly GCA_964242365.1 of uncultured Hymenobacter sp. Lineage (GTDB taxonomy): Bacteria > Bacteroidota > Bacteroidia > Cytophagales > Hymenobacteraceae > Hymenobacter. The sequence goes on along the minus strand of CAXTCS010000037.1, from coordinate 13,884 downwards.
CCATTGGCCAGCTGCACCACATCAAACGCGAATTCGAGCTGGGTGTGCTGCTTGGGGGCCTGCTCGTAGGTGATGACGGGGCCAAACCTGGCCGCCAGCTCCGGGTACACGCCGGCCATCGCCCGGTTGGTGCCCTCGGGGTGCCCGTTGGTGTCGGCGGCATAATGCGCCAGGGCACCGAGCGCAAACGCGTAGTCGTTGCGGTCGTGGGCCTGGGCTATCATGTTCCGCACGAAATCACCCGAACGCACGTAATGCGTCAGGTTGGTAAACAGCTTTGAGCCAAAGGGATAATAGCCCATGTCCTGAATAATGGCCCCGCCGTAAGCATAGGCCTTGGCGTCGAGCAATTGCTCGGCCGTGGTGCCGGGGTAGCGCCGCTGAATAGCCGGCGCCAGGCTGCGCTCCCAGGCCGAGTCGATGATGGCCTGGTGGGTGAGCACCGAGTACGCCGCTGCCGGACGGGCCGAAAAAGCCAGCAGCACGGCCAGCAGCAAAAAGTAAAAGCGGGGCATTGGGGATTGAATAAGCTCAACGTTGGGTGCTTGCAACGGCAAACTCCTGTTCACCGTTGCCTTCGGGCTTCGGCCCTTGGCACGTTGCCGTGCCCCCTGCTGGCTGCCTCATTGCGCCGGCTTTTACGTCGGCATGGGCTGGGGCGTGTAGGTAGGCCCCAGGCAGCGGGGGCCCTGCGCCGTCCAGGCCAGCGGGTCGATGCAGAGCTGCCGCTCGGTCATGGCGGCGTTCCAGGCGTGGTACACCAGGTACTCGGTTTTCCCATCAGGGCTCAGAATATGCGAGTGGTGGCCGGGCCCGCGCACGTGGCCCGCCACCGAGTGCAGCACCCGCGCCCCCTGCCCGCCCCCGGCCTCCGTGTAAGGCCCCAGCACGGCATCGGCCACGCAAAAATCAACGCCGTAGCGGTCCGTCAGGAAGTTGGCCCCGCTGTAAAAGCAGTAGTACTTGCCCGCGTGGCGGCGCACGAAAGGCCCTTCCAGGGTGTGCCACTCGGCAAAGGTCTGGTTGTCATACAGCGGCATGGTGCGGTGGGCCTCAAACAGCGTCCAGGGGTGGCGGGCGCGCAGCACGAGGCGGGGCTGGCCGGCCAGCTTGGTCATGCCCTCCAGCCGGTCCACCTCCAGGCCCGTGCCGGGCAGGTACCCGTTATCGGAGTCAATAAAATCGCGGGCATAAAACAGGTACCACTGCCCGTCGGCATCCTGGAAAGGGTGCGCGTCGATGGTAAACTTGCTCGCGGGCACGTCGAGCAACGCCACTTCGGTGTAAGGCCCCTGCGGCACCGCGCTGGTGGCCACGTGCAGGCGGTGCCCCACGGTGGCCGCAATGGCCCCGCCGCCCCGCGAGTAAAACATGTAAAACGTGCCGTCGTGCAGCACCACTTCCGGGGCCCAGAAATCGGCGCCTTCCGCCCCGGCCGGCGGCGTAAGGGCCCCGCCGGCCTCCTGCCAGTCCACCAGATTTTTAGAAGTCAGCACGCTGAAAATGCGCCCATCTTTGGCGCGGCCCTGGCCCGTGGTGCCGAAGGCGTAATACACGCCCGCGTGCCGCAGCACGGCCGGGTCGGGGAAATTGCGGGCCGCGACGGGGTTCACGTAGGTGCGGGCGGCCCCGGCCGCACCGGAGGGCAGCAGGGCCAGCACACCACTCAAAGCGGCATAATGCAGGAATTCGCGGCGCGGAAGGGACATGGCAGGAAAAATTAGTTGGAACAGCAATAACACGAAAGTAGGATTCCCCGGGCAAGCTATGCAAACGTTAGCACAAACTCGTTTTCGCTTCTATCTTACGCCGCCTTTCGCAAAGGGCCAGGCCCACCGCCCAAAACCGCCCCAACGACCACGAGACGCTACGGCCTGTTTACCTGGCGGGCAGCCAGGGCCCGCACGACGCCCTTCAGCGGGCCTGAATCCTGGCCTCCGGCCTCTTAAGCTCAAGGATTATTTCCCTTCGTTATCAGGCTATTAACCTTCTGACATTCATTCCTTTTCTTCCTTTTTCCATTCTCGCATGAAGAAGCTTCCCTTACTGCTCCTCTTGCTGGCGCTGCTCACCGCGCCGGCAACCCACGCCCAAAAAGTCAAAACCAAAAGCAAAGGCCCGGCGGCCACGGCCGCCCAGGCCGGCCCGCGCTGGACCGCCGAACGGGCCAACGCCTGGTACAAAACCCACCCGTGGATGTCGGGCGCCAACTTCATTCCCAGCACCGCCATCAACCAGCTCGAAATGTGGCAGGCCGCCACCTTCGACCCCGCCACCATCGACCGCGAGTTGGGCTACGCCGAGGGCATCGGCTTCAACACCATGCGGGTGTTTTTGCACAGCCTGGCGTGGCAGCAGGACCCGGCCGGCTTCAAAAAGCGCCTGGACCAGTACCTCGCCATTGCCGATAAGCACCACATTCAGACGCTGTTTGTGTTCTTCGATGATTGCTGGAACAAAACCCCGAAGGCCGGCACCCAGCCCGCGCCCAAGCCCGGCGTCCACAACTCGGGCTGGGTGCAGGACCCCGGCGACCCGGCCTCGCGCGACTCGGCTGCCTTCATGGCCCTGCGGCCCTACGTGACGGACGTGCTGACCAGCTTCGCCCACGATAAGCGCATCCTGCTCTGGGACTTATACAACGAGCCCGGCAACAGCGACAAGGGCCTGGCGTCGCTGCCGCTGCTGCGCAACGTTTTTGCCTGGGCCCAGGCCGTGCGCCCCGACCAGCCCCTGAGCGCCGGCCTTTGGAACTGGGACTTTACCGCGCTGAACACGTTCCAGGCCACGCATTCCGACGTTATCACCTACCATTGCTACGACGACGTGCCGGCCCACCAGCGCATCATTGAGCTGCTGGCCACCCACGGCCGGCCGCTGCTGTGCACCGAATACATGGCCCGGCCCCGCAACAGCCGCTTTGTCAACATCCTGCCGCTGCTGAAGAAATACAACGTAGCGGCCATCAACTGGGGCCTGGTAGCCGGCAAAACCAACACCAAGTACCAGTGGGACGTGCCCATTGCCGACGGCAGCGAGCCCCCGGAGTGGTTCCATGAGGTATTCAGCCCAAACGGCACGCCCTATCATCAGGACGAAGCCGACCTGATTAAAAAGACCAACGGCAAATAGCTGACCATCAGACCCGAAAAAGGCCCGCTTACCCTCCGGTACGCGGGCCTTTTTCGGGTCCTTCCAGGCGCTTCCAATAGCTCATCCGTTTGGCATAAAGCGAATATGTTCAGGCATTTGCAAGCGGCCATCACCATCCTGTCGCGCTGGCCGCTACCTCTCACCAGGGAAATACTCTGAGCAACAGCTCAGTCAACGACGGGCCGTGGCAGCACATCAGCCACTGCATCAACAAAAACCCTCGGTTGCGGGATGATAATATACAGTGTTATGATATAAACAACTGAAATGCACTGGCATGCGCAAACGTATGCGCAAACGCGAAAAAATTATTTTCCCCTGAAATTTTGTGATGTTACCAATCAATAATACATTTATGGCCTCATCATGCCAGCTGCAAGCGGCAGCCGGCACTTGAGAAATTCGTCATTGGGTACGTCTTTCAGGTTTGACGCCTGAACGCGGGGCATTACGCCGGTTTCTCATTTTTGAAAACCGCCTATTAATGGACGTTTTTTTTCGCTCTCCTTGCGCAAACGTTTGCGCTCAACTGCTTTTTCTCTCTAACCAATCCCACCCCTTTCCTCATGAGAAAGCTTTTCTATTCACCAGGCCGCTTATTGCTGCCTGCCTTGGTCTGTGGCCTGCCGCTGACGGGCGTGGCCTCCCCCCCGACGGGTGCTGCCGCTAAGCATCTTGCAACCGCCTGGTTGCGACCCGCCCAGACCGTGAGCGGGCGCGTGACCGACGAAAAAGGCGACGGCCTGCCCGGCGTGACGGTGCTCGTGAAGGGCACCAGCACCGGCACCTCCACCAGCGCCGACGGCAGCTTCTCGCTCGACGCGCCGGCCAACGCCACCCTCATCATCTCGTCGGTGGGCTACCTCACGAAGGAAGTGCCGGTGAACGGCCAGACCACCGTAACCGTGAGCCTGGCCACCGACGTGCAGCAGCTGTCCGAAGCCGTGGTGGTGGGCTACCTCACCCAGGAGCGCCAGAACGTGACCGGCGCGGTAGCGACGGTGAGCGCCCAGGACGTGCGCCGGGCCCCGGTGGCCTCGGTGGGCGAAGCCATTCAGGGCCGCCTGCCGGGCGTGCAGGTCACCAACTCCGGGCAGCCCGGGCAAGCCCCGAGCATCAACATTCGCGGGCTGGGCACCGTCGCCAGCGGCAGCGGCCCGCTTTATGTGATTGACGGGCTGTGGATTGAAGGCGACCGGCAGGGCGGCCAACGCGACTTCAACCCCGCCGACGTCGAGTCGGTGCAGGTGCTCAAAGACGCTGCCGCGCTGGCGCCCTACGGCGCATCCGGCGCCAACGGCGTCATCATCGTGACCACCAAGAAAGGCAAAGCGGGCATTCCCAGCATTACCTTCAGCGCCAACGGCGGGGTGCAAAACCTGGTGCATCGCCTCGACCTGACCAATGCCGCGCAGTGGGCGGCCATCAACAACCAGGCCTATGACAATGCCGGGCAACCGCGCCAGCCCTACGCCGCCACCCTGCCCGGTACCGACACCGACTGGCAAAAAGAGTTTTTCAAGCGGGGCTCGGTGCAGGACTATAACCTGGGCTTTTCGGGCGGCGGGCCCAATTCGACCTTCAACGTGTCGGGCGGCTACTTCAAACAGAACGGCACCGTGCAAGGGCCCAAGTTTGACCGCTATAGCTTCCGCGTGAACACGGGCTTCAACCGGGGGCGGCTGCGCATTGGCGAGAACGTGCTGCTCACGCGCACCAACCAAACCCGCGTCAACGGCCTTCCCTTCATCGACATCGTGCGGATGCTGCCCGTTATTCCGGTCTATGACGGGACCACTCCGGGCGGCTTCGGCATCGGCAACGACAACGCCATCACCTTCGGCACTAACCCCATTGCGCTGCAAAGCTTGCTCAACGATACTGGCGTATCGAGCCGGGTACAAGGCAACGTGTACGGCGAAGTGTCGATTTTCGATTTCCTGCGCTACCGCCTCAACCTGGCCACCGAGTACCACGGCTTCCACGACCAGCAGCAGCGGCAGTTCGGCATCTGGCGGCGCAACGACGCCACCACACCGTCCTACTTCGGCGAAACCCAGGGCACGGAAGTGTTCGGCATGGCCGAAAACACCCTCACCTTCGACAAAAGCTTCGGCGACCACAACCTGACCGCAGTGGGCGGCTACAGCGAGCAGCGCTTCCGCCAAGAGGTTACGCGGGGCGTAAACTTTGGCTACGGCACCGGGCCCGCCTACTATTGGGCGCTGGACGCGGGCAGTCAGACCCCGCAGGTCAGCGGCTCGACGTTTGAACGGACCAAACGTTCCTTTTTTGGGCAGCTCACTTACGACTACGACCGGCGCTACCTGCTGACGGCTGCATACCGCCGCGATGGCTCGTCGCGTTTTAGCCCTGTCAAATACGGCAATTTCGGCGCGGCCTCGGTTGGCTGGCGCGTGTCGAAAGAGAAGTTTTTTGAGAACGTGGGCGGCATTTCTGACCTGAAGCTGCGCGCTTCCTACGGCCGCCTTGGCAACGACCTCCTCAACGGCCCCTACGGCGGCTCGTACCTCTACCAGGGCTTCATCAACACCAACGCCAACTACGTGCTGGGCGGGGCGATTCAGAACGGCGCTGTTCAGACGGCCTACGCTAGCCCCAGAATTAGCTGGGAAGACCGCCGCACCACCAACGTAGGTTTCGACGCCGGCTTTCTTGCCAACCGGCTGACCTTATCGGCGGACTACTACGTGTCGAAGACTTACAAAGGGCTGATTAACCCCGACGTACCCTTCACGCTTGGCAATGCCGGCGCCAACCCGTTCCGCAACCTGGGCAAGCTCGAAAACAAGGGGTTTGAGTTGCAACTCGGCTACAACGATGCCCGCGGCAAGTTCCGCTACGGAGCCACGGCCAACCTGACCACGCTGAAAAACACCGTGCTCGATTTGGGCACTGCCGCCGGCGAGGCCACGGGCGCGCCCAATTTTTTCACCGGCGGCCCTGGGGCTACCACCCGCACCGAGGTGGGCTACGAAATCGGCTCGTTTTACCTCTACCAATTTGACGGCATTTACCAGACCGGCGATTCTAATATTCCGGCCGGCCTCAAGCCCGGCGACGTGCGCTATAAGGACACGGACAACAACGGCGTAATCGATGATAAGGACCGGGTGCACGTGGGCCGGGTATTCCCCAAAATCCAGTACGGGCTGAACCTCACGCTGGGCTACGGCGGCTTCGACTTGGCGGCTTTCTTCCAGGGTGTGCAAGGCAACGACGTGTTCAACGTGGATAAGTACTGGCTCGACCGTACCGACGACAACAACAACCACCGCACCGATTTTAGCCCCTGGACGCCCACCAACCCCTCGACCACCACGCCGCGCGCCATCATTGCCGGCGGCAACGCGGGCATCGCGCCTGGCAACAACGACAAATTCAACTCGACGCGCTGGCTGGAAAACGGCTCGTACCTGCGCCTGAAAAACCTGCAAGTCGGCTTCACGGTGCCCAAAGCCCTGCTGGAACGGTCGAAGTACGTGGCCTCGTTGCGCGTGTACGCCACCGGCCAAAACGTGTTCACCACCACCAAGTACAGCGGCTATGACCCCGAAACGGTGGGCAGCGGCGCGTTCAACTCGCGGGAAAACAATTTGTCCCACGGCATCGACGAAGGCTCCTACCCCAACCTGCGCTCGTTCACGCTCGGCATTCAGGCCGGTTTCTAGGGTTATTTTCTCTAATTTTTAAGTTGACATCGATATGAAATCTTCCTTTTTAACGCGGTTGGGTCTGGCCGGCGCGCTGCTGCTGAGCGCTACGGCCTGCGAAAAAAACCTGCTCGACCAGGTCAACCCCAACCTGCCAACCACCGAGTCGTCGTGGAAAACCAGCGACGACGCCGTAAAAGCCTCTACGGGCTGCTACGCCGGCTTGCAGGGACTGGGCATGTACCGCCGCTGGCTCAACTTCGCCTTCGACCTGCGTGACGACAGCGGGTTCAGCCAAAGCCCCTGGGGCGAGCTGGCTGACTTCACGCACTTCGTGCAAACGAACTACGACTTCGAGGTGTCGAACAACATCTGGCGCGACCACTACCGCACCATTTATCGCTGCAACCAAGTCATTGATAAGGTGCCCGACATTCAGGGCATGGACGCCAAGCTGCAAAAGCGGGTGGTGGCCGAGGCCAGGTTCCTCCGCGCGCTGAGCTACTTCAACCTCGTTTCACTCTACGGCAACGTGCCGCTGGCGCTGGTGCCCACCACCGACCTGAACGTAGTGTCTCCGCAAGGCACCGAGGCGCAGGTATGGAACCAGGTTATCGGCGACCTGCAGGCTGCCCAAGCCGATTTGCCGGACTCCTACACCGGCGCCGACGTGGGCCGCGCCACCAAAGGCGCCGCTACCACGCTGCTGGGCAAAGCCTACATGCAAAACAAGCGCTGGGCCGACGCGCAAACGCAGTTTACGCAGGTAATCGGCTCGGGCAAATACAAGTTGGCCGACACCTACACCGACAACTTCCGCCACACGTCGGAAAACAACTCGGAATCCATTTTCGAAGTGCAGTTCTCGGACGAGAAAAAGGGCGGTAACGACGCTGGGGGCGGGCCCGATGCCACGTCGTCGCAGGGCGGGCAGCGCTCGCAGTTCTGGGGCGTGCCGGGCTTTGGCTTCAACGACGGCGAGGTGCGGCCGTGGGTAGTGCGCGAGTTTTTGCAGGAGCCCACCGCCGCCGGGCAGCGCGACCCGCGCCTGGCGGCCACCGTGTTCTACAACCGCAAGGACCAAACCCAGTTCTCTACCGCCCTGCCCTCCGATGCCGACACGCTGGCCTATGGCGTGGGCTTCCTGACCCGCTACGGCAAGGATGCCCGCAACCGTTCGCGGGTTTACTGGCGCAAGTACCAGACCGACTACTACCGGACGTTTGAGGATTTTGACTCGCCCATCAACCAACGGGTGATGCGCTACGCCGACGTGCTGCTGTTGCAGGCCGAAGCCCTGAATGAACAAGGCAACACCGCCGCTGCCGTGCCCCTTATCAACCAGGTGCGCCAGCGCGCCGGGTTGGGGGTCCTGCCGGTTGCAGCGTCGGCCAGCAAGGAGGCCATGCGTACGCAACTCATGCACGAGCGCGTGACGGAGCTCACCGGCGAGGGCGTTCGCTGGTTCGATTTGCAGCGTTGGGGCCTGCTCGATACCCAAGCCGGCGTGGACCAGCTCAAAGCGCACGACCCGGATTTCAGCAATTTTATGCCGGGGAAATCGCGCCTGCTACCCTTGCTTCAGACCGAAGTCGACCTGAACAAGCTCACCCAAAATCCTAATTACTAGTTTCGGCGGAAATTGCCCGTGACCCGTTCAGCCGCTGTGCCCGCGAGGCGCAGCGGCTGTTTGGCTTAAAGTAGAGGCAGTGCAGATACGCGGCTGCCGCATTCCGGCTGCCGGGCCCGACCGGAAAAAGGCCCTTTTTTGGCCAGGCTTTGCGGCCGCTTGCTATTCTTTATCAACTTTTTTATTTCGAAAGTATATGTCCGTCTTCCGTGCTTCCCTCCTGGCGTATTGGCTGCTGCTGAGCTTGCCGGGCTGCAAAAAATCGGCCGACCCGGTGGTGACCCCGCCGGTGACGCCGCCCGTCACGGCCACCACTTTCACCAACCCGCTGCTCAGCTCCGGGGCCGACCCGTGGGTGACGCAAAAGGACGGGTTTTACTATTACATGCACACCACCGGCATCAACCTCACGCTCTGGAAAACGGCGAAGATGTCGGAGCTGGGCTCGGCCGTGAGCAAGGTTATCTGGTCGCCGTCGGCCACCGGGCCAACTTCGCACGACATCTGGGCCCCCGAGCTGCACTTCCTCGACGGCAAGTGGTACGTGTACTTCACGGCGGGGCCCGGCAGCTGCTGCGGCGGCCAGCGCCTGTGGGTGATGGAAAACGATGCGGCTGACCCCACCACCGGCACCTGGAGCACGCCCACGGAAATAGCCGTGCCCGGCCAGGACCTGTGGGCCATCGACGGCACCATTCTGGAGCAAAACGGCAGCCGCTACCTCGTGTGGTCGGGCCAGGAAGCCGGGTCGGACCAGCAGAATCTGTATGTGTGCCGCATGGCGACGCCCCTGACCCTCACCGGGCCGCGGGTGCAGCTCAGCCACCCGCAATACGCCTGGGAGCTGAACGGCTTGCCCAGGGTGAACGAGGGGCCGGAAATCCTCAAGCACGGCGACAAGACCTTTTTGGTGTACTCGGCCAGCCATTGCAGCACCGACGACTACGCCCTTGGCTTGCTTTCAGCCAGCAGCACCGCCGACCCGCTCGACGCCACCGCGTGGACCAAAACGGCCACGCCAATTTTCACCAAAGACCCGGCCGACCACGCCTACGGTCCCGGCCACAACGCCTTTTTCACCTCCCGCGACGGGCAGGAAAACTGGATAATCTACCACGCCAACCTCGCGCCCAACCAGGGCTGCGGCGGCGCCCGCAACCCGCGCATGCAGAAGTTTGACTGGAACGCCGACGGCACCCCCAACTTTGGCACGCCGGCCCCCACGGGCGTCGCCCTCCCCCGGCCCGCCGGGGAATAACCTTGCTCTAACTGCTTATTAATGTTTCATTCCAGAACAATTTTCCCGCCGCTGCTGGGGCTGGGCCTGCTGGCGAGCCTGACGGCGGCCGGGCAAAGCCAGCCAGTCGCCGGCCCGGCCACGGTCGTTCTCACTCCCATCGTCAACCCCGTGCTGCCCGGCGACTTCCCCGACCCGTCGGTGGTAAAAATCGGCGATACCTACTGGGCTTCGGCCACGAGCTCGGACTGGGGGCCGATTTTCCCGCTGCTCAAATCGAAGAACCTGCAACAGTGGGAGTTGGTGGGGCACGTTTTCCCCACCGGTCAGCCCGCCTGGGCCGACCACTACTTTTGGGCTCCCGAAATCAGCCAGGAAGGCGGCAAGACCTACGTGTACTACGCCGCGCACAAAAAGGGCGGCAACCTGGCTGTGGGCGTGGCCAGCGCCGACCGCCCCGAAGGCCCCTACCACGACCACGGCCTGCTGGTGGGCCAGCCCGACGGCTCCATCGACGCCTTCCCGATGCGCGACGAGAACGGCCAGCTTTATCTTATCTGGAAGGAAGACGGCAACAGCATTCAGCAGTCCACCCCCATCTGGGCCCAGCCGATGAACGACGCACGCACGGCCCTCACCGGCGAGAAAAAAGAGCTGTTTCGCAACGCCCCCGGCACCTGGGAAGCGGGGCTGGTGGAAGGCGTGAGCATGGTGCGCCACGGCGGCTATTTCTACGCCTTTTACGCCGGCAATGGCTGCTGCGGCAGCGGCTGCGCCTACGCCACGGGCGTGGCCCGCGCCAAAAGCCTGCTGGGCCCGTGGGAAAAGAATTCGGCCAACCCCGTTCTCACCAACAACGACGCCTGGCAGTGCCCCGGCCACGGCACCGCCGTGGAGCGCGACGGCCGCTGGTACTTCCTGCACCACGCCTACGCCCGCCAGGGCTTCCAGAACATCGGCCGGCAAGGTGTCCTGAGCGAGTTTACCTGGAACGACCAGGGCTGGCCCGAATTCGTCGGGCACGGCGTGCCGGGCGGCCCGGCCCCGGCGCCAACGCTGCAAAAAGTCAACGTCCGCGATGAGTTTGCGGGCCCGGCGCTGGGGCCGGCCTGGCAGTGGCCGGTAGAGGCCCCGCCCACCTTCGCGGTGCGGGGCGGGCAGTTGCGCCTCACGGCCCGGCCAGGCGGCAGCGGCGCCGTGCTGGGCCATGGCATATTTGCGGCCGGCTACACGGCGCAGGTTGCGCTGGCCAGCCCGGCGGCAGTGCCCGCGGGCACCACGGCGGGGCTGGCCGTGGTTGGCAACGCCGACAACGCCCTGGCGCTCACGGCCGGCGGCCACAAGCTGCAACTCTGGCGGCGCGAAAAAGGCCAGCAGCAGGTGCTGGCCGAAGCACCGCTTCCCGCCACGGCCGGCCCCTTGCTGCTGCGCCTGCGCGTGGCTGGCGCCACCCAGTACCAGTTCGATTACAGCGCCAACGGGGGCCGCACCTGGCAGACCTTGCCGGGGGCCGGGGCCGCGTCCATCACGGGGGATTTTCTGCCCCCCTGGGACTTGGGCGTGCGTGTGGGCGTGCTGGCGCAGGGCCCGGCCACGAGCACGGCAACGTTTGATAACTTCAGCCTCCGCAATCAACCGTAGCCAACCGTAGCCAAGGTAAGATTCTGGTAAATGACGTTTTACGGGTCCTATTTGTAATTAATTTCCTTTAACTCCTTCTTTACATGCCCCACCAACCTCGACTGTGCGTACTAGCCGGTAGCTTTGCCAGCCTGCTGCTCGCCACCACGGCTTGTAGCGACCGCCAGCCCAGCTCCGAAACCTCCACCACCGCCGGAACGGCTGCGGCGCCTGCCGATTCGGCGAAAACCCAGTCGGCCACGATGCCTACCTCAGTTTCCTTCGGCAAAACCAAAGAGGGCACCGAAGTGCAGCTCTACACCCTGCAAAACGCCCACGGCGTCAAAGCCACCATCACCAACTACGGCGGCACCCTCACCAGCCTGTTGGTGCCCGACAAAGCCGGCCAGCTCGGCGACGTCGTGCTGGGCTTCGACAACGTGAGCGGCTATACCAGCGACTTATTTTTGAAGGAAAATCCGTTTTTTGGCGCGTCAATCGGGCGCTACGGCAACCGCATCCACCACGGCAAATTCACGCTCGACGGCAAAACCTACGCGCTGCCCATCAACAACGCGCCCAACTCGCTGCACGGCGGCAAGCAGGGCTTCGATAAGCGCCTGTGGACGGCCCAGCCCGGCACCTCGGCCGACGGGCCCACCCTCACGCTCACCTACGTGAGCCCCGACGGCGAGGAAGGCTACCCCGGCACCCTGCGCACGCAGGTGGTGTATACGCTCACGGCCGACAACGTGCTGCGCCTGGCCTACACAGCCACCACCGACAAGCCCACGGTGCTCAACCTCACCAACCACAGCTACTTCAACCTGGGCTACGGCCAGACCAAAGACGTGCTGGGCCACGAGCTGACGCTGAACGCCGACCGCTTCACGCCGGTTGATAACACCTCGATTCCCACCGGTGTGCTGCAAACCGTAGCGGGCACGCCCATGGATTTCCGCCAGCCGCACGCCATTGGTGAGCGCATCGGGCAGGTGCCCGGCGCGGCGCCCGGCGGCTACGACCACAACTGGGTGCTGGCCGATAAGATGCGCCCGGGCCCCGCGCTGGCCGCCACCGTGTACGAGCCCACCTCGGGCCGCACCATGGCGGTGTACACCGACCAGCCCGGCGTGCAGTTCTATTCCGGCAACTTCCTGAAAGGCAACCTCAAAGGCAAAGGCGGCGTGGCCTACGTGCAGCACTACGGCTTCTGCCTCGAAACCCAGCACTTCCCCGATTCGCCCAACCGGCCCAGCTTCCCGAGCACCGTGCTGCGGCCGGGCGAAACCTTCCATTCCGTGACGGAATACCGGTTCGGCGTGCGGAAGTAGCTTCAGCCATCAACGCAAAAAAGCCCCGTTTCTGAATCAGAAACGGGGCCTTTTTCTTGTAGAGAGCGAGGGATTCGAACCCCCGGACCTGTTACAGTCAGCGGTTTTCAAGACCGCCGCAATCGACCACTCTGCCACTTCTCTAAAATGGCTTTTGCGCTGTACTTCGTATAAAAAAGGCTTTTCCCAGCGCAGAAAAAGCCTTTCGTAGAGAAGGGGGGATTCGAACCCCCGATACCGTTGCCGGTATAACGGTTTTCGAAACCGTCGCATTCGACCACTCTGCCACCTCTCTAACAGGTTCCCCGAGTGATTGGGGAGTGCAAAAGTAGGAAGGAATGGGGAAAAACGCTACGCTTAATGAGGAATGAGGAATGAAGAATGCAGAGTTTTTCTGAAATTTTCTCTATTGCTCTCAAAATCAATTCGTCATTTTTCATTCCTCATTCTTAATTGCTCCTGCATCATCAGCCGGCGGCGCCCCGTGATGGCGTCCATGCTCACGTTCACTTCAAAGCCGATAATCAGGGTCATGCACACGAATTCGAGCCAGACCATGAAGCCCACCAGCGCGCCGATGGACCCATAAAAGTGGTTGTAGGAATCGAAAATGCGGACGTAGAGCGTGAACAGGAACGACACCAGAAAAATGAGCAGCGTGGCCACGATGGCCCCGGCCGACACCAGCGGCCATTTGTCGTGCACCGGCGGCACGAAGTAATAAATCACGCACGTCGTGCTCAGGAACAGCCCCAGCAGCGAGCCGTAGCGGATGAGCGTGAGCACCAAATCGGTGAATCGCTCGGGCACGATTTCATAAAATACCAGCCCGTCAATCAGGTACGTGCCGAAGAAGATGCCGGCAATGGCCAGCACCAGAATCAGCGACAGCACGAAGGTGAGAGCCGTGGCAATCATGCGCTTGCGCAGGTAGCTGCGGTGCTTAAACCATGGGTATTTTTTCTCGAAGGCGTCGAGCAGGGCCATGATGCCGTTGGAGCTGAGCACCAGCGCCGTGCCAAAACCAAACGAAAGCAAGCCGCCGTGCGGAATGTTCACGATGTCCTCGATGGTGGAGGCGGTGGCCGCGTACAGCTCGCGCGGCATGAAATCGGCTAGAAATTGCAGGATGTCCACGTTCAGGTTCGGCACGGGGATGTACGGAATGAGCGTGAACAGGAAAATAATGGTCGGAAACAGCGCCACCGTGAGGTTGAAGGCCATGTAGGCGGCGCG
>CAXTCS010000036.1:0-23374 GCA_964242365.1 uncultured Hymenobacter sp. | reverse complement strand
CCCTGCACGCCCCAGGCCTCGAACTGCGCCAGCGCCTTGTCGAGCTGGGCGTAGAAGGGCTGCCAGTGCACCCACACCCGCAGCCCCACGCCCTTGCTGCGGGCATAGTCGCCGAGGCGCTGCATGTCCAGCCCCGGCACGGGCCGGGTGACGTCGGTGTGGGGGCCGGGGGCATAGCCTTCGCCGTCGTTCTGGTACCAGGCCGCGTTGCCGTAGCCGATAACGGCGTGGTAGTCAATGCCGTGGCTCGCGCAAAAATCGATGTAGTACTGGTTGAACTCGAAGTTGCGGCCGGGCGGAAAAATCGTGTCGGGCAAAATATCTCCGTTCCACCAGTGGAAGTCGCTCTTGCCCGGCTTGAGCCAACCAAAGTCCTGGCCGGGCGGGTCGTTGAGGCTGGTAATGATGTTGGATTCGAGCAGCGCGCCCACCCGCTGGCCCAGCAGCAGCACCCGCCAGGGGCTGCGGTGCGGCAGGGCGGCCTGCACTTTTACCGCCGTTTGGCCCGGCAGCGGCGAGAGGCGGCTGGTCAGCCCGCCCGCGTGCTTGGCCAGGTACATCCCCGCGTAGTCGCGCAGGGCCGCCTCCGTGATGGCCAGGTACGGCCCGCCCGGGTACTGCACCAGCGTGGGCATGTCCATGAGGGTATCCGCCTTCACTTGGCTCAGCGGCAGCCGGCTGTAAAACCCCTCGTGCGAGGTGGTGTAGCTGGCGCGGAACAGCGTGAGCAGCGTGGGGTCGCCGGCCAGCCGGAAGGTCGAGTTCTCGTCCGTCAGCACGTAGCTGGCCCAGTCTTTTTGCGCCGGAAACTCGTAGCGAAACGCCAGCCCGTCGTCGTAGGCCCGCACGACCAGCCACACCAGCCGCCCGGTGCCGCCGGCTTCCCGCAGGGCAATGCGCAGCTGCCGGTAGTGGTTGCGCACCCGGCTGGCCTTGCCCACCGGCAAGGGGTAAACCTCATCTGCCACGGAGGCCTGGGTGCTCACCTGCCTCAGCCCCGCGCCCCACGCCCCGCCTTGCTGAAACACCAGCCCCAGGGGCGACTCGGTAACCACGGGTTTGCCGTGGAAATCCACGGCGTACACCGGTGCCTGCGGCGTGAGGCGGAAGCGGAAAGTCAGCTGCCCGTCGGGCGAGCGCAGGGCGAGCGGCTTTTGGGCAAAGGCGCTGGTGGCCAGCAGTCCGCCGGCCAGCAGAAGTACGTAGCGGATGGGCATGGGTGGGAAAGGTTGTGCACGGGTAAGGTACACACCCTTTCTTAACTTGGCCCCGCCACAAGCAACGGTCATTTAGAAGCTGTTTGAGTCAAGGATATACCCGCCGAAACGAGTTAGTGATGCAACATTTTGCGGCTCGTCGTTGCTGCTGTTGTCTCACTTGGCGCGGTGCTGTGCCGGTCGTTCAACGACGAGCCGCAAAATGTTGCGTCTCTACCCCGTTCTAACCAACTCAAACAGCTTCTAAGATAAGCTGGCGCATTCGCAGTTACTTTACGGCCAAACCAAAAGCAATTGGTTGCGCTTTGCTGAACAGCGGCCTCAGTAGGGCTCTGCCAAGCAAGCCGCTGTTTCTTCAACAAACCCCTGCCCGTTGAGTCCTCAACTGATGAATAGTGCGTGGTGCTGGCTGCTGGCTTTCTTCGGGTTGGTGGGGCTGGCCGGTTGCGCACCGGTGGCGCACGAGCCGGTGTACCGGATTGGGTTTTCGCAGTGCACCACCAACGATGCCTGGCGCCGGGCCATGCTGGCGGGCATGGAAAAGGAGCTGAGCTTCCACCCGAACGTCCGGTTTCAGATGCTGGATGCGCACAACAACAGCGACTTGCAGCGACAGCAGGTGCAGGAATTGATTCGGCAGCGCGTCGATTTGCTGCTGATTTCGCCCAACCAGTCGGGCCCGCTCACGGCCCTGGCCGAGGCCGCCTACAACCAGGGCATTCCGGTGGTTATCCTCGACCGGCGCACCACGTCGCGCCTCTACACGGCCTACGTGGGCGGCAACAACCAGGAAGTGGGCCGCATGGCCGGCCACTACGCCGCGCAGCTGCTGCACGGGCGCGGCCAGGTGCTGGAAGTTATGGGTACGCCCGGCTCGTCGCCGGCCACCGACCGCGACCGGGGCTTCCGGCAGGCCCTGGCGGCTCACCCCGAAGTGCACCTCGTGGCCCAGGTAGAGGGCAACTGGCAACCGTCCTCGGTGCTTCAAAAATTGCCTGCCGTGCTGCGGGCCCACCCCGAGACAGACCTGATTTTTGCCCACAACGACCCCATGGCGCAGGCGGCCTATCAGGTAGCGCGGCAGCTGGGGCTCGCCCCGCGCATTCGCATCATCGGCGTCGATGGCCTTTCGGGGCCCGGCAACGGCTTGCAGCTGGTCGAAGACGGCGCGCTGCAAGCCACGCTGCTTTACCCCACCGGAGGCGAAGAGGCCATCCGCACGGCCCTGCGCATTCTGCACCACGAGCCTTACACCAAGGATAACGTGCTCGGGACCATGATAATAGATTCGGCCAACGTGGGCGCCATGCTCACCCAGGCCGAGCAGCTTGCCACGCAGCGGCAAGACCTTCGGCAGCAGCAGCAGCGGCTGCTGGAGCAAACGCACCGGTACGCCAGCCAGAAAATAACTGTGTACCTGCTGTTGGCCAGCTTGTTGGGCGCCCTGCTGCTGGGGGCGCTGGCGGGGCGCTCGTCGCGCGTCAACCGCCGCATCCGGCGGGTGCTGGAGGGGCAAAACGCCGAAATTTCGGCCCAGCGCAACCAGCTGGCGCGGCTGGCCGAAGACGCCCGCCGCTTGACGGAAGCCAAGCTGCGCTTCTTTACCAACTTTTCGCACGAGCTGCGCACGCCGCTCACCCTCATCCTGGGCCCGGTCGAAGACCTGCTCACCAACCCCGGCGAGCTGACGCCCGCGCAGCGCCACGACCTGAAGCTGGTGCGCCGCAACACCCAGCGCCTGCTTCAGCTGGTGAACCAGTTGCTGGACTTTCGCAAAATCGACGTGGGCAAAATGGCCGTGCGCGCCACCCAGGGCAACCTGGTGGCCTTCGTGCGCGAAATCATGGACGTGTTTGAGAAGACGGCCAACCGGCGGGGCATCGCCTTGCGGTTTTTGCCGGCCGAGCCCGCCATCAACCTGTGGTTTGACGCGGATATTCTGGACAAAGTGTTTTTCAACCTGCTCTCCAACGCCTTCAAATACACCGCCGACGGCGGCCAGATTACGGTGAGCCTCCAGCGCGGCCCGGCCGCCAACACCGTGCGGGTGAGCGTGGAAGACAACGGCCGGGGCATTGCCGAAACCGACCAGCCGCACATCCTAGGCTGGTTTTACCAGGGCAGCCAGCCGTCGGCCAACGGCTCGGGGCTGGGGCTGGCCCTGGCCGACGGCCTCACCCGGCTGCACGAAGGCACGCTGTCGTTTCGCAGCCAGCTGGGCCAGGGCAGTACCTTCGAAGTAACCTTGCCCTTGACCCGGCCGGCCACTTTTCTCGACGCCGAGCCCGCCCCGCCCTACACGCCCGCTAGCCTGCCCGACGAAGAGCCCGCCGAGCTGCCCACGGAAGCCGCGCCGGCCCGCACCGATGCCACGGTGCTGGTGATTGAAGACCACGAGGAAGTGCGCAACTTTCTGGTGCAGAAGCTTCAGCTGCATTTTCAGGTGAGCACGGCCGCTGATGGTGCCACTGGCCTGCGCCTGGCCGGCGAAACCATTCCCGACGTAATCGTGTGCGACGTGAGCCTGCCCGAGCTGAGCGGCCTGGACGTGGCCGTGGCCCTGAAAGGCGACTGGCGCACCTCGCACATTCCGCTGGTGCTGCTCACGGCGCGCGACGCGCCCGAGCAGCAAATAGCCGGCGTGCAGGCCGGCGCCGACCTCTACCTCACCAAGCCCTTCAACCCGACCTTTTTGCTCGAAAGCCTGCGCACGCTGCTGCGCAACCGCGACCAGCGGCGCGAGCATTTTCGCCGCGAACTGAGCGTCGACACGGCCACCGTGGCGCCGCAGCGTGTGGACCAGAAATTCCTGGCCGACCTCACCGCCATCATCGAGGCCAACCTCGACCGGCCCGCCCTGAGCGTCGACGACATTGCCCGCAGCCTGGGCGTGTCGCAGATGCAGCTCTACCGCAAAGTGAAAGCCCTGCTGGGCACCGGCGTCACCGACTACATCCAGAGCCTGCGCCTCACCAAGGCCCGGCAGCTGCTGCTGCACGACGGCAGCGCCATCGCGCAGGTGGCCTACC
This sequence comes from uncultured Hymenobacter sp., assembly GCA_964242365.1. Classification (GTDB taxonomy): domain Bacteria; phylum Bacteroidota; class Bacteroidia; order Cytophagales; family Hymenobacteraceae; genus Hymenobacter. The sequence continues at coordinate 19,128 of CAXTCS010000036.1, read as the reverse complement.
AGACGGGGTTTTCCTCTCCTTCTTACTTCGCCACCCTCTTCAAAGGCAAGTACCAGATGTCGCCCTCGGAGTACAAAGCCCTGCACGCTCCCGGTCATCATTGATGAAATTCTGCAAGTCGTGCAGGATTATTGATGATAAGTTAACCATGTTGGAAATTAATATATCCACAACATACTGATTATCAGGATTTAATTTTGGAATAGCCAATTTGTAAGAATCCTGTAAGTAATTGAAGGAAACGAGCAGGTCATTGCCAGGAAACAAGTTGACTTTTGGGGAAACGTTTTGGTAACGCTCCCTATGCTTCAACGCAAAGTACTCTTCTGGTCCATCGTCACCGCCCTCGGCGGCTTCCTGTTTGGGTTTGATACGGCCGTTATTTCAGGGGCCGAAAAAGCCATTCAGCAGCTCTGGCACCTCAACGCGTTCGAGCACGGACTGACGATTTCCATCGCGCTAATCGGCACGGTGCTGGGGGCCATGTTCGGCGGCATCCCGTCGGACCGGCTGGGGCGGCGGCAGACGCTGCGCTGGATTGCGGTGCTCTATCTGGTGTCGGCGGTGGGGGCGGCGCTGGCCCCGGCCTGGATTCCGTTCATGGTGTTCCGCTTTTTGGGCGGGCTGGGCGTCGGCGCCTCGTCGGTGACGGCCCCGCTCTACATCTCCGAGATTTCGCCGGCCCGCTCCAGGGGCAAGCTGGTGGGGCTGTTTCAGTTCAACATCGTTTTCGGCATTCTGGTCGCTTACCTCTCCAACTACCTGTTGGCCAACGTGGGCGAGCACTCGTGGCGGCTCATGCTTGGCGTACAGGCCGTGCCGGCCGTGGCTTTCCTGCTCTTTTTGTTCCGGGTGCCCGAAAGCCCCCGCTGGCTGCTGCTGCACGGCCGCCTCGACGAAGGCCGCGACGTGCTGCGCATCATCGGCCCCGACACGGTTGAGGACGACGTGGCCGCCATTCTCACCTCGCAATCGCACGCGGCCCAGCAAAACGAGTCGCTTTGGGCCCCGCAGTACCGCGCGCCGGTGCTGCTGGCCGTGGCCTTCGCTTTTTTCAACCAGGTGTCGGGCATTAATGCCATCATCTACTACGCCCCGCGCATCTTCGAGATGACCGGGCTGGGCCAGGGCGCGGCGCTGCTTTCGTCGGCGGGCATTGGGCTGGTCAACTTTTGCTTCACGCTGCTGGGCGTCAACCTCATCGACCGGTTTGGCCGGCGCACGCTCATGCTGGTGGGCTCGCTGGGGCTGATTGCCACGCTGGGGCTGGTGTCGCGGGCCTTTTACAGCCAGCACTTTACCGGCTATACCGTGCCGGTGCTGCTGTTCGTGTACATCGCCTTTTTTGCCTTCTCGCAGGGGGCCGTTATCTGGGTGTTTATCTCCGAGATTTTTCCCAACGCCGTGCGGGCCAAGGGCCAGGCGCTGGGCTCGTCTACGCACTGGGTAATGGCCACGGTCATCGCCTTCACCTTCCCTTATTTTGCCGAGCACCTGGGCGGTGGGCACACTTTCGCCTTCTTCTGCGCCATGATGGTGCTGCAATTGATTTTCGTGCTGCGCTTCATGCCCGAAACCAAAGGCACCAGCCTGGAACAGATGGATAAAACGCTGGTCATGCACTGATGAGCGACTGAGTGGCGGAGCAACTGAGTAACGGATATTAACGAATTCAGTCACTCAGTCGCTCCGCCACTCAGTCGCTCCGCCACTCAGTCGCTCCGCCACTCAGTCACTCCGCCACTCAGTCACTCTTCCGCTCCGTCACTCTTTTCACTCATGCCAATTGCCTGCTTTGGAGAAATGCTTTGGGATGTGCTGCCGACGGGCAAGCAGCCTGGCGGAGCGCCCCTCAACGTGGCGGTGCACCTGCACAATTTTGGCCTGGACGCGCAGCTAATCAGCCGGGTAGGCCACGACGACCTGGGCACCGAGCTGCTGGCCTTCGTCGAATCCAAAGGCATCAGCACTACTTACGTGCAGCGCGGCGAAACCCACCTGACGGGGGTGGTGAAAGCCAACGTAAGCGACAGCATGGAAGTGACTTACCAGATTGTGAAGCCCGTGGCCTGGGACTATATTCAGTACAACACCGCGCTGAGCCAGCTGGCCGAAACCGCCGAGGCGTTCGTTTTTGGCAGCCTGGCCGCCCGCCACGCGCCCTCGCGCGAGACGCTGTACCGGCTGCTGCAACAGGCCCCGCTGAAAGTATTCGACGTAAACCTGCGGCCTCCGCACTACTCCCGCGACGTGGTCACCTACTTGCTCAAGCAAGCCGACGTGGTGAAGCTCAACCACCACGAGCTGGCCGAAATCATGGGCTGGTTTGGGGTGAGCCCCGACGAAGCAACCGCCTTGCGCTGGCTGGCCGAGCGGTTTCAGCTGCAAGCCGTGTGCGTTACGAAAGGAGCCGACGGGGCGGCCCTGTGGGTGGGGCAGCAGCTGTACCGCAGCCCCGGCATCGCGGTGCAGGTGCAGGACACCATCGGCAGCGGCGACGCTTTTCTGGCGGCACTGCTCCGGGGCTGGCTGGCCGGGCAGGCGCCGGCCGATTACCTGGCTTTTGCCTGCGCGGCGGGCTCGCTGGTGGCCAGCTACCAGGGCGCCACGCCGGCCATCTCCGAAGCGCAGGTGCTGGCCCTTGCCACCGCTGCCGCTTGATTCCTTTTGCTGCCTTCCGCATGAAACACGCTTTTCTCTTCGCTGTGGCTTTGCTTGGCGCTTTCAGCAGCCCGGCGCAGGCGCCCGCGCCCGACCCGTACCGGCCGGTGTACCACTTCACGGCGCCCAAAAACTGGATTAACGACGCCAACGGCCTGATTTATACCAACGGACAATACCAGCTTTTTTACCAGTACAACCCCTTCAGCGCCGACCCTGGCCACCTGAGTTGGGGCCACGCCACCAGCACCGACCTGCTGCGCTGGGCCCCGCAGCCCGTGGCCCTCACCGAATATAAAAACCCGGACGGCAGCAACACGATGATTTTTTCGGGCAGTGCCGTGGCCGATAAGGACAATACTTCGGGCCTTTTTCCGGCCGGCCAAACCGACGGGTTGGTGGCCTTTTATACCGGCCACGTGGAGCGGCCGGGCGTGGTGCTGCGGCAGCACCAAAACCTGGCCTATAGCCTCGACCACGGCCTGACCTGGCAGCGCTACGCCGGCAACCCCGTGCTCGACATCGACAGCAAGGAATTCCGCGACCCCAAGGTGTTTTGGTACGCGCCCCAGCAGAAGTGGGTGATGGCCACCGTGAAGGCCGACCGCCAACAGGTGTACCTCTACGAGTCGAAAAACCTGAAAAACTGGACCTTCCTGAGCCGCTGGGGCCGGGCCGGCAACACGGTGCGCGAGTGGGAATGCCCCGACCTGTTCGAGCTGCCCGAGCCGGGCGGCGGCACCAAGTGGGTGCTGCTGATTTCGGCCGGCAACCCCGCCGAGGAGTTCCGGGGCCAGCAGTATTTTCTGGGAACGTTTGATGGCAAAGCCTTTACCCCCGACCAGCCCTACGACGAGCCGGCCTACCTCGACTTCGGCAAGGATTTCTTCGCCGCCGTCACCTTCAACAACGCGCCCGAAAACCGGCGCATATTGGTGGGCTGGACCAACGACTGGGCCTACGCCCGCGACGTGCCCACCGGCACCGGGTGGCGCGGCAACTTTGCCGTGCCCCGCGAGCTGAGCCTGCGCCGCACGGCCCAGGGGCTAACCTTGGTGCAGCAGCCCGTGCCCGAGCTGCGCCGCTTCGGCAAGGAAGCCGTCAACCTGAAAAACCTGGCGCTCAAGGCCGGCGCGGCGGGCTATGAGGTGCCCTTCCGGGGCGAGTCCTACGACCTGGAGCTGACCCTCAAGCCCGCCCAGGCCAAGGTGCTCACGCTGAACGTGCTTCAGGGCGACGCCGAGCGCACGACGCTGCGCTACAACGTGGCCCGCCAGGAGCTGACGCTCGACCGCACGCAATCGGGCAACGTGGGCTTCAACCCCCTGTTTGCCAGCACCCTCGAAACCGTGCGGGTGCCCTTGCAAAACGGGCAGTTGCAGTTGCGGCTGCTGGTTGATAAGTCGGTGGTGGAAGTATTTGCGCAAGGCGGCGAAACGACGCTGACCGACCTGGTTTTTCCCCGGCAGCACACCGGCCGCATCACCCTGACCGCCGACGGCGGGGAGGCCCAAATAGCCACTCTCCACCTTACCAACCTCGGCCAGCTGGCGGTGCCTTAGCCAAGGCGCTTTTTCGGCTCCTGCTTTTTCCTGTTTCACCCAATCGATTTCGCCATGCTCTTTCTCCTGCAATTCCCACCCGGCAATGGTCCCCCAAAGGGCTTTTCGGGCCCGCCCGGCCCTCATCCCCAACCGCAAGAGGCTCCCCGCCGGGCAAGGTGGTCAGTCAGTATCCTTCGTTCGGGCTTTTGTCTCATTTGCTTTTTGTTTGGCGAAGTAGTACATTTCGCGGCATTTATTCAGGAAACGTTTGCAGTAAGCTGACACGGAGCTAAATTCATCTAAGATTCCCACACTTTAATTTTTTTCTCATGGACAACAACTGGTACAAACGGTACAAATCGGCTGAGCGGGCGGCAACGCCTCGGGCTGGTAGAATCCAGCCGACGCTGCTTAAGCTGCTGGCGCTCGGCATTCTGTACATGCTCTTTCCCCTGTTGAGCCAAGCGCAGGCCAACCGGGCTATCTCAGGGAAAGTGGTCGACGCGCAATCCACCGGCCTGCCGGGCGTAACGGTGCTCGTGCCCGGAACTTCGGTCGGAACCAGCACCGGTTCCGATGGTTCCTTTCAGCTACAAGTGCCCGAGGCCACGACGACCCTGACGTTCTCGTTCGTTGGCTACTCCACGCAGCAAGTCGACATCACGGGTAAAACCTCGGTGCAGGTGTCGATGAAGGAAGACGCCCAAGGCCTGGGCGAGGTGGTGGTGGTCGGCTACGGCTCGGTGCGCAAAAGCGACCTGACTGGTGCTGTTAGTTCCCTAACCCCCAAAGACTTCAATAAGGGTACTTTTACTTCGCCCGACCAACTCATCCAGGGCCGTACCTCAGGGGTGCAGGTAACGCAGAACAGTGGCCAGCCCGGCGGCGCGGCCACCATCAAAATTCGGGGCAACTCGGCTGTGACGGGCACCGGCCAGCCACTGTATGTGGTGGACGGCGTACCCCTCGACGGCCGCTCGGCTCGCCCCGGCCTAAATACCGCCTTTGGCGATAGCCCTGACAGCAACCCACTCAACTTCCTGAATCCGGCCGATATCGAGTCAATAGACATTTTAAAAGACGCTTCGGCCACGGCCATTTACGGCTCGCGAGCCGCCTATGGCGTGGTTATCATCACCACCAAGCGCGGCAGAACTGGCGAGGCAAAAGTAGACGTTGGTGCCTCAGGTGGCTTTTCGCACATTCTGCGGCGCATTGACGTGCTAAAACCCGACCAGTACCGCCAGGCCCTTGCTTACTACGAAGCGCCCGCGACCAACGACCGGGGCCAGAATAACGACCCGCTAGGAGCCATTTTGCAAACTGGTCCGCTTCAGAACTACAGCATAGCTATGAGTGGCGGCGGCGAGAACGCTCGCTACCGCCTCTCGCTCGGCTACCTCAATCAGAAAGGGATTATCAAAAAAACCGGGTTTGAGAAGTACACTGCTAGCTTCTCGACCAATTTAAAGCTCCTGGATAGCAAGCGCCTGGGCATGGATGTCAATATCACGACCAGCCAGTTCCGCGAGGAGTTAGCCCCTATCACCAACAACGGCGACTTCCGGGGTAGCCTCATTGGCCAAGCCTTGCAGTGGAACCCCACCGACTCGCTCTACGGAGCCAACGGCCAACCAATATCCCGGCGCGGCACCTCCACCATCAACCCAGTGGCTCAGCAGCAGTACTACAACGATCATTCGCGGGTGTCTACGGCCTTGGCATCCCTTTCGCCCTACTACAAGTTTACCGACTGGCTAGAGTACCGAGCCTTGGTTTCGGTTAATTACAGCACGGGTATCCGGCGCACCTCCATCGACCAGCGCTTGAACATCAACGACTACCAAGACCGGGGCTACGCAGCTATTGCCAACAATGAGCTGCTAACTACGCAGATTACGCACACGCTAAACTTCAACAAGAAGCTCGGTACCGACTTTAATTTGAATGCCCTGGTGGGCTACGAATACCAACGATTTAACAACTCGGGCAACAACGTATTCGCGCTGGGCCCCCCCGGCGGCTTTGGTACTTATGGGCTGGATTACACCAACTACATTCAGTTCTCCAACGCGTCGGCCCGCACCATCACCTCGTTTGTCGACCCGGTGAGCGAATTGCAATCCGTTTTTGGCCGCGCAATTCTTAACTATAAGGACCGCTACCTGCTGACGGCTACCCTGCGCCGCGATGGCAGCACCAAGTTTGGCACGAACAACCGGTACGGCAACTTCCCGTCAATATCGGCTGCTTGGGACGTTAGCCAGGAAAGCTTCCTGAAAATAGAAGCCCTCAACCAGTTGAAGGTGCGCGTGGGCTACGGCCGCACCGGCAATCAAGAGTTTCCAGCAGGCTCGGCACAAGGCCAGTTTGTGTTCGCCAACAACGGCACGCTGGGCCAGTCCAATAACCCCAACGTGAATCTGAAATGGCAGTCGGATGCGCAGTATGATGCTGGTATTGACGCCAGTTTTTTTAATAACCGCTTGACGTTTACCGCCGACTTTTTCTACAAGGAAACGACTGACCTGCTCTTCCCGAGTTTCCCAATTCAGCCCGCGCCTCCCGGTTCAGTGGTGCGCTGGCTAAATCTTGACGGCACGGTCGTGAACAAGGGGGTAGAGTTGCTAGCCGGCCTAACGGCGTTCGACAACCCACGCTTCGGCCTGAGCTTCAACGCGAACGCTACCTTTATTCGCAACCGGGTGTCGGGGCTGGCGGCTCCGCTCCCCACGGGCGCGCTGAACGGCCAAGGCCTGTCGGACGTGACCGTAGAAAGAATCCAGAGCGGCTACCCCATCAACGCCTTCTTCACGCGCCAGTATCAGGGCATCGACCCCACCACCGGTCAGGCCTCGTACGCCGACCTCGGCTCCCCCACTTTTTACGTGGGTAACCCCAACCCCACCACGATAGCGGGGCTGAGCACTACCTTCCGCTTCGAAAAGCTCTCGCTGACGTCAAACTTCAACGGGGTATTTGGCAACCAGATTTACAACAATACTCTCAACAGCGTGCTCAACGTGGGTCAGATTCTGACTGGCAAGAACATCGCCCTGTCTAACTACGAGTCGGACATTAAGGAATCAACCACAAACCCGCTTACGGCTTCTTCGCGTTTCCTAGAAAGCGGCAACTTCGTGAAGCTCTCGAACCTGACGCTGTCGTACGCGCTGGGCAATGTGGGTAAGACCTTTAAGGGCGCTAGCATCTACGCCATCGGTCAGAACCTACTCCTCATCACCAACTACACCGGCTTCGACCCCGAAATCAACACCAACAAGGCGGTGAACGGGGTGCCCTCGGTAGGCATCGACTACACCGGCTATCCGAGCGCACGCACGTTCACTTTCGGTGTCAACTTCTCGCTGTAATCTCACTCATTTAGCTTATCCATTTTATGAAAAACATACTCAGGGCGGCGGCCATGCTGGCCGTGCTTCAACTGGCCAATAGCTGCAAGCTCGACGAAGACCTAAAGGGCACATTAAAGCCTAGCCAGGTAGGAGGTGGGGGCAGCAGCGCATCGGCTTTGCTCGACGGCGTATACATTGCCATGCGCAATCCTTTTCAAGGGGCTACGCAGGTGTTTGCCCTTTCGGAGGTGACGACTGATGAGCGCATTATGCCCACCCGCGGGGGCGACTGGGACGATAACGGCAAGTGGCGCCAGTTGCACCAGCACAATTGGAACGCCGACCACCCGGAGATACGCGCGGCTTTTAACAACCTGAACGGCGTGGTATATGCGGCCACCGACCTACTCCAGTACAACCCCACCACGCAACAAGAGGCTGAAGCCCGCTTCTTGCGTGCCTGGGCCATGTATTGGGAACTTGACCTATTCGACCAAGTGCCCTACCGCGACCCCGGCGAAAGCGTGATTGAGCCTTCGCGCGTGCGCAAAGGCACGGAGGCCCTCGATTACGTCATTAGCGAGGTAAATGCTGTGCAGGCGAATCTGCCTGATGCTCCTGCCTCTCGCGCCAACAAAGACGCGGCTCGTGGCCTGCTCATGAAGTGCTACCTCAACCGGGGCGTATACGCCAACCGGGCAACGCCTACGTTTGCGGCCGCCGATATGAACCAAGTCATCACCCTGGCCGATCAAATTATTAACAGCGGGCGCTACAAGTTCGCGGCTAATTATTTCGACAACTTCGCCCCCGCCAATACGGCCATCGGCACAGAGAATATCTTCACTGAGCTAAACCAAGGCGGCATCAGCAGCGGACCTCAATATGACCTGTGGCGCTTTATTTCGCACTACAACATGGTGCCGACTGGCTACAACGGCCCGTGCATCGGGTCCGATTTTGTGGATAAGTTTGAAAACCAAGACATCCGCAAGGGCACAGTTTACACATACGCCAATGGTCCGACCAACCCCGGCAAACGTGTAAACGTGGGCTTTCTGGTGGGCCAGCAGTATAACCTGAACACCGATGCCCCGCTGACCGACCGCACCGGTGCGCCGCTGGCATTTACCCGAGAGGTAAAAATTATCGAAACTGACCCCAAGACCTTGGAGCGCACCGGTATTCGTCCGATGAAGTACCCACCGGACTTTACCAACAACGGAGCTGGTACGATAGATAACGACATGGTACACCTGCGCCTGCCGGACATCCTGCTGATGAAGGCCGAGGCCATTATGCGCGGCGGTACTGCGACCAACGCCGGTCCTTACGGCAATACCCCGCTGGCTTTGGTGAATGCGATTCGCACCGACCCGTCGCGGGGGGCCAGCGCGCTGGGCGCCGTGACCCCGGACGTGCTGCTTGACGAGCGCGGCCGGGAGTTGTACCTCGAACTGTGGCGTCGGCAGGATTTGATTCGCTTTGGTAAATTCCTGGGTCCCATTCAGGAAAAGCCCCAAACCAGTCCGTCAACCTACCTCATTTTCCCCATTCCCAACCAGCAGATAGCGGTTAATCCAGGCCTCACCCAGAATCCGGGGTACTAACCGCCAACCCACCATCCGGTAGCGTAGAAGCAGGCCGTTGGTTACTGCCAGTCGGCAGCAGCCAGCGGCCTGTTTGCGTGCGCCTCGGTTCCTACTTTTCAGTTATGAAGCAACTTGCCACAATGTTATTCGGCGCCCTACTGCTGGCCGTGCCGGGCAGCGGGCGGGCGCAGCAAGCAGCCGCGGCCAAGCGCCCGGCGGCCAAGCCGATGGCCCAGAACCTAAACGAAAAGTGGTGGAAGGAAGCGGTGGTGTACCAGGTATACCCGCGCAGCTACCGCGACAGCAACGGCGACGGCGTGGGCGACTTGCGCGGCCTTATTTCCAAGCTCGACTATATTAAAAGTCTGGGGGTGAATGTTATCTGGCTGAACCCGATTTATGGCTCGCCCAATGATGACAACGGGTACGACATCTCCGACTACCGCGCCATCATGCGCGATTTTGGCACGATGCAGGACTTTGATGAGCTGCTAAAAAGCATGCACCAGCGGGGGCTGAAGGTGGTGATGGACCTGGTGGTGAACCACAGCAGCGACGAGCACAAGTGGTTTCAGGAGTCGAAAAGCTCGCGCACCAACCCGTACCGCGACTATTACCACTGGTGGCCCGAGGAAAAAGGCGTGCCCAACAAGCGCGTCAGCTTTTTTGATGTGAAAGGTGATGCCTGGGCTTACGATGCCACCACCAAGGCCTACTACCTGCACTACTTTTCGCGCAAGCAGCCCGATTTGAACTGGGAAAACCCGAAGCTGCGCCAGGAGATTTACAGCATGATGCGCTTTTGGTTCGACAAGGGCATCGATGGCTTTCGAATGGACGTGATTCCGTTTATTTCCAAGGACACGACTTTCCCGCCCATTCCGGCCGAATACCACGACGATTACCCGCGCTTTTATGCCAACGGGCCGCACCTGCACGAGTACTTGCAGGAGATGAACCGGGAGGTGCTCAGCAAGTACAACGTGATGAGCGTGGCCGAAGGCGCGGGCGTGACCCAGGCCGATGCGCTGCAATTTGTGGACCCGGCCCGGCGCGAGCTGAACATGCTGTACCACTTCGAAGGCATGGGCGTGGGCCTGGTGCCGGGCAGCAAGTTCCGGATGCGCACGCCCGGCCCTTACAACTTGCTGGAATTTAAGGACGTGTACACGAAGTGGGACCAGATATTTGCCGAGAAAGGCTGGGGCACTATCTACCTCGGCAACCACGACCAGCCCCGGATGGTGACGCGCTGGGGCGACGACCGGCCCGAATTTCGCGCGGCCTCGTCGAAGCTGCTCACCACGTTTTTGCTCACCATGCGCGGCACGCCGTACTACTATGGTGGTGACGAGCTGGGCATGACCAATATTCGGTTCGACAAAATCGAGGACTACCAGGACATCGAAACCCGGAACATGTACAAGCAGATTGAGGCGGCCGGCGGCGACTTGCCGCAGTTTCTGGCGGCTCAGAAAATTACGGGGCGCGACAACGGCCGCACGCCTTTTCAGTGGGATGCGACGGCCAACGCGGGCTTCACCACCGGCACGCCGTGGCTGAAAATCAACCCGAATTACCAGGAGATAAACGCGGCGGTGGAGGAAAAAGACCCGGATTCTATTCTCAACTATTTTCGCCGGGCCACGGCCATGCGCCGGCAGCACAAGGTGCTGGTGTACGGCCAGTACCAGCTGCTTGATAAGGACAACCCGCACATCTACGCCTACACCCGCACGCTGGGACCGGAAAAGGTGCTGGTGGTGCTCAACTTTTCGGCTGAGAAGCGCACCTGGGCGCTGCCCGGCGGCCTGGCGCTGAGCGGCACGCCCTGGCTCAATAACTACCCTTCTTTTAGCCCGGCCGCGACTTTGGCGCTTCAGCCCTGGCAGGCCGTGGTGCTGCCGCTGCGGTGAGAACGACGTTTTTTGGTTCCTGTTTACTAAGTATTTGCCTTGGATTTATCCGCCCTTTTCCTTTCCATATGCCCACCCCAAAACCCCTCATTTTGAAGCACCTTTTATGTGCGCTGGCGTTGCTATTGCTCGTCGTTCCGAGGCCGGCGGCGGCCCAAACGCCCGACCCTTGGCGCATTGCCGCCGATAAGGTGGACCCGCGCAACTACTACGGCGCCACGGTGGCCAATGGGATGATGGGCATCGTGTCGTCGCCCGAGCCGTTTCAGGTGAAGAGCGTGGTGCTGGCCGGCGCCTACGACCAGTACGGCCGGGGCCGGGTGAGCAACTTCTTGAACAGCTTCAACTTGCTGAATATGTACCTGGAAGTGGACGGCCGGCGGCTGTCGGGCAAGGACGCGACCAACTTTCGCCAGGAGCTGGACATGCGCCACGCTTCGCTCACCACCACTTTCGACTACGCCGACAAGGCCACCATCAGCTACACGTATTACGCGCTGCGCCACCTGCCCTTTACCGTGCTGCTCGACGTGGCCATCACGGCCAAAAAGGACGTGGCCGTCACCGCCGCCAGCGTGATGGACGCCCCCGATGCCCTGCGCGACGTGCAGAACTACTACAACGAAATCGACCGGCCGCACGCCACCATCAGCCTGCTCACCTCGACGGCCAAGAGCAGCACGGGCAAGCTGCAGCTGTGCGCTTCCACCAGCTTTTTGTTCACCGAGGCGCACGGGCAGGAGCCGCGGGTTATCCATGAAATGTGGGACAGCAACATGCACCTGATGAAGTTTAGCAAGGCGCTGAAGGCGGGGCAAACCTACACCTACGCCGTGGCGGGCTCGTCCATCACCTCGGCCCACCACGCCGACCCGCTGAACGAGGCCGAGCGCATGACCATTTTTGCCCGGCTCGAAGGCAAGGAGCGCTTGCTGGCCTTCCACGCCAACGCCTGGGACGATTTGTGGAAAAGCGACATCCAGATTGCCGGCGACGCGCAGGCCCAGCAGGACGTGCACAGCATGTTGTATCACCTGTACTCGTTTTCGCGGGCGGGCACCGACTACTCGCCCTCGCCGATGGGCCTGTCGGGCCTGGGCTACAACGGCCACGTGTTCTGGGACGCCGACTTGTGGATGTTTCCGGCCCTGCTGGTGCTGCACCCCGAAATCGCCAAATCGTTAATCGAATACCGCTTCCGGCGCCTGGAGCCGGCCCGGCACAACGCCTTTGCCCACGGCTACAAAGGCGCCATGTACCCCTGGGAAAGCGCCGACACCGGCGTGGAAGAAACGCCCGTGTGGGCGCTGAGCGGGCCGTTTGAGCACCATATTTCGGCCTGCGTGGCGCTGGCCGCCTGGCAGTACTACTGCGTGACGCAGGACCGGGCCTGGCTGCGCGAGAAGGGCTGGCCCATCCTCTCGGCCACGGCCGATTTTTGGGCCAGCCGGGTCGAGCGCAACGGCCCCGGCCACTACGACATCAAGAACGTGGTGGCGTCAGACGAGTGGGCTGAAAATATTGATAACGATGCCTTTACCAACGCCGCCGCCCAGGTAAATCTGCAAAACGCCACGGCTGCCGCCAAGCTGCTGGGGCTGCCGGCCGACCCCGACTGGCTGCTCGTGGCCCGGAATATTCCGATTCTGAAAATGGCCGACGGCGTGACCCAGGAGCACGCCACCTACCACGGCGAGGGCATCAAGCAAGGCGACGTGAACCTGCTGGCCTACCCGCTGAACGTCATTACCGCCCCGGCCCAGGTCAGGAAAGACCTGGCGTACTACGAAACCCGCGTGCCCACCGAAGGCACGCCGGCCATGACGCAGGCCATTTTTGCCCTGCTCTATTCGCGCCTGGGCGACGGCGCCAAGGCCAGCCTTTGGTTTAAAGATGCCTACCAGCCCAATCTTTTGCCCCCTTTTCGGGTCATCGCCGAAACCAAGGGCGGCACCAATCCTTACTTCGCCACCGGCGCCGGCGGCGTGCTGCAAGCCGTGATGATGGGCTTTGGCGGGCTCGATATCACGCCCACCGGCATCACGCAACGCAAAAGCACCCTGCCCACCGGCTGGGAGTCGGTGAAGATTACCGGGGTGGGCGTGCAGCACAAAACGTACTCCGTGGGCCGCTAACGCCTTGTTTCGGTATTAGCAGAACGTCATGCAGAGCGCAGCGAAGCATCTTGCGTGCTTCAACTAACTCAATCGATTGGATTACTTACTGCGAGCAAGATGCTTCGCTGCGCTCTGCATGACGTTCTGCTACTGACAACCGACGACGAATAACTGACAACTGACAACTCAACAACCCCTCCCCATGCGCAAGCTATTTCTCGTCGTCCTGCTCGCCGCAACGGGCGCGGCCGCCGCTCAGTCGGTGCCACCTTCGCCCCGGCAGCTTTACCCTGGCCTGTTTGAGGCCGTGCAGCTCGGCCACGTGTACCCCGATAACAAGACCTTCGTGGATGCCGTGGCCAAGGAGGCCCCGGCGGCGGTGATGCAGGCCTACGCCCAGCAAAAAGACACGCCGGGCTTCGACCTGAAAGCCTTCGTGGCGGCCCACTTCACGCCCCCGCCCGCGGCCGGCGGGCAGTACCACAGCCGGGTGGCGGCCGGCCTGCGCCACCACCTCGACACGCTCTGGACGGTGTTGCAGCGGCGGCCCGACACGCTGGCGCACGGCTCGTCGCTGCTGCCCCTGCCGCACCCGTACATCGTGCCGGGCGGGCGGTTCCGCGAGGTGTATTACTGGGATTCGTACTTCACCATGCTGGGGCTGCAAGAAAGCCAGCGCACGCCCGTGATTCGGGACATGGTCGACAACTTCGCTTTCCTGATTGACAAGTACGGGTTTATTCCCAACGGCAACCGCACCTACTACCTGACCCGCTCCCAACCCCCGTTTTTCGCGCTGATGGTGAGCCTGCTGGCCCAGCAGGAGGGCCCGAAAACCCTCCCGCGCTACCAGCCCCAGCTGCTGCGCGAATACGCCTACTGGATGGCCGGCGCCGAGGCCCTGAAGCCCGGCACGGCCCGGCGCCGGGCCGTGCGAATGCCGCACGGCGAGCTGCTGAACCGCTACTGGGACAGCAGCGACCAGCCCCGCGAAGAGTCTTACGCCGAAGACGTGGCCGCCGCCAAGCTGAGCAAGCAGCCGGCCGCGCAGTTCTACCGCAACGCCCGCGCCGCCGCCGCGTCGGGCTGGGATTTCAGCACCCGCTGGTTTGGTCCCGACGGCCAGTTGGGCAGCATTCAAACCACCGATTTGGTGCCCATCGATTTGAATTGCCTGCTGTACAACCTCGAAACGACGATTGCCAAAACCTACCAGATGCAGGGCAACGCGGCGCAGGCCACCGCTTTCCGGGGCAAGGCCCAGCGCCGGAAGCAGGCCATTATGGCCTACTGCTGGGACGCCAAAACCGGCTGGTTTCTGGACTATAACCTGCCCCTGCGGCAATGCTCGCCCATCCGGACCCTGGCCGGCGTGTACCCGCTCGAATTTGGGCTGGCCACCCCGGCCCAGGCCGGGCTGCTGGCCACCGGCCTGCAACGCGACTTTCTGCAGCCCGGCGGGCTCGTGACCACCAGCAGCCGCAGCGGCCAGCAGTGGGACGCCCCCAACGCCTGGGCCCCGTTGCAGTGGATGGCCACCGACGGGCTCGAGCGCTACCACCAGTCGGCCCTGGCCCGCACCGTGGCCACCCGCTGGATAGGCCTGAACAGCGAAGTGTTTCAGCAAACCGGCAAGCTGATGGAAAAATACAACGTCGCGGACCCGAACCTGAAAGCCGGCGGGGGCGAATACCCGTTGCAGGACGGCTTTGGCTGGACCAACGGCGTGCTGCTCAAGCTGCTCAACCGGTACCAGCCCGAGCCGAAGCCGCAGTAAAGCGACTTGGGTACCGTCTGTCGTGCTGAGGGAAGCGAAGCATCTTATTACGTTGCAACGAGTTGTTCAGCGGTGAGAAGATGCTTCGCTTCCCTCAGCATGACAGGACAGCGCTAAATGTGCGTCCTTGTAGCAACCCGCCCCGTTTTCAGTGCTTCACAAACTGGCTCAGCGACACTTCCCGGCCGCCGTTGGCGGTGGTGTGGATGCTGTAGCGGGTGGGAAAAACGCCCGGGTGCTCGTATTGAGCAGGCTGCGGCAGGGCTTTGTCCAGCGAAGGGTTGTTCTTTAAGTAGCTGAGGGTGACCATGGGCTCCACGAAGGTCACGTGCCCGTTGTAGCTGCCGTAGATGAAGGTCTCCGTGAACGGCGTGCCGTGAAATTCCGAGCTGGACAGGTCCGACCAGTGCGCGCCCATGCCCGGCACCCCGCCCGGGTTCTTGACGTAGCCGGCGGGCAAGTAGCTCGCCGCCGGAACGTTGTCGAACGCGGCCGGATTCTGCGGATAGGGCGGAATACTCATCACCTCGCCCATCGGCACCATGTAAAAGTGCATGTCGAAGTGGGGCACGTCGTAGATGCCCGCCGGCTCGTGGCCCTGCGGGTTCCAGTTCAGCATAACGTGCTGAAAAGGAGTTTTTTGCAATGCCTCGGCGGGCAGGGCCAGCATGAAGGTGGTGGCCGGCATGGTGGCGGGCAGGTTGTCGAGGGCGCCGGGGCTCAGGGTAAAGCCCAGCGCGGTTGGGTTGCCTTGCGCGTCCAGGTCCAGCCAGGTCGCGGCGGTGCCGTTGCCCATCGGCACGGCGGTGGCCGTCAGGCGGCTGGGCTGTTGAGCGGGGTCGTCGTCGTGGTCTTTTGAGCAGGCGCCGAGGGCAATGGCCAAGGTGAAGTACAGGAGTAAGTTTTTCATGGGGAGTGAGGAAAAGGTGTCCAAAAAAGGGCCTATTTCGGGCCGGGCCGCAGCGGGCTCCGCCAAGCGCCGGCCGGGAACGGCCGGGGCGCAATCATTTGCTGGCGCCGCGAAGGCGCCTTTAGCTAAGCTGGGCAGTACGGGTATTTTGTGCTCATGCCCACAGCATTGGAGCGGGCACCTTGGGCAGGGCGGCCCAGAACCCGGAACCGCAGGTTCGGGGCCCGTCGGCGCGGAGCATCTATTTCTCGTCTGCGATGACGACCTGAAGCCTCTTTAGCTTTGCGACCAGCTTCCGCGTGAGCCGGCCGGAAACGGCGCATGACGCGGACGCACCAGCCGTGGCTTCAGCCTTGGGCGCATAACTGCTCAAAAACCTCGTGGCATCTTATGGCGGGTTCATCGCCAAGCGTATTATAACGGGCCAAATTTGTCTTCAAATATAATAATTTATGTTTATAAATATTAAACAAATAATATATTTGCTCTGCTTGCGGATTAGCCCCAGCGGGGCAGCATTTCGGTAGAAATAAGGCAGCAAAAAGACCAAAGCCCCGGCGGGGCGACACTCGGTAGCGCGAGTGCCGCCCCGCCGGGGCTTGAAAATCAGCTCTATCCTCCTACATACTACCAATGTGTTGCCCCGCCGGGGCTACGTGCGAGCGGCTGCAACGGGAGGGGATTGAGCCCGCTAAGCCGGGCCCAGGAAGCGCGCCAGGTAAGGCGCCGTGCGGCTTTTGGGCGACCGGGCCACCTCGGCCGGCGGGCCGGCGGCCACCACGCGGCCGCCGTCTTCGCCCGCGCCGGGGCCGATGTCGATAACCCAATCGGAGCCGGCCACCACGCGCATGTCGTGCTCGACCACAACGACCGTGTTGCCGGCCTCGACCAGTCCTTCGAGCTGGAGCAGCAGCTTTTCCACGTCGGCCGGGTGCAGGCCGGTGGTGGGCTCGTCGAGCACGTAGAGCGTGTTGCCGCGCCCGATGCGCTGCAATTCGGTGGCGAGCTTGATGCGCTGGGCTTCGCCGCCGCTCAGCTCGGTGGCGGGCTGGCCGAGGCGCAGGTAGCCCAGGCCCACTTCGCGCAGCACGGTGAGGGCGCGCCAGATGGGCGGCTCGTCGGCGAAGAACGCCCAGGCCTCGTCCACGGTCAGGGCCAGCACTTCGGCGATGTGGCGGTCGCGGTACCGGACTTCGAGGGTTTTGGCGTTGTAGCGCGCGCCGTGGCAGGTGGGGCAGGGGGCGTACACGCTGGGCAAAAACAGCAGCTCGACCATCACAAAGCCTTCGCCCTGGCAGGTTTCGCAGCGGCCCTTGGCCACGTTGAAGGAGAAGCGGCCGGCGTCGTAGCGGCGTTTTCGGGCCTCCGGGGTGGCGGCGAACAGCTTGCGCACGTGGTCGAACAAGCCCGTGTAGGTGGCCATGTTGGAACGCGGCGTGCGGCCAATGGGCTTCTGGTCGACGCGCACCAGGCGCTTGATGCCTTCGAGGCCGGCGGTGATGCGGCCTTCGGTTAATGAAGAATGAGGAATGAGGAGGGAAGAATAATCGTCGGTATCCTCGGTTTCAATTCCCAATTCCTCATTCTTCATTCCTAATTCGAGAGCAACAAGCTCAACCAGCACCTGGCTGACCAGGCTCGACTTGCCCGAGCCCGACACGCCCGTGACCGTGGTGAACACGCCCAAGGGAAAGGCCACGTCGAGCCGGTCGAGGTTGTTGCGCGTGACGCCGGCCAGCCGTAGCCAGCCGCTGGGCGTGCGCGGCGGCCGGCCGGGCAGCGCGGCGGGGTCGAACAAAAACGGGCGCGTCTGCGAGTTGGCGACGGTTTTCAGGCCCTCGGGTGGGCCGCTGTAGAGGATTTCGCCGCCCTGTTCGCCGGCCGCCGGGCCCACGTCCACCAGCCAGTCGGCCTGGCGGATGACGTCCAAATCGTGCTCCACCACGAATAAGGAATTGCCCGCGCCCTTGAGCCCGGCCAGCGCGGCGAGCAGCGCCTCGGTGTCGGCCGGGTGCAGGCCGGCCGACGGCTCATCGAGCACGTACACCACGCCAAACAGGTTGGAGTACAGCTGCGTGGCTAGGCGCAGGCGCTGCAGCTCGCCGGGCGAAAGCGTGGGCGTGCCGCGCTCCAGCGACAGGTAGCCGAGGCCCAAATCGAGCAGCACGGCGAGGCGGGCGGCCAGGTCTTCGGCAATGCGCCGGGCCACGATGGCCTGCTCGGGGTGCGCCGCGTCGTGCGCTTGTTGGCGGGCCGTGCCCGTGGCGTAGGGCTGCAAAAGGCCGCCCAGCCGCTTGAGGGGCAGCCGCGACATCTCGGCAATATCCAGCCCGGCAAATTTCACCGCCAGCGACTCGACCCGCAGGCGCTTGCCGAGGCAGGTGGGGCAGTCGCTGCCGAGCATGTACTGGGCCACCCGCTTCTTCATGAGCGGGCTTTGGGTGGTGGCGAAGGTGTGCAGCACGTGCCGCTTCACGCCGGTGAAGGTGCCCATGTAGTTCGGCGGCTCGCGGCGCTTGATGGCGCGCTGAGTTTCCTGGGGCGAGTAGCCGGGGTACACGGGCAGCACCGGCTGCTCGTCGGTGAACAGAATCCAGTCGCGGTCCTTTTGGGGCAAATCCTGCCAGGGCGTGTCCACGTCGTAGCCCATGCTCACGAGGATGTCGCGCTGATTCTGGCCGCCCCAGGCCTGGGGCCACGCCGCGATGGCCCGCTCCCGGATGGTGAGCGAGGGGTCGGGCACCATGCTTTGCTCGGTCACTTCGTACACGCGGCCCAGGCCGTGGCAGGTGGGGCAGGCGCCCTCGGCCGTGTTGGGCGAAAAGGCTTCGGCGTAGACAATGCCCTGACCAGCCGGGTAGTCGCCGGCCCGCGAGTACAGCATCCGCAGCAAATTGGAAAGCGTGGTGACCGAGCCCACCGACGAGCGGGTGCTGGGCGCGCCGCGCTGCTGCTGCAGCGCCACGGCCGGCGGCAGCCCCTCAATGGACGTGACTTCGGGCACCGCCATTTGGTGAAACAGCCGCCGCGCATACGGCGACACCGACTCCAGATACCGCCGCTGGGCCTCGGCGTAGAGCGTGCCAAATGCCAGGCTCGACTTGCCCGAGCCCGACACGCCGGTGAACACCACCAGCGCATCGCGCGGAATGTCGACGTCGACGTTTTTGAGGTTGTGCTCGCGGGCCCCGCGCACGCGCACGAAACCGGTGAAATCGGTAGGAGAATTAATGGGCATAATGAGCGGCTGGGGAA
>CAXTCS010000035.1:0-23457 GCA_964242365.1 uncultured Hymenobacter sp. | reverse complement strand
GCACGGGGCCGGGCGAGATGTTCGTGCACCGCAACATCGCCAACCTGGTGGTGCATTCCGACATGAACCTGCTCTCGGTGCTGCAATACGCCGTGGAAGTGCTGGGCGTGAAAGACATTCTGGTGGTGGGCCACTACGGCTGCGGCGGCGTGGCGGCGGCGGCCAGCAACAAGCAGTACGGCCTGATTGACAACTGGCTGGTGAACATCCGCGACGTCATCCGGCTGCACGAAACCGAGTTCCTGCGGGTGAAGGACGAAACCCAGCGCCTGCGCCGCCTGGTCGAGCTCAACGTGATGGAACAGGTGCGCAACCTGGCCAAAACCAACATCATCCAGAACGCCATGCGCGGCGACAACCCGCCCCGCCTGCACGGCCTCGTCTACGACATCGCCGACGGCGTGCTCAAAGACCTCGAAGTCGACGGCGTCGATATGATGGCCGAAATGAAGCACATCTACGCCACCGCGGTCGGGGACCAAAACGACGCGGCCCCCGCCCCCGAAACCCCCGAGCCAGACGCCGCCGAAGTAATCGACAACCATCAGAATACCACCCAGCGTTAAGCCAGATTGACCACAAAAAAGGCCTGCCGCAATGCGCGACAGGCCTTTTTTGTTGATTTCGCGGCGGCTAGCTAGCTTTCACGCAGTGTCCCGCAGTGTTTTTTAAGAACGACCCTACGTGAAATTTCGATACAGGCAGCCCTATTTCGCGTCTTTAATATCCTGCACGGCTTTGTCTACCGCCTGCTGGTCCTGAGTCGCTTGCGCACGGCCGGCCTGGCTTTTGGCGGCGGTTTGCAGCAAATTCACGCCCAACTGGTCGGCCCCGGAAGTCTTGTATTTGATGGCCAGGTCCCGGATGCGGGTTACGCCTTCGGCAAAAGCGGCCGGGTCGTCGAGGCGGCCCATCATTTCGGCCAGCGACGGGGCCATGTTGAACCTGGCCTGGGGGCGGCCCGCGTCGAATTTATCGCGCACGTACGCCCACTCCGCCGGGCCGCCGCTCTTGGCGTACACCGCCACCACCGCCTGGGTGAGGGCCGCGTGCCCGTCATTTTCGAAGGTTTTGGCGCGGGCCAGGGCCTGCGCCGGCTGCACGCTGGCCAGGGCGCGCAGGGCCGCGCCCTGCACCTGATACGACTGGCTATTAAGCTGCTGCGTAAAGAACTTCTCGTCCTTCTTGTCCTTCAGCTTGGCCAGCGCCGTGAGCAGCGACGCCAGCACGGCGGGCTCTTTTTCGGTGGCGGCCAGCTTGCGCAGGGCGGGCCCGGCGGCTTTGGCCACGGTTTTGTCGTCGAGCTTCAGCGGCTCGATGGCGCCCAGGCGCACGCTGTAAAACTTGTCGTTGAGGCCCGCCAGCATAATGCCGCGCACGGTGGCGTCGGTGGCGGGCGCTTTGGCCGCCGCATCCACCGCCTCGCGCCGGTCCACAAACAAGGGCGCGTGGGCGTACTGGTACGCGTACGCGCTCATCGATTTGTTGTCGGTTTTCTGCCACAGCAGCTTCTTGCTGGCGTCCACGTTCACCAGCTCGGGCTTGGCCGGGAGGGGCAGGGCAAAGGTCTGAGTGGCTTCCGTCATGGTCACGGCCTGGTGCAGCACCTTGCCGCCCACGTAGTAGTCGATGGTGAACGGCAGCCGGAACGTCTGGCCCGTCTGGTTCTGCTTCACCGTCACCGACTGCACCTTCTTGGCCGCGTCCCAGGCGTAGTCGATGCTCACCACCGGGTGCCCGGCGCCGAAATACCACTGGTTATAAAACCAGTTCAAGTCCTGCCCCGACACCGCCTCAAACGCCAGCCGCATCTGGTGCGCCTCGCCGTTGCCCAGGGCATTGTCCTTCAAATACTTTTGCAGCCCCGCGAAGAACACGTCGTCGCCCAGGTACGCCCGCAGCATGTCCATGATGGCGCCGCCCTTCTGGTAGCTCACCAGGTCGAACACGTCTTCCTGGCTGTCGTAGTGAAAGCGCACGAGGTTTTTGGCCGCGTCGCGCGGGCTGGCCAGGTAGCGGCGCAGGTAGCGGTAGTAGTGGGCATCGGCGGCGTCGCGGCCGTACTTGTGCTCGGCATAAAGGCCTTCCGAAAAGTCGGCCATCGTCTCGTTTACCGTAATGTTGGCCCAGCTTTCGGCCGTCACGTAGTCGCCAAACCACTGGTGAAACAGCTCGTGCGCAATCACCGATTCGCCGGTGTATTCGCGGTCCAGCAGCTCGCGGTCGGTCAGCTGCACCTGCTCGCCGTGCAGCGTGGCGGTGGTGTTTTCCATGGCGCCGCTCACGTAGTCGCGGCACACAATCTGAGCGTATTTATTCCACGGATATTCAACGCCCAGGCGGGTGCTGAAAAACTCCAGCATGTCGGGCGTATTGCCGAAAATCTGCTTGGCAAAAGGGGCGTATTTGGGCTCCAGATAATAGCTCACCTCCTTGCCGCGCCAGGTGTCTTTGTAAATTTTGAAGTCGCCCACCGCCATCATAAACAGGTAAGGCGCGTGGGGCAATTCCATCTTCCAGGTGTCGGTGCGCAGGCCGGGGCCGGCGGGTTTCGAGCTGGCCAAATAGCCGTTCGAGAGCGTGACGTACTTGCTGGGCACGGTCATCGTGATTTCCTCGGTGGTTTTCTGGTTGGGCCGGTCGATGGTCGGAAACCAGGCCGACGAGCCTTCCGTCTCGCCCTGCGTCCAGACCTGCACCGGCTTGCCGGCCACCGCGCTGTCCGCGTTGATGAAGTACAAGCCCTTGGCGTCGGTGATGGCCGCGCTGCCCTTCACTTTCAGCTCATCCGGCTTCGAAACGTAGTCGATGTACACCGTGTAGGCTTCGCCGGGCTTGAAGGTTTTGCCCAGGTCGATGCGCAGGTTGGCCGCGTCGGTGTAGGTGTATTTCAGGGGCTGCGGCTGGTCGCCGCTCATCAGGGCCACGGTTTTGATGTCCATGCCCTTGGCGTCGAGCCGCAGCGAGTCGGTGGGGTAGGCGTGGGGCTTCAGCGTCACCCATTCCTTGCCGTAGAGGTAGTGCTTGGCGTAATCGAAGCGCACGTCGAGCTTGGTGTGCACCAAATCGTTAATCTTGGTGGCCGACGCGCGGTACGGAAATTCCGCCGGCGCGGCGGGCGGGGCCTGCGCCAGGGCCGGAGCCGCGGCCACCAGGCCCAAAATACCCATCAGAAAAAGATGCTTCATTGAAAAAATGCGGGAATAAAAAGTGAGTTCGCGCGAAGGACGCCGCCAGGGACGCCACGTTGCCCCGCGCCGTCACGAATGTAGCCAACGCCCGTTCGGGCCGCGCTGGCCCCGTAAGTTTGTGGCCTCATCAGCTCCCTTCTTAATGCACCTTACCCGCTACGCTACGCCCCTTTTTGGCCTCTTCCTCGCCGGCCCTGTCCTCGCCCAAAGCCCCGCCGACAGCAGCCGCACCCTGCGCGAAGTCACGGTTTACGCCTCGCGCCTGAGCCAGCCCCTCAGCCAGACCGGCCGCGCCGTCACCGTTATTTCGGGCGCCAGCATCGCCCGCTACCCCGTCAATTCCCTCGATGACCTGCTGCGCTGCCTGCCCGCGCTCGAAGTGCAGAGCCGGGGCAGCTTCGGCGCGCAGGCCGACGTAAGCCTGCGCGGCAGCACCTTCAACCAGGTGCTTTTCCTGCTCGACGGCCTGCGGCTGAACGACCCGCTCACGGGCCATTTTGGGGCCTACCTGCCCATTGCCCCGGCCGAGATTGAGCAGATTGAAATCATCCGGGGCGCGGGCGCCGCCCTCTACGGCCCCGACGCCGTGGGCGGCGTCATCAACATCGTCACCAAAACCTTCGCCGCCACCGCCCGCCGCCACGAGGCCGAGCTCACCAGCACCGCCCTGCGCGGCGAGTGGAACCTGTGGCACACCAGCACCGGCGGCTTCCTGGCCGCCAACCGCCTGCGTCTGGGCGGCGGCATCCTGCTCAACACCACCGACGGCCAACTGCGCGACGCGCCCAGCACCCTGCGCAGCGACGCCAGCCTGAAAACCTATTCCCTCTCGGCGGCCTACGACCTCACGCCCAAGCTGAGCCTGGCCGCCCGCGCCAGCCTCGACCGCCGCAGCTACAGCGCCCAATACTTTTACACGAACAGCCCGGCCGACCAGGCCCGCGAAACCACCAACAAGAACTGGTATCAGGGCCAGATTCGCTACCAGCACAGCGAGCGCAGCCGCACCGAGGCCCAGGTATCGGCCAGCCGGGGCACCGACTACTACGTGTTCACCCCGACGTCGGTAGCCAGCGACCACCTCACGCACTACACCAACGTGCTGCTGAGCCACCAGCGGCAGTTTTCCAGCCGGGTGCGGGCCACCCTGGGCGGCCAGGCCGACCGCCGCGCCGTCGTCAGCAACGACCGGGGCACCCACGCCCAATGGCACTACGCCGCCTTTGGCGTGGTGGCCGTGACGCCCACCGCCACGCTGGCCCTCACCGGCGGCCTGCGCCTCGACCACGACCAGAGCTACGGCACCGAAGTCGTGCCCCAGTTCAACGTGAGCCAGCAGCTTGGCAACGAGCTGACCGTGCGCGGCGCCATCGGCCGGGCCATCCGGGCGCCCGATTTCACCGAGCGCTACAACGCCAACGGCCGGGCCGGCACCGTGCCCAACGGCTTCAACGTGGGCAACGCCGGCCTGCAAGCCGAGCGCACGATGAACTACGAAATCGGGGCCGATTACCGCCCGCTGCCCGGCCTCACGGCCAAAGCCACCGGCTTCCTGCGCAAGGGCAACAACCAGATTGACTACGTGCCCACGGCCGGCGCCCGGGTTATCGAAGCCTCCGGCCTCCCCAACCTCAACCCCACGGCCACCTACCGCTACGCCCAAAACCTGTTCGACGTAACCACCCGTGGCCTCGAAACCGAGCTGACCTACGCGTATTCTTTTACCCCCAAAACCCGCTTCGATGGCAGCATCGGCTACACCTACGTGCACGTGGCCAACGCCCAAAACATCGCCTCGCAGTACCTCGCCAACATTGCCCGCCACGTCGTTTCGGGCACGGTGGGCCTCACCTCGCGCCGCGTCAACGGCAGCCTCAGCGGCCTCTGGAAACAGCGCGACGGCGTGGCCGCGGCCGCCATCAACCGCACCCAGCGCACCGAGTACCTCGTCTTCAACGCCCGCCTCGAAGCCGCGCTGCTGCCCGAGCGCCTCTGGCTCACGGGCCAGGTCCAGAACCTGTTCAACGAGCACTACTCCGACCTGCTGGGCGCCCCGCTGCCCACCCGCTGGCTGATGGCCGGCCTGCGGCTCGCCCTGCGCCGGTAGCGCTGCCGTGCCCGCCACTGCTCCGTCGGCCAAATCCCAGCAGGATGGTGTAGCGGCAGTCGCAGGATAGAAAAAAGACCAAGTCGCGACGTATTGAACGTTAGCCCCAGCGGGGCGGCCTATCGGTAGTAACCAGCTTGAAGAACGCCAAAAGCCCCGGTGGGGCAGGGCTTCCGCACCAAACCGGCCGGCATCTTCTTTGCCCGGCGCTTCAGCGCCGGGAGCCGGGTTCGGGTTTCTTTTTGGGGGCTTTAGCCCTGGCGGGTGGCCGCAACGACCAGGGCTAAAGCCCAAAAAAGGCACTGCCTCTACTCCCGGCGCTGAAGCGCCGGGCAAAGCGCCAGTTAGGTTTGATGCGAAAGCCCTGCCCAGCCGGGCGGCATTCGTTGCCCGAGTGTCGCCCCGCGGGGGCTTGACCGCCGAGGAATCAACGTTTTTTCTACCAATGTGTCGCCCCGATGGGGCTGGCGTTCAATCTGCCGCAACCGCGGTTCGCTAATAAAAAACGCTTCCATCCCCTCCACCAGCGCACAAAAAAGCGGCGACTGAGGCCTCAGTCGCCGCTTTTTTGTGCGCTGGCAAGAATCTAGCGGCTGGTCAGGCCGTTGTCGTCGAGGTCGTCATCGTCGCTCACGCGCTTGGCGCCGCCTTGCAGGTTTACGTCGCTGTCGCTGGTGCGGGGGGTGCCGGTCAGGTTTTCCACCTGCACTTCGGTGCTGCGCACGGTGTCGCGCACCACCTGCTCGCGCTCGGTGGCGGTTTTGTCGATGCTCAC
Organism: uncultured Hymenobacter sp.; assembly: GCA_964242365.1. Lineage (GTDB taxonomy): Bacteria > Bacteroidota > Bacteroidia > Cytophagales > Hymenobacteraceae > Hymenobacter. The sequence continues at coordinate 17,384 of CAXTCS010000035.1, read as the reverse complement.
TTCGCCCACCACGCGGGCTTCTTTGGCCACCACGGCGCGCTCGGCCGATTCGGTTACGCTGATTTCACCTTCCTTGAAGGCGGCAAAATCGGCCTCCGTGGCGGGGCGGTTCACGTCGCGGCGCTGCACGTTCACGTGCTCTTCGCGCAGGCGCACGCTTTCTTCCACCGGCTTCTCGATGATGCGGCTGCGGATGCGGGCCCCGCCGGTTTGCTCCACGCGCTTGCCCACTTGCAGGTTCTCTTCGATGATGTTCACCTTTTGGGCGCCTTCGGCGGTGTTGCCGGCGGCGTAGCCCTGGGCGCCGGTCATGCCGTAGCCCTGGGTTTGGGCCTGGGCGTGCACGTCGATGGCGCCGTTGTCGTCCAGAATGTCGCGGGCGCGGGCGGCTTCGTCGGCCGAAGCGGCGTGCACCGTCACCACCGAGCCGCCGTTGCGGGTCACGTTGGTGTAGGCGCGGGCGTCGTCGGAGTCGTCGCCGCCAAACAGGTTGCTGAAGAACCGGCCGATGCCGTCTTCGGCCTTGCCCGTGGCGCGGGCCGTGGCATCAACCGCCCCTTCGACGGCCGTGCCGCTGCTGTTCTGGAAGTCCGACGGGTCGTTGTTCGAGCCCGTGCTACCGGCATTGCCGGTCATGCGCTGGGCGTTTTGGGCGTCCTGCGCGGCCACGTCGACGTTGCTTTGCACGAAGCCGGCAGACATGAGTTGTTGAACGGCTTGCTGCGCTTCTGAAGCGCTGTTGAACAAGCCTACTACGGTTTGGGCCATGGTGTTGAAAAATGAAAATGTGGAAAGGAAGGGAAAAAGAAAGCTCGGTAATCAGGCGGCGGGCGGCACCGGCGCGGCCGGGCCGTCGTGGCGCTCGTAGTGCACTTCTTCGCGGCGCAGCACCACTTCCTGCGGGGTGTTGGTGGTGAAGGTTTGCTTGCGCACGCGCAGCTCCTCCACCAGCACGAGGCGGGTGGTGACCACCACTTCCTCGCGCAGCACCGGAATTATCATCGTGTCGCCCTCGTAGCGCACCTCCGGCGGCGTGGCCACCACCCGGTTGATGGCCACGCGCTCGACGTGAACCTGCTCTTCCTGGGTGGGCACGTCCACGGTTTGGGTGTCGTGGTGCACGGTTTTGCGGATGACCACGCGGCCGGTTTCCACCAGTTCTTTTTCGATGCGCGCCCGCTCCTCAATCACCGGAATGGTGGTGGGGTGCAGCGGGACGAGCGGCGGCGTGGGCGAGTCGGTGGGTTGCATTGGAGGGCTAATACGGCCAGCCTTTTCCGGGGTTGACGCCCGCCGAAATATTTTGCCGCGTGGCTTTAGTAAGCTGAGCAGCCAGCGGTTGCGCCCGGGCGGCGGCGGCGCGACCGCCGCCGGTGGCGGCCCAAACGATAAATAGTGTAAATCAACAATATGCCGCCCCCACGGCCGGGGTGTCCGGCGCCGGGCCCCGGCGTGGCCGGCGCGGCCGCCACCGGGGCCGGGGCCCGTATTATTTTTTCAGAACATTTTGGCTACCTTCCCCGCCGCCCGGCAAAATGCCGGGTATTTCCGTTCCTAACCCCCCCGCCTCTGCCGCATGGCCCAGCCCAAATACGCTGCCCGCTTCGAGAATTTCTTCGCCAACCTGCGCCTCAACCGCGACCAGTTTGCCGACATGGCCGCCTTCACCCTGCAAGCCTTGCAGGATGGCAAAGCCCGGTTCAAGGCCGTGGCCGACCCCCTCGACGTGGCCCTCACCGACTACCGCACCACCCACAGCGGCCAGCTCTCCGGCGAAAGCCGGGCCACCACCATCACCCTGGCCCAGGCCCTCGACGACTTCAAGGCCTACGTGAAAAAGACCGAGCGCAAGGTCATCAACCCCGCCTACGAGCCGGGCAGCCCCGACCTGCTGGCCATCTTCCCCCACGGCCGCCCCGCCCTCAACAAAAGCAGCCAGACCCAGGTCGAAGACGCCTTCACGGCCTTCCTCGACGCGCTCGACGCCCGCCCCACCGTCTTCACCTCGCCCGTGCGCACCGAAGGCCGCGCCGTGCTCGCCGCCCTCCAGGCCGCCCTGCAACGCGCCGACGGCCTGGCCAAAACCGCCGGCACCCAGCGCGTCGACCTCCACGACGGCCGCCAGGCCACCTGCCTGGCCCTGTTCCGCGCCTACGCCACCCTGCTGCTCGAATTTGCCGACCAGCCCAAGCGCGTGGCCGCGTTTTTCGACCTGAGCAAGGCCGGCCGCACCACCACCGGCCCCAAAACCCCCGAGCCCGCGCAGCGCTAGCAGCCTAAGAAACCAAAAAAGCCCGTTGCAACCGGTTGCAACAGGCTTTTTTGTGTGAAAACGGGTATTGCAACCGGTTGCAACAGGCTTCGCTGGGCGGAAGTGGGCATCGCAACCGGTTGCAATGGGCTTCGCCGGGCGGAAATGGGCGTTGCAACCGGTTGCACCGGCTTTTTTCGCGTGGTTATCACCGTTGCAACCGGTTGCGGTGCGCTTGGCCGCTTAGCGAAGGCTCTGGCAACCGGTTGGTGCCTCCCGCTGGCGCGGTCTGGCCCCGGTCTGGCGCGAGTTACGCCCGGTCTGGCGCGAGTTTAGCGCAGCGTAACTCGTGCCCAACATTCGGGCGAGGCTGTGCCTCGCAACAGCACGACCCGCGTACACGATGCGGCCGGGCGCGGTGCCGCTTTGCCGCTGGCGCGGCAGGGGAGGCGCAGCCTCCCCACCATAATCGGCACGAGTTACGCTGCGCTAAACCCGCGCCAGGCCGCGCGTTTCTCGCGCTGGGGCGCGTTGGAAACGTGCGCCAGCGCGGGTATCTTCGGGCCTGTTGATAGCCGCTGGCACCGCTTACTTCTCACGCCATCCTTACCTACGTCGCATGAAAACGAAGACGATTCTACTCGCCGTGCTAAGCAGCTAGGGAAGCTGCCACTTTGCGTTTGGGCAACAAACCGGGGCGCTGCCCAAACCACAAGCGGCTGCTCCGGCGGGAGCGGCGGCCGAAAAACCAGCCCTTCCCACCGACGAATTTCATCGGCTGTTGGCCCGGTCGAATGGCGCCTGGACGGGCCAGGCTACGATGACGTTTTCCCCCACGGCCCCGCCCATCACCAGCACCTCCACGCTCACCAATGGCATGGCCATGGGCGGGCTCTTTCAGGTTTCGGAGATTATCTACACCATCGGAGGCCAGCAAACGCGCGGGGTACGGGTGACGGGCTACGACACGAATAAGCAGATATTCACCCGCGCCATGATTCAGGACGGCGGCAACGGCGTGGCCATGGAAGGCCCCTGGGACGCGGCCACCAAGTCCATTACCATGCGCTACAAACAACAGAATAACACAACCGGGAAGGAAAACAACATGAAAGAAGTCTACACCTTCGTCGATGAAAATACCGAGATACTGGAAATCTACCGGCTGGAAGGGGGCAAGGAATCCAAAATCCTGCACGTTAAATGGACCAGGAACCGGTAGGAAGCGGCCTCCTTCTGCGCAGGAGTTAGGCGGCGCTACCCCCACGCCAGCACCGGTTGCCGTTCTTCCCCGGCGCGAGTTACGCCCGGTCTGGCGCGAGTTTAGCGCAGCGTAACTCGTGCCCAACATTCGGGCGAGGCTGTGCCTCGCAACAGCACGACCCGCGTACACGATGCGGCCGGGCGCGGTGCCGCCTTGCCGCTGGCGCGGCAGGGGAGGCGCAGCCTCCCCACCGTATTCGGCACGAGTTACGCTGCGCTAAACTCGCGCCAGCAATGCGCGGAGCTGGTTTAAAACCGACCTTTTTCGCGGTTATCTTTGTTGATTGCCTGCGCCGAAAACCACCAGCGGCATCAGTTTAATCAGCGAAAATCAGTGATAGTTTGCATTGCCGAAAAGCCCAGCGTCGCCCGCGAAATTGCCAACGTACTCGGCGCCACCCGCCGCCTGGACGGCTACCTCGAAGGCAACGGCTACCAGGTCACCTGGACGTTCGGCCACTTCTGCCAGCTCAAGGAGCCCGACGACTACCAGCCCGAGTGGAAGCGCTGGAGCCTGCACAGCCTGCCCATGATTCCCGATTCGTTCGGCATCAAGCTCATGCGGCGCGACGAGGGCGTGGTGAAGCAGTTTCAGACCATCAAGCGGCTGGTCGATGAAGCCACCGAAGTCATCAACTGCGGCGACGCCGGGCAGGAAGGCGAAGTGATTCAGCGCTGGGTGCTGATGGAGGCCAAGTGCCGCAAGCCCGTGAAGCGCCTCTGGATTTCGTCGCTGACGGAGGAGGCCATCCGCCAGGGCTTCCAGAACCTGCGCGAGGCCAAGGAATTCGACTCGTTGTACCAGGCCGGTAAGAGCCGCGCCGTGGGCGACTGGCTGCTGGGCCTGAACGCCACGCGCCTGTTCACCCTCAAATACACCACCTACCAGGACAAGCAGCTGCTGAGCATCGGGCGGGTGCAAACGCCCACGCTGGCCCTGCTGGTGGCCCGCCACCACGAAATCCAGAATTTCAAGCCCGAGCCGTACTGGGTGCTGCGGACGGAATACCGGGGCACCATGTTCGCCCACATCGCCCCGCCCAAGCAGGCCAAGGCCGCCGAAGACGCGCCCGACGAGCAGTCGCGTCTCAGGGCCCTGGGCTACTTCGTGACCGAAGCCGAGGCCAACGAGGCCCTGGAAGCCGTGCGCCCCGCGCCGCTCACCATCACGGACGTGGAGATCAAAAAAGGACGCGAGTCGCCGCCACGCCTGTTCGACCTGACGTCGCTGCAAGTGCAGTGCAACAACCAGTTGGGCCTGTCGGCCGAGGACACGCTGAAGCTTGTGCAGGGCCTGTACGAGAAGAAAGCCGTGAGCTACCCGCGCGTGGACACCACATTTCTGCCCGATGACCAGTACCCAAAAATCCCCGGCATTTTGCGCGGCATCGGGTACGAGAGCCTGACGGGGCCCCTGCTGGCGGGCAAAATTCCGAAAACCGGCAAGGTGTTCAACAACAATAAGGTAACCGACCACCACGCCATCATCCCGACCGGCGCGGCGGGCCCCGGCGGGGGCATGGAAAGCAGCGTGTACGACATCATCGCCCGGCGCTTCATCGCCGCGTTCTACCCCGACTGCGAGGTGAGCAACACCACCGTGCTGGCCGAAGCCGCCGAGCGCCCGTTCCGGGTGCGCGGCCGGCAGATTCTGAACCCCGGCTGGCGCGTGGTCTACGGCAACCCCGAGGAGCAGCAGGCCCCCAAATCGGCCCCTGCGCCGGGGGCCGCCGCGGGTACTTCCGAAGCCGACGATGACGCCGTGGCTACCGTGCTGCCCAGCTTCGTGAAAGGCGAAAGCGGCCCCCACGAGCCGCGCCTCGACTCCAAAACCACCCAGCCGCCCAAAGACTACACCGAAGCCACCCTGCTGCGCGGCATGGAAACGGCCGGCCGCAACATCGACGACGAGGAGCTGCGCCAGGCCATGAAGGAAAACGGCATCGGCCGCCCCAGCACCCGCGCCGCCATCATCGAAACGCTGTTCAAGCGCAACTACATCAAGCGCGAGAAAAAGCGCATCATCCCCACGCCGACCGGGGTGGAGCTGATTGGGTTGATTCGAAATCCGACCTTGAAATCGGCCGAATTGACCGGCCAGTGGGAGCACAAGCTGCGCCAGATTGAGCGGGGCGAGCTTTCTTCGGAAGGCTTTTTGGGCGAGCTGAGCGCGCTGGTGCGCGAGATGGTGCAGGAAGTGAAGCAGGATGGAAGGGGGCGGATGGTCACGTCTTCTTCGGCGCTGGCGGTTGCCTCGCCCCCCCGGCCCCCCTCTCCGGGGGAGAGGGGGGAGCCGAGCACCAGCAGTCGAACAAAGTCGTCCGGCTCCCCCTCTCCCCCGGAGAGGGGGCTGGGGGGTGAGGCAAAAGGCCTCGGCTACTGCCCCGTCTGCCGCACCGGCCACGTGCTGCGCGGCAAAACGGCCTTCGGCTGCGCCCGCTTTCGGGAGGGCTGCACGTTCCGCCTGCCGGCCGAAATCCACGGCAAGAAGCTCAGCGACCCGCAAGTGAAAGCCCTGCTCGCCAAAGGCCGCACGCCGGTTATGAAAGGCTTCGTCGGGGCCGAGGGCCAAAAGTTCGATGCCGCCATCGGCCTCGACGCGGCTTTTCAGCCCACGCTGCTGCTCGTGGCCGACAGCAAGCCCGGCGCGGCCCCCGAATCGGGGCAGATTCCGTGCCCGGTGTGCAAGCTGGGCACCATGCTCAAGGGCAAAGCGGCTTACGGCTGCTCGCGCTTCCGCGAAGACTGCCAGTTCCGCGTGGCCTTCGAGTGGGGCGGAAAAGCCCTCACCGAGACGCAGCTAAAGCAGCTGCTGCGGCGCGGCGAAACGAGCGTTATCAAAGGCTTCATCTCGGCCAAAACCGGCAAGAAGTACGACGCCGCCCTGAAAGTGGAGGAGGGGCGCGTGGTGCCGGTGTTTGGGTAACCCCTAATTTCCGGCCCGTGCCCGCTTGGCCGGCAGCGGCAGCCGGTAGCGGGCGCCCAGGCTGAATTGGGTCACGTCGTTGAAATTGCTCAGGCCGCTGCTCTCCACTTGCCAGGTCGGCGACACTTGCCAGTGCAGCTCGCCAAACGCGGCGCTGGGCGCGTCGTAGGCCGGGCCGCCGAGAATGTTAAGGTCCAGGTCATTCTGTCCGTTGCTGTTGCTCAGGGCCACGCCGCCCACCAGCGTCGCCCGGTTGCCGCCAAAGCCGGTGCCCAGGCCCGACCGCCAGGTGCCGTTGCCCACGGCATTGGCCCCGTGCAAGACGCTGCTGTGCAGCCAGAGCAGGTTGCGGTACCCAAATTCCAGTAGCAGCGACGGCGCTACGCCCCGGCTGCGGAGCGGCTGGGTGGGAAAATCGAACGCGTATTGGGTGCTCAGGTGCAGGCCCAGGCCAAAGCGGAAGCGGAAGTTGTGGCCCGCGCGGCTTGGCGAGAAGAACTCCACGTTCGGGTTGACGTCGTAGAGTGTGCGGGCCGTGGCCGATTGCAGGATGACGAGCGAATCGGTCCCTGGGTGCTGGCCGAGCAAGGCGGCCGGCGGGTCGAACGAGGTGCGGCCCAGGAAGCCGTTCAGCCCGAAGTTGATGGTGTTGTGGCCGTTGCTGCCCACCGGCAGGCTATACACCGCCCCGCCCGTCACGCCCGAATAGCGCTGGTGGTAGCCCTGAAATTGCGTAATGTTCTGCCGTGGGGCGCTGCACGTGCTGTTGGGCTCGTACAGCTGGTAGCTGCTGCCCGTGAGCCCGCCCAGTCCAAAGGTGAGCGCGGGGCCGGGTTTTTCCAGCGTTGCGGTTGGGGCCGGCGCCTGGCTCATCAGCACGCCGCTGAGCAGCAGCAGCGCCACCGGCAGCGGTTGGGCCAGGCGCAGCACCCGCAGCAGCCGGGCCGCTTCGAGCACGATTACCGGCAGCAGCAGGGCGCGCAGCACCCAGGTTTCGCCCAGGTCGAAGCCGCCGGGGAGCAGCACGGGCGGCAGCAGCAGCATGAGCAGCACCAGCAGCAGGTTGCGCACCGGGCGGTCGGTGGGCGCGGCAATTGGCCCTGCCACGGCCGGCCGCCGGGCGCGCCGGGCCACCCACGCCGCCAGCGCCAGGGCCGCCGCCAGCAGGCCCCACTGCACCGGCTTGAGGCCCAGCCACAGGCCCGCGCCCACCACATCGCCCAGCGGGTCGCGCACAAATTCGAGCCCGAAGCGCCCGGCCGCGTACAGCCCAAACGCCAGCGGCAGCGCCACTCCCGGCCGGCGCGCCAGCCACCGACGCCCCCCCACCAGCGCCGCCGCGATGCCCAGGCAAAGCACCAACTGGTAGAGCGGGGCCGCGTGCACGGGCAGGCTCTGCGTGGCCGTGGCCGAGAGCAGCCCCCGCGACACCTGCGCCCGAAACGGTTCGGCGCCGGGCCCATACGTCAGGCCCAGGCCGGGGCCGGGGCCCAGCACGGTGCCAAAGCAGCAGCCCGCCAGCAGGCAGCCCACCCCCTGCACCGCCAGCCCGACCACAAAAGGCAGGGCAAACACATCGGCTGCCGCCCGCCCAAAGCCCAGCAGCCGGCGCAGGCCCGCGAGCGCCAGCCCCGCCGCCAGCATTCCGCCCAGCACCGAGCGCCCCACCGGCCCGCCCACGCCCCAATGCCCGTGTTGCGGCAGCGCCAGCCAGTCGGCCGGCGTGCCCGCAACCAGGCGGGTGCCGGCGATGAGCGCCAGCACCGTGCCGGCCACCAGCAGCAGCCACGGCCGCAGCGGAAAGCCCCGTTGCCAGCCCTGCCGCAGCAGCAGGCCGCCCGCCAGCCCAAAGCCCAGCAAGTAAAACAAGGCGTACGCTGGCCAGCCGGCTATCGCGGTGGGCAAAGGAGGCAGTAGCAGTAAGTACATGGCGGGCCGGTAGTAGTTGGAGCGGGAAATCTACGCCCGGCCGGCGCCAGTTGGTACAATAAAACTTGGGTTCGCGGGACCTTCGGGCTGGCGGGTATTTCCGGTCAACAGTTTGTGAACAAGAATCCTAACCCGTTAATAACTGACATTAATTGCCTCCTGTTTTAGCCCCTATTTTGGCTCCAAAGTAGGGGGCGCTGATGCAGCTTCAACCTTAGGAAACTGCTTGGGTTCCTGGTACCGCACCAGGTTTTTAATCATGCCCTTGAAAATAATGCCGTGAAACGGCAGCACCGAATACCAGTACAGCCGCCCGGCCAGCCCGCGGGGGCGGTAAGCGGCCAGCTGCTCGACGGCGTGGCCCCCGCCGTCCTGGTCCACGATGCGGAACTGGAGCCAGGCCTCGCCGGGCAGCTTCATTTCGGCGTACAGCAACAGGCGGCGGCCGGCGCGGTCGGCCACCAGCACGCGCCAGAAATCGAGCGGGTCGCCGGCCCGCAGGCGGCTGGGCGAGCGGCGGCCGCGGCGCAGCCCCACGCCGCCCACGGCCTTGTCCATGAGCCCGCGGATGCGCCAGAGAAAATCGGTTTTGTACCAGCCCCGCTCGCCGCCGATGCGCCAGATATTGTCCAGCACCTCCGCCACGGGCCGTTGAAAAGGCACGCGCTGGCGGTCGAAAAACATGCCGTTTTTGGGTATCTGAATGGCGTCCATGTAGTTCTGGCGCATGGTGCCCGAGCTGAGCGCGTCGCTCCAGGAGCTGACCACCTCGTTTTGCTCGATGCGCTGGAAAGCCAGGGCCAGCGCGGCCCGGTAGTTCATCGGCGCGTGCGGAATCACGGCGCCGATGCTCTTTTCGGGGTCGCACACGGTGTCGTTTTTCAGGCTCTCGACCAGGCTTTGGGCCAACGAAAACGTGGTGCTCGTGACCAGGTACAGCCACCACGACGACAGCCGGGGCGTGAGCACGGGCACCGTCACAATCCAGCGCTTGTACTGGCGCTCGGCGGCCAGCCCGAGCAGCATCTGCCGGTACGTCAGCACGTCGGGGCCGCCCACGTCGAAGGCCCGGCCGAAGCAAGCCGGGTTGTCGAGCACCGCGGTGAGGTAAAACATGATGTCGCGGATGCCGATGGGCTGGCAGCGCGAGTTCAGCCAGCGCGGCGTCACCATCACCGGCAGCTTTTCGACCAAATCACGGATTATTTCAAAAGAAGCCGAGCCCGAGCCGATGATGATGCTGGCCCGCAGCACCGTGAGCCGGGCCCGTTGGGCCTGGCCGAGCACGGTTTCCACGGCGCGCCGCGAGCGCAGGTGCACGCTCAGGTCGTGGTCGTTGGCGATGCCGGAGAGGTACACGACCTGCCGGGCGGTGGTCGTGTTCAGGTACTGCGTGAAGTGGTGGGCCGACTGCTGCTCCAACTCAAAAAAATCCTCGTTGCCGGCGCTCATCGAGTGCACGAAATAGTAGGCGGCCTCAATGTCGGTGGGCACGGCGGCCAGCGACTCCGGCTTCAGCAAGTCGCCCTGCGCCACGCGCACGCGGGCCCGCAGCGCTTCGGGCAGGTTTTCGGGCAGCGAAAAGCGGCGCGCGTCGCGCACCAGGCACACCACGTCGTGGCCCGCGCCGGCCAGCAGCGGCAGCAGGCGCTGGCCAATGTAGCCCGTGGCCCCGGTGAGCAGAATTTTCATGGCGAAAGGGGGGAGGAGTGAAGCGAACCGGTCTTTATTCGAACGCGCAACCGGCCCCAATGTTCACGGCGGGCAACCTCAGCCGCCACAATGCCCGCCGAACCGTGCCCGCCGGAAAAACGCCCCGGTCACCATCCCCGAAGCGAAGGAGTGAGGCACCTAGTGCGGTTTTCAGGTCGGTATACAGATGGTAGAGACGCAACATTTTGCGTCTCGTCGTTGAACGACTCGCGTTGAACGACCGGCCCCGCGCCGTTCACATAAGCAACTAAACAACATCCGCAACCGCAGGTCAGCGGCGCTAACGACGAGACGCAAAACGTTGCGTCTCTACCCCGTTAAACAGCCGTACCCTAACCTGAGAACCGCTCTACTGAGTACAGCCGGGTGCTCGACGTGGACCGTGAAAACCTACTCGGAGCCCAAAAGGCCTGCTAAATAACAGGCTTTTTGGGCTCCGAGTAGTTTGTCGAATCTTGTCTGATGCTCCCACTTTTTAGGGCGGGTTTATGCCGGTTTGGCGCCGCCTTGCTGCACCATTTGCGTGAAGCTTTTGGCCGCGTTGGTAAACTCGGACGGGATGAGGACCACCGTCGTCGTGTTGTTGTCGATGCCGATTTCCGACAGCATCTGCATCCGGCGCAACTCCAGGGCGATGGGGCTTTTTTCCATCTCCAGCGCGCCTTGCGTGAGCTTAATCGACGCTTCCAGCTCCGCTTCGGCCTTGATGATGCGGGCGCGCTTCTCGCGGATGGCCTCGGCTTCGCGCGCCATCGCCCGCTGCATGGATTCGGGTATTTCCACGTCTTTGATTTCAACCAGCTCAATCTTCACACCCCACGATTCGGTGGCGGCGTCCACGATTTGCAGCAGCGCGGTGTTGATGTGGGCGCGCTCGCGCAGCACCTCGTCCAGCTGGTTTTGGCCGATGATGTTGCGCAAAGCCGTGACCGCCAGCTGATAAACTGCCTGGTTGAAATTGGCCACCTTGATGATGGCATCGGCCGGGTTCACCACCCGAAACCACAGCACGGCGTTCACCTTAATGGTCACGCTGTCTTTGGTGATGGTTTCCTGCTGCTCCAAATCCACGGTTTTGGTGCGGATGTCGATGGTGACGCGCCGCTCAATAATCGGGATTATCCAGTAAATCCCCGGCCCGCGAATGCCGGTGAACCGGCCCAGCCGAAACACGATGGCCCGCTCGTATTCCTGCGCAATGCGAATGCCGGAAAGCAGGATAAGAACAACGATGAGGACGAGGACGAACAGCGACATGGTGGGCGGTAATTAGGGTGATTTTGGGAGATGAATCGCTATTGATTCGAAAATATTACAGTTAACCCTAGCGCCATCGCTGAGTACACAACAGAATTATATAAATAACATGTAAATGTGTATTAAAACCTCGCTCGAATATTGAGTGGATTTTAAGCTAAACTTCTGCAATTTGGTGAGGAATGAATTTCCTGCCCTTAAAAATCTGCTCAAATATGAAGCTTATTATCAACAAAATGGGCAAGGAAAGCCACGCGCTAAACACTAGTTCTAATCCATTCTGTCCATCGGTTACGAAGCATAAAGTCTTTGCTGTGCTCAGGTGTGGCTCCAAAGCTGCTGGAATACACACATAAAGAATAAAATCAAAAGTTAATATTCTTCTTTTGATTTGTGAAGTAGAAAACCAGCTTCGTGAACGCTGTAAATAAAAGAAAAAACAAACAGGCATTAGCAAGCAAATACAAGCTGCATAATTACAGATGGTTTTGATTGCGCCTATGCAATCAAAACCAAGTTTTTCAAGGCAATATTCGGCTCCCAGAAAGAAATAGGCTGGAATTGCGGAGGCAACAAAGCCAGCGAGAATGAAATAAACTGTTGGTTTGGCAAATACATTCCTCGTGCTTTTCATAACTAATTATTATTGCATCGGCATTGTTGTTGCCGCAAGTTATAGCATTCGAGTTGCGCTTACGAAGCCTTAGCGGCCGACCACCGGCAGCACGGGCACGCTTTCGTGCCCGGCGGCGTCGACGCTGGCCACGCCGAAGATGAAGTTGTCTTTGCTGATGGGGAGGTCGGTCGTCAGGCCCGAAACGGGGAAGCGCTGCTGCCACTGCGGGGCGCTGGTTTCGCGCACCAACACCACGTAGCCAGCGGGCTTGGCGCCGGTGGCGGGGGCTTGCCAGCGCAGCTGGGTGCGGTTGGTGAGGTCGGCGGTGAGGACTTCGACCTGGGCGGGGGCGGCGGGGGCCAGGGCCAGGCTGGCGATGGTGGCGAGGTTGAGGCCGGCGTTGCGGCGGAGGTAGGCGAAGTCCACGCCGTCGATGACGTCGCCGTAGAAGCGGGTGTTTTCGGTGCGCAGGTCCTGGTGCTGGTGGGTGTAGTCCTCGTTCATTTCGGTGAAGCGGACGGCAGCGAAGCCCTGCTGGTTGAAGGGCGTGTGGTCGCCGCCGCGCAGGAAGCGGTCGGGGCGGTATTCGAGCACGAGCTGGTGCCCGTGGCCGTAGAGCTGGGCCATGCGCTGGGCGTAGCGGGCAAGCTGGCGGCTGGGCGCGTCGTTTTCGGAGCTGAGCTGGCGGCGCTGCTGGGCTTGCTCGGGCGTTTCGGTGGCCGGCACGCCTTCGCTGAACACGCGCAGGTGGGTGGCGTCGCTGAGGTCGGGGTCGTGGCCGTGCGAGTTGCCCACAATGTCGTTGTTGAGCATCGCAATCAGGTTCCAGCCTTCTTTTTTGGCGCGCCCGGCGAGGTGGCCGGAGCCGTAGAGGCCTTGCTCTTCGCCCTGCACGGCCACGAATTTGAGGGTGCAGGGGAAGCGCTGCCCGGCCAGCACGCGCGCCAATTCCAGCACCAGCACGGTGCCGGAGCCGTCGTCGTTGGCGCCGGGCGCGTCGGCGATGGCGTTCATCACGTCGCTCACGCGGGAGTCGAGGTGGCCGCTCACGAGGATGACGCGGGGGTCGGTGGGGTCGGTGCCGGGCAGGGTGGCCAGCACGTTGGCCATGAGCACGGGCCGGTTGATGCGGCGGCCGTCGGGCCGGACGGTGAACGTGTCCAGCTCGACGGTCATGCGGCCGCCGCCGGCCTGGCTGTACTTCTCAAACTCGGCCTTCACCCAATTGCGGGCCGCGCCGATGCCACGCGTGGGGCTCTGGGTGTCGCTGAGGGTGTGCCGGGTGCCGAAAGCGACGAGCCGGCGGATGTCAGCCTCCAGGTTTTTGGCTGAGATTTCATCGGCCAGCTGCTGGATTTTGGGGTCGGCCGGCGGGAGCAGGGGCGCGGGCCGGGGCTGGGCCAGGGCAGCGAATGAAACGAAGGGCAGCAGGTAGGCGAGTTTCATAGCGGGGAGCTTACGGCGGTGCGCCGGTTGGGGTGCGGGGCGCGAGTGGTGGAACCTCACCCCCAGCCCCTCTCCAAAAGAGAGGGGAGCCAGATGGTTTCCGGGTAGGGTGCGGGGCTTGGCCCCGCCCGTCGTTGCCCGAAATCGTTGGACCGGCGCGAACGACGGGCGGGGACAAGCCCCGCACCCTACCCGCACCACGCGCTAGACTCTTGTTGCGGCTTTGCGCGGTGGGTTGATTTTGCGGCCGCGCGGGCTTTCTTCATCGCCGAGGAGCATGCCCCAGGGCTTGAGCGGCTGAATGCGGTCGAAGATGATTTTGAGGATGGCGATGACCGGCAGGGCCAAAAACATGCCCGCCACGCCGCCAATGGAATTGCCCACCAGCACGCCCACGATGGCAACCAGGGCGTTGACCTTGATTTTGGAAGCCACGATGCGCGGGATGAGGAAGTGGTTGTCGATGAACTGGATGAGCATGTAGACGGCCACTACGGCCAGCGGGTAGCCGTAGCCGGGCTTCGTGATGAAGGCCATGAGCACGGGCAGGGCAATGGCCGCGAGCCCGCCCACGTAGGGGATGAAGTTGAGCAGCGCCCCGAGCACGCCCAGCAGCAGGGCGTAGGGAATGCCGAGCACGAGCAGGGCCAAAACGTTGAGGGTGGCCACGATGCTGCCTTCGATGAGCAGGCCCACCATGTAGCTTTGGATGGCGGTTTTGCTTTCGCGCAGCACCTCGGTCACGCCGCTGTCCTGGCGGTGGCCGGAGAAGGCCTGGATGATGAAATCGACGAGCCGCCGCTGGTAGAGGAACAGCAGAAAGATGTAGACCGGGATGAGCGTGGCCACCACCAGCAGGCCCGAAATGGCCGAGAGCGTGCCGCCCAGCAGCGAGGAAGCGCGGTTGCCGGCCTCGCTCACCCAGCCTTGCAGCTTCTGGTCGCTGACGCCGAACCGGTCTTGCAGCCACTGGTGCAGCTGCTCGACGGTTTGGGCAAACTTGGTTTTGAACAGCGGCATCTGGCTGGAGAGCTGCGCGGCTTCGCGGTAGATGAAGTAGAACAGGCCCAGCAGCGCCGCCACGCCCAGCACCACGGTGAGCGCGATGGCCAGCAGCGGCGGCACCCGGTGCCGCAGCAGCCACCGCTCGACGGGGTGCAGCATGATGGCGAAAATGGCCGCGAAAAACAGCGGGAAAATGATTTCGCTGGCAATGTGCAGCGTGAAGACCGTGAGCGCCAGGCCGAGCAGCACCAGCGGGGCTTTCACGTAGAGCGGAAATTGCAGCTCGCGGGGTGGTTGGTAAGGGTCGGGCATGAAAGGGGGGCAGGGCCGGAAAAAGCGGTTGTTTGAAGGGGGTTCGCTCGCTTACGTTCGGCGGCCCGGCGCGTTGCTGGGGCGGCCCCGGCCGCGGCCTTACCGCGTGAAGTCTTCGACCACTTGCAGGAACATGGGCGTGGGCACTTCGGCCGTTTGGCCGGCGGGGGCGAGCTGGCCCGTTTGCGGGTCGACGCGGAAGACGACCACGTTGCCGGAATTCTGGTTGGCCACCAGCAGCAGGCGGCCGGAGGGGTCGAGGGTGAAGTTGCGGGGCGTTTTGCCCTGGGTATCAACGTCCTGAATGGGCGCCAGCGTGCCGTTGGCGCTGTCGATGGCATAGACCACGATGCTGTTGTGGCCCCGGTTGGAGGCGTAGAGAAACAGGCCGCTGGGCGCCACGTGAATGTCGGCGCAGGAGTTTTCGCCCGTGTAGCCGGCCGGCAGCGCCGACACGGTTTGCAGCTCGGTGAACCGGCCGGCGGCCGCGTCGTAGGCCAGCGCGGTCACGGTCGAGTTCAGCTCATTAATCAGGTAGGCGTGCTTGCCGTTGGGGTGGAACACGAGGTGGCGCGGGCCCGCGCCGGGGCGGGCCACAAAAGCCGGCTCGGGCAGGCGGGTGAGCTGGCCCTGGGCGGGGCCGAGCCGGTAGGCGTACACGCGGTCGGTGCCCAGGTCGACGGCAAAGGCAAACTTATTGGCCGGGTCGGGGAGGAGGCAGTGGGCGTGCGGGCCGGTTTGGTTGGGGTGCGGGCCGCTGCCCTCGTGCTGGTCGGTGGTGGGGGCGCCGAGCTGGCCGTCGGCGGCCAGGGGCAGCAGGCTCACGCTGCCGCTCGAATAGTTGGCCACCAGGGCGGCTTTGCCGGTGTGGTCGAGGCTGATGTAGCAGGGCGACGTGCCGTTGGACGGCTGCTGGTTGAGCAGTTTCAGGTCGCCGGTGTGGGGGTCGACGGCAAAGGCGCTGACGCCCCCGCTCTTGGCGCCCCGGAACGTTTGGGTTTCGCTCACGGCGTACAGGAAGTGGCGGTTGGCGGCCATCGTCAGGTAGGAGGGCGTCGAGCCGCCGTGCTGGGCACTCACGCGGGTGAGCGCGCCGGTGGCGGGCGAGAGGCGGTACAGATAAATCGTATTATCCTGCTCCGAGGCCACGTTAGTGCCCACGTACACCAGGTAATCTTTCGTCGGCGTTTTCGCGCCACCCGCCGGCCGCGAGCAGCCGGAAAACAACGCCAAAGCGAAACTGAATCCGCTCACGGACAGGAAATACCGGCAAAAACGAGTAGGGTGGGCCATTGAAAGGATGGGTTGACAGGATGAGCCACAAAAATGCAACAATCCGGGCGCAACGGGCAAGCGAAGTTTTTGCCTTTTTCGCTACTGCCGGGCTTTGCTTTCCCGTTGTGGTTCAATTTGCTGGCTGAGTCGTGCTGTTTCCCGCTTGCGCTTGGCTATCGAGTGGCTATTCGCTGGCGCGCGTCGCAGACGTGCGCCAGCAATAAAGCGCGCCAGCGGTGCCAGCAATTAGGTTGCTGGTTCCTTATTCGAGTTGGGTTGCTGTCGATACCTTATTGCCGATGTATCGTTCCGATGAAGCTGGGGTTTGGTAATACTGCATTGGGTTAAAATAGCCGAAATTCGTGGCGGCTGAACATTTCGTTCGCACCAATATTTTTGCTTATTCCTTAATGAAAGCGTTTATTTTTGATTTGAATGGCACCATGGTCCACGACATGGAATACCATACCCGCGCCTGGCAAAAGCTGTTCAACGACGACCTGGGCGGTCATTTTACCTGGGAGGAAGTAAAGCCGCAGATGTACGGCAAAAACCGGGAAGTGCTGGTGCGCATGTTCGGCGCCGACCGCTTTACCGGCGCGGAAATGGACGAGCTTTCGCTGGAGAAAGAAAGGCGCTACCAAGCCGAGTTTCTGCCGCACTTGCGGCTGCTGCCGGGGCTGATGGAGCTGCTGGAAAAAGCTTATCAACAGGGCATTCCGATGGCTATTGGGTCGGCGGCCATCCCGTTCAACATCGATTTCGTGCTCGATAACCTGAACATTCGGCGTTATTTCAGCGCCGTGGTGAGCGCCGACGACGTGGTGCTGAGCAAGCCCCACCCCGAAGTATTTCTGCGGGCCGCCGAGCTGCTCGGCGCCGCGCCCGCCGACTGCATCGTGTTTGAAGACGTGCCCAAAGGCGCCGAAGCGGCCCAAAATGCCGGCATGAAAGCCGTGGTCATCACCACCACGCACGAGGCCGCTGAATTTGCGTACCTAAAGAATGTGCTGCGTTTTGCTAATGATTATACCGATGCGGTTGTGAAGGGGCTGGTGTGAACGGGGTTGGGGTTCGGTCTAGTCAGCTTGCCCGTCATGCCGAGCGCAGCCGAGGCATGACGGGCAAGCTTGGTTACCAGGCCAATAGCGCGCCGGGCGCGGGCGTTGCCAGGGCGCGCTACGGCGCCACCACTTGCACGCGCACGGCCGAGGCATGCCCGGCGTCGTGGTAGAGCCGGATGGTGGCTTTTTGAAAGTCCTTGGCGTCGGCCTGGGCGATGCTGACGAAGGTTTGCGGGTTGCGGTCGACCAATGGGAACCAGGTGCTTTGCACTTGCACCATCAGGCGGTGGCCTTTTTTGAAGGTGTGGAGCACGTCGGGCAGCTCGT
>CAXTCS010000034.1:0-23633 GCA_964242365.1 uncultured Hymenobacter sp. | reverse complement strand
TGGCCGTACTGGTCGCCCACAATCTGAATCTCGATGTGGCGCGGCTCCACCACGTATTTCTCCAGATACATGCCATCGTTGCCAAATGCCGCTTTCGACTCGGTGCGGGCATCGTCCCAGGCCTTCTGAAACTCGTCGTCGCCGTGGATGATGCGCATGCCGCGCCCGCCGCCGCCCGCCGTGGCCTTGATGATGACGGGGTACTTGATTTTGTTGGCTATTTTCTTGCCTTGCTCCACCGATTCGAGCAAGCCCACCGAGCCCGGCACCACCGGCACGCCGGCCTTAATCATCGTGGCCTTGGCCGTGGCCTTGTCGCCCATCTGGTTAATCATCTCGGGCGAGGCCCCGATGAACTTGATGCCGTTTTCGGCGCAGATGCGCGAAAATTCGGCGTTTTCGCTCAGGAAGCCGTAGCCGGGGTGAATGGCGTCGGCGTTGGTGATTTCGGCCGCCGCAATCAGGTTCGGCATGCTCAGGTACGAAAGCGCCGAAGCGGGCGGGCCGATGCACACGGCCTCGTCGGCAAACTTCACGTGCAGGCTTTCCTTGTCGGCAGTCGAGTACACGGCCACCGTTTTGATGCCCATTTCCTTGCAGGTGCGGATGATGCGCAGGGCTATTTCGCCCCGGTTGGCGATGAGTATTTTCTTGAACACGGTTCTTTGAGTTATGAGTTAAAAATTATGAGTTATGAGTTACAGAATATGAGTCCTGCGAGAACTCATAATTCTTAACTCATAACTCATAACTCAAACGAGGCTATTCAATCAGAAACAGCGGCTGGTCGTACTCCACCGGCGTGGCGTTTTCCACCAGCGCCTTCACGATGCGGCCGCTTTCTTCGGCCTCAATCTCATTGAACAGCTTCATCGCCTCGATGATGCAGATAACCTGGCCCTTCTCCACCATGTCGCCCACCTGCACGAAAACCGGCGAATCGGGGCCGCTGCTGCGGTAAAACGTGCCAATCATCGGCGCTTTCAAGGGCTTGTAATTGCCGGCCGGCGCCTCGACCGGGGCCGCCGGGGCCGCCGCCACGGGAGCCGCAACTGGCGCGGCGGCCACCGGCGCGGGCGCGGCCACGGGGGCCGCCATGCTCACCACTTGCTTGGTGTTCGGGTCGCGCTGCACCGAAATCTTGAATTCCTCGGTTTCAATGTTGACCTTATTCAAGCCCGACTTAGCAATAAAATCGAGCAGCTCCTGTAATTCTTTGGCTTTCATGGCAGCGTCCTTTTTGGGCGAATCTTTACTTGACTCTTTCGACATAAGCGTAGTTGCGGGTGTCCACCCGAATTTTGGTGTCCTGGTCGATGAACAGCGGCACCTGAATGCGGGCGCCGGTTTCCATAATGGCGGGCTTGAGCGTGTTGGTCGCGGTGTCGCCTTTCAGGCCCGGCTCGGTGTACGTCACCATTAGCTCGACGGTGGTGGGGAGCTCGGCGGTGAGGGGCTGCTCGGTTTCGGCGTGCATCAGAATCGTCACTTCCTGGCCTTCCTTCATCAGGTCGGCGAAAGGCACCATGGCATCAGGCAGCACAATTTGCTCAAAAGTGCTGGTGTCCATGAAGGTAAAGCCGTAGTCGTCCTTGTAAATAAACTGGTGGGGGCGCTGCTCCACGCGGGCCGTCTCCACTTTCACGCCGGCGTTGAATGTGTTGTCAATCACGCGGCCGGTTTTGATGTTGCGCAGCTTGGTGCGCACGAAGGCGGGGCCTTTGCCGGGCTTCACGTGCTGAAATTCGGTGATGACGTGCAGCTCGTTGTTGTAGTTGAGAACGAGGCCGTTGCGGAAGTCGGCGGTGGATGCCATTGTATTTGGGAATTATGAATTATGAATTATAAATTATGAATTGGGTAATTACGAACTACGAGATGCCTGAACAGCAATTCATAATTCATAATTTATAATTCATAATTAAGAACCGTACGCCCACTTGAGGTAAATGGAGCCCCAGGTGAAGCCGCCGCCAAAGGCCGCCAGAATCAGGTTGTCGCCCCGGCGCAGCTGGCTTTCGTAGTCGGCCAGGCACAGCGGAATAGTGGCGTTGGTGGTGTTGCCGTAGCGGCTGATGTTGAGCATCACCTTTTCGGGCCCTACGCCCATGCGGCTGGCGGTGGCGTCGATGATGCGCTTGTTGGCCTGGTGCGGCACCAGCCAGGCCACGTCGTCGTTGGTGAGGTGGTTGCGCTCCATCACCTGGGCGGCCACGTCGGCCATGCTTTTCACGGCAAACTTGAACACGGTGGCTCCCTCCTGGTAGATGTAATGCTCGCGCCGGTCCACGGTTTCGTGCGTGGGCGGGCGGCGGCTGCCGCCGGCTTTCTGGTGCAGGTAGGCCTCGCCGCTGCCGTCGGTGCGCAGCACCTGGTCGAGAATGCCGTAGCCGTCGGTGCTGGGTTCGAGGAGCACGGCGGCGGCCCCGTCGCCAAACAGGATGCAGTTGGCGCGGTCGGTGTAGTCCACGATGGACGACATTTTGTCGGCGCCCACCACGATGACCTTTTTATGCGTGCCGGCCTGAATGAACTGCGCGCCTGTGGCCAGCGCAAACAGGAAGGTGGAACAGGCCGCGTTCATGTCGTAGCTGAAGGCCTTGGTGATGCCCACGCCGTTGGAAATGATGTTGGCCGTGGCCGGAAACAGCATGTCGGGCGTGGTGGTGGCGCAAATCAGCAGCTCCACGTCGTCGGGGTTGGTGCCGGTTTTGGTTAGCAGGTTTTGCACGGCCTTGATGCCCATCACGGACGTGCCCTGGTTTTCGCCCTTCAAAATGCGGCGCTCCCGAATACCGGTTCGGGACATAATCCACTCGTCGGTGGTATCGACCAGCTTTTCAAGCTCGGCGTTGGTGAGCACGTAATCGGGCACATAAGCACCCACGCCGGTGATGGCAGCAGTAATCTTCATACGGGCAAAAGTAGGCGGGGCAAGCGATAAAAGGGAATCGGAACCGAAAATGTGCAATTAGCTGGCATTCAAAGGACCGGGAAGGAGCCGGCGGGTTTCTAAAAAAAATCCGGCCGGAGCCGGAGATTTTTTCACAGCCGGAGGCAGCAACTAAGACTTAAAAGTAGCCTTTATTTGGTCGACAATGCCGGAGTCGGCCATGTTGAAGCCCTGCACCAGCATGTTGCCGATGGCCAGCGGCGTGCTGCGCCCGTGCCCGATGATGGCGTTGTCGTTGATGCCCAGGATGGGCGAACCGCCCACGGCCTCGTAGTTGAACTTGTCGAAAAACGGGTCGTGGATGTGCTTTTCCTCCAACACCTCGTAGATGGATTCGGCCATTTTGAGTAGAATGTTGCCCGTGAAGCCGTCGCAGACAATCACGTCGGCCTTGTCGTTGAACATGTCGCGCCCTTCGATATTGCCCACGAAATCGATGTGCGGGTTCACCTTCAGCAGCTGGTATGCGGCCTGGGTAATGGGCGTGCCCTTGCCCTCTTCCTCGCCCAGGTTCACGAGCCCCACTTTGGGCTGCGCGATGCCGAGCACGTACTGCGCGTACAGCGAGCCGAGCTCGCCGAACTGCTCCAGCATCTCGGGCTTGCATTCGGCGTTGGCGCCCACGTCGAGCAAAATGCCGAAACTGCCGTGGAGCTTGGGAACGAAGTTGGCGATGGCCGGGCGCATCACGCCGGGCACGGCCTTCACCGTGAGCATGGCCCCCACGAGCATGGCGCCGGTGTTGCCGGCCGAGCAAAAGGCCTCAACTTCACCGGCGAGCAGCATTTTGTAGCCCACCGCAATGCTGGAATCCTGCTTTTGCTGGAAGGCTTTGGCCGGGTGCTCGGCCATGTCGATGAGCTGCGAGGCGTGAACAAACTCGAGCGCCGCCCCGGCGGGGCCGGCGGCTTGCAGCAGGGGCCGCACGGCGTCTTCCTGACCAATAAGGACGATGGTGGCCCGGCCGGCTAGTTGCTCAGCGGCCAGCAGGGCACCCGCCACGGCGGCTTGGGGGGCGAAATCGCCGCCCATCGCGTCGAGGGCTATTTTCATGAAAGGGGTGTTTGGGGAGGTCAGGAGAAAGGGACGTAACCACAAGTCCGGCCCCGCTGGCTTAAAAAAGGAGCGAAGCCGGACCGTGTGGTACCGCGAAGTAACAGCCTGACGCGCTATTCGTCGTCGCCCGAAGCATCGGCGGCGGGCGCGGCGCTCACCTTCGTGTAGTTTTTGATGGCCAGCTGGCCGTTGTGGTACAGGTCGCCATCGACCACGTAGGCCTTGTGGCGCAGGTGCAGCTCGCCCGTGTTCGGGCACAGGGTAACGGCCTTAGGGGTAAGCTTGTAGTGCGTGCGACGCTTGTCGCGAACGGAGGAAGAGGTGCGGCGCTTAGGATGAGCCATGAGTCAATTATGAATTATGAGATTTGAATTATGAGCTGGAGTAGGGGAGCGACTCGGGGCGCTGACGGATTAATTGAGGTTGCGCAGGGCGGCCCAGCGGGGGTCGGCCGGCTCGTCGTCATCGGGTGCATCGTCGGCCGGACGGGTGCTGAAGATGAGCTTGGTGGGCGCGGCGGGGTTCTCATCGGGTTCGTTCTGGAAGCGCGGGTGCAGCTTCTTCATGGGCAGGGCGAGGCCGATGTAGTCGTAGAGGTGCTGGGCCAGGGGCAGGGTCTGGGTTTCGGGCGTGATTTGCAGCACGTTGTCGTCCAGCTCCTTGGCCTCGTCGCCGAAGCGCACCAGCAGCTGCTCGTCGATGTCGAGCGGGTGGTCGAACTCGTCGAGGCTGCGGTCGCAGGTGAGGCGCACGGTGCCGGTGATGTGGAAATTGAGGGTCATCAGCCGCTCGGTTTTCAGCAGCTCCACCTCGGCGTGCAAGTTGCCTTCTTCCACCAACGGCTGGTCGAATAAGGCGAAAAACTCGGGACCCAGGTCGAACTCAAAGTGGTGCGTTTTCAGCGCCAGCTTGGCTAGGTTGAGGTCGAATTGGCTTTCTTTTTTCACGGTCGGCTAGATAGCAGGGGGCAAAAGTAGTGAAATTCCGGCTTTTTGCCAAAAAATCGGCCCAACTTTCTCAGCGGCAACGCTTCGGCGGGCTAGCGCGCCGGGCGCGGCTGGGCCTCCGTCCAGCGCTGCTTCCACACTTCGCAAGCCAGGTAAACGGCGGCGCGGAACGAGGATTCATCGGCCCGAAACTGCCCGGCGATGCCGTAGGCCGTGCCGTGGTCGGGCGAGGTGCGCACCACCGGCAGGCCGGCCGTGAAGTTGACGCCGCGCTCGAAGGCCATGAGCTTGAAGGGAATCAGGCCCTGGTCGTGGTAGAGGGCCAGGGTGGCATCGAACTGCCGGAACTGCTGGGTGCCGAAGTAGCCATCGGCCGGAAAAGGGCCCAAAACCAGGTGGCCGTCGTGCGCGAATTGCTGGATAACGGGCGTGAGGAGGTCGCCTTCTTCGCGGCCCAGCAGGCCGTTTTCGCCGGCGTGCGGGTTGAGGCCGAGCACGGCAATGCGTGGCTTGAGAATGCCGAAGTCCTGCTTCAACGACTTGAGCAGCAGGTTGATTTTCGTGCGCAGCAGCTCGGGCGTGAGGCGGGCGGGCACGTCTTTGAGCGGGACGTGGCCGGTGACGGTGGCAATGCGCAAGTCCTCGTCGACCAAAAACATGAGGCTTTCGGGGGCGCCGAAGTAGCTGGTAAGAAACTCGGTGTGGCCGGGGAAGCGGAAGTCGTCGGCCTGGGTGTTGTCTTTGCTGATGGGGGCCGTGACGAGGGCGTCGAGCTTGCCGGCTTTGAGGTCGCGGCTGGCGGCCAGCAGGCTTTCGCGGGCGGCCTGGCCGGTGGCGGGCGAGGGCTGGCCGGGGGCGAGGGCGAAGTCTTCGTCCCAGCAGGTGACGGCGTTGAGGCGGCCGGGGGCAATGTCGGCGGCGTCGCGCAGCTGCCGGAAGGTGAGGTGCTCGGCGTCGGACGCGACCGGAAAATCAGCGAAAAGCGCGGTGGCCGTGCCGTAGATGACCGGGGTGCAAATTTTCAGCAGTCGCTCATCGAGCAGGGTTTTATAAATGACTTCGGGGCCGATGCCGGCGAGGTCGCCAACGGAAAAGCCGAGGCGGGGGAGGGGGTGGGGCATGATTTTAATCCTGGGGCGTCATGCTGAGCGAAGCGCAGCGGAGTCGAAGCATCTCTACCTCAATAGCATTCAAACTGATGGCAACGAAGCGGTAGAGATGCTTCGACTCCGCTGCGCTTCGCTCAGCACGACGTTCTAACGTGCTATGCGAGCTGCTTGGTTAAGAATTCATACAGCAGCCGCACGCCCGTGCCGGTGCCGCCTTTGCCGCGGTAGCTCTCGGCGGCGGTGAGGTAGGCGGGGCCGGCAATGTCGAGGTGAATCCAGGGGTAGCCGACGGCGAAGCGCTCGAGGAATTTGGCAGCGGAAATGTGGCCGGCTTCGCCCTTGCCCAGGTTGCTGAGGTCGGCGATGTCGGACTTGATGTGGTCGGCGTACTCGTCCCAAAGCGGAAACTCGACGAGGCGCTCGTGCACGGTGTGGCCGGCTTCGGTGAGCTGTTGCATGGTGGCGGGCGTGGCGGTGCCGAGCGAAGCGGAGGCTTCGGTGCCGAGGGCGCGCACGGCCGCGCCGGTGAGGGTGGCGAGGTCGATGACCAGCTCGGGGTCGTATTTTTTGGCGAAGCTGAGGGCGTCGGCGAGGAGCAGGCGGCCTTCGGCGTCGGTATTTTTTACTTCGACGGTGAGGCCGCTGTGCATGGTGAGCACGTCGCCGGGGGCGAAGGCGAGGCCGCCGGGGCGGTTGTCGGTGGCGGGCACGAGGCCGATGACGTGCAGCGGCACGTTGTTTTTGGCCAGGGCGAAGAGGGTCCCGGCCACGGCCGCGCCGCCGGCCATGTCGCACTTCATCATGTCCATGCTGTTGGGCGTGGGCTTGAGGCTGAGGCCGCCGGTGTCGAATACGACGCCTTTGCCGACCAGCACGTAGGGCTTGGCGTTTTTGGCGTTGGCGGGCTTGTATTCGAGGATGCTGAAGGTGGGCGGCTCGGGCGAGCCGAGGTTCACGGCGAGCAGGCCGCCCATGCGCAAGGCCTCGATTTTGGCCAGGTCGAGGATGTCGGTGGTGTAGCCGGCGGCGTCGCCGGCTTCGGCGATGCGCTCGGCCAGCTGGATGGCGTTGAGCTTGTTGAGGGGCGCGTTGACCAGGTCGCGGGCCAGCATTACGCCTTGCAGCAGGCCGCTCAGCTCCGTGATTTCGGCGGGCGTGGCGGCGTCGCCGACCAGCGAAAGGGTGGTGAGCGTGGCGGCGGTGCGCGACTTGGCGTCGGTTTTGTAGCCTTCGAACCGGTAGGCGCTCAGGGCCAGGCCTTCGGCCAGCAGCAGGGCGGCGTTGGGGGTTTCGGTGAGGTTATGAATGAAAACCTCGGCTACTTTTTCGGTTTTCAGCAGGCCGTGCAGGGTGTGGCCGCTGCGGCGCAGGGCCTCGGCCACTTGCGCGGGGGTGGGCTTGTCGGCCAGCGCCACGAAGTAGTGGTGGTGGCTGAAGTGGTTGAGGTGGACGAGCTTCTGGTCATCAGCCAACGCTTTTTCCACGTATTGGATTGCTTCGGCGGGGAGGTCATTGCCGGCTTGCCGGGGCAGGGATGAGGCGCCGTGGGGCAGGATGAATACCAGCGAAGCGTGGGCCGGCGCGGCGGCCACATGGGCGAGAACGAGGGACATGAACAGGTGAAGCTGAGGTAATACAGACGCGAAGGTAGCCGAGTACGGGCAACGGGCCGTGCGCGGGGCACCTCACCCCCTGACCCCCTCTCCAAAAGAGAGGGGGCACCGGACATGCCTCTGCTGAGGGCATCAGGCTTTCCTTTCCGTAGGAGATGGGGATGCCCTGCGCGTCAGCATGGTCCGGTGCTTCCCTAAAACACCACCTTGCGCAAGGCCCACAGGCTCCAGAAAATCACCATCAGGCCCACGCCCAGGAACATCCAGCGGGTGGGAATGCGGCCGGCGAGGCGGGCGGCGAGGGGCGCGGCGGCCACGCCGCCCACAATCAGCCCGAGCACGATTTGCCAGTGCGACAGGCCCATGACGGCGAAAAACGTGAGGGCGCTGGCCAACGTGACGAAGAACTCCGTGATGCTCACCGTGCCGATGACGTACTGCGGGGTGCGGCCGTTGGCGATGAGCGTGCTGGTGACGAGCGGCCCCCAGCCGCCGCCGCCAAACGAGTCGAGAAAGCCGCCGGCCCCGGCCAGCCAGCCCGCGTGCCGGACTTTGCGGCGCTTGGTGGCCTTGCTGAAGGCGCGGGTGAGAATGCGGACGCCCAGCACCAGGAGGTACACCGCGAGCACGGGCTTAATCCAGGCGGCGTACTGCTCGCCGTAGTGGGCCAGCAGCAGCGCGCCGGCCACCGAGCCGGCGATGCCCGGCAGCAGCAGGACCCGAAATAGCCGCTTATTGACGTTGCCAAATTTGTAGTGATGGTAGCCCGAGGCGCCGCTGGCAAACATTTCGGCCGTGTGGATGCTGGCGCTGACGGCCGCCGGGTTCAGCCCCAGCGACATGAGGCTGATGGCCGAAACCACGCCGTAGCCCATGCCCAGCATGCCGTCAATGAGCTGAGCCACAAAGCCCACGGCCACAAACGTGTAGAACGTGGTGGACGAAGCCAGCACGTGCGCCACCTGCGGCCAGGTGTAATAATAGGAGAGGAGGTTGAGGCTGATGAGGCCGGCGAAGGCGACGAGCGCGCCCGTGGCCACGCGCCGCCAGTAGGCCGTGGCGGGCGATTCGTAGGCCGGGCCGTGGGCCAGCTCGGCCGTGACGGCGTTGAGGGACTTTATTTTTTGGGCGAAATCGCCCTGGAGGCGGCTGCGGATGATGGTCATCTGCTGAAGCACCGAATCCAGCTCTTCGGGCAGGGCTTCGTCGAGCACTTCGCGCAGGCGCTTGGCCACGGTGGGCGACTTGCCGTTGGTGGAAATGGCGATTTTGAGGTCGCCTTTCTGCACCACCGACGACAGGTAGAAGTCGCACTCGGCGGGCGTATCGGCCACGTTGGTGAGAGTGCCCAGCTCGCGGGCACCGGCTTTGATGTGGCGGTTGAGGGCCGGGTCGTCGGTGGCGACGAACACCAGGTCGTGGCCGGGCAGGTCGTCGTCCTGAAACGGCCGCTCGTGGAGGTGCACGCGGGCGTGGCGGGCGGCCAGCTCGCGCACCGCCGGCAGCAGGCTAGTGGCCACCACGGTAACGGTGGTGGCCGGGCTGTTGCGCAGAATGGCGGAGAGCTTTTCGAGGCCCACGTGGCCGCCGCCCACCAGCAGCACCCGAAACTGCTCCAGCTTCAGAAACACCGGAAATAGCGGGTTCGGCGTGGCCGCGGAGCCCGCGGCTCCGGCCGTTTGCGGCGCTGGTAGAGGATGGCTCATGAGCTTGGTTGTCATGACAATATCGAGAGAAAACATCAATTATGAAAGTTCGTGCCGTGGGTGGTGGCCGGCACGTATCCCTGGCGGATGACGAAATCGCCGAATCGTTCGGCGGGCTGGCGCTGGGCGGCGTAAGCGGCCAGCAGCGGGGTCAGCTCGCGCAGGATGCCGGCCTCGTCAAGCATTTCGCGGTACAGCTTGTTCAGGCGCTCGCCGGCGTAGCTGGCCCCGAGGTAGAGGTTGTAGCGGCCGGGCGCCTTGCCCACCAGGCCGATTTCGCCCAAATACGGCCGGGCGCAGCCGTTGGGGCAGCCGGTCATTCGAACCAAAATACCGGCTTCGGCCAGACCCTGGGCCCGAATTACCAGGTCGAGCCGGTCGAGCAGCTGGGGCAGGTAGCGCTCGGCTTCGGCGAAGGCCTGCGAGCAGGTGTTGAGGGCCACGCAGGCCAGCGAGTTTTGGCGCAGGGCCGTTTGGCGGGCGGTGGCGGGCCAGGCGCCGTGCGTTTCCAGGATGGTTTGGATGCGGCGGCGGTGGCCCGGTTCGATGTTGGCCAGAATCAGGTTCTGGTTGCCGGTGAGGCGGAAATCGCCGGTGTGAAAGGCGGCTATCTCGGCCAGGGCCGATTTCAGGCCGTAGCCGGGCAGGTCGTGAACGCGGCCGCCTTCGACAAATAAAGTGAGGTGCGACAAGCCCCGCGCGGGGCCCGACCAGCCGAAGGCGTCGGTCGAGCTTTCGAAGCGGTAGGGGCGGGCCGGGGCCAGGTCGTGGCCCAGGCGCTGGTTCAGCTCGGCCCGAAAAACCGGCAGGCCCACGCGGTCGATGGTGTATTTGAGGCGCGAGAACTTGCGGTTCTCGCGGTTGCCCCAGTCGCGCTGAATGGTGACGACTTGCTCGCAGAGGGCCACCACGTTAGCGGCCGGCACGAAGCCGATGAGGTCGGCCAGGCGCGGGTAGGTTTCGGGCAGGCCGAAGGTCATGCCCAGGCCGCCGCCCACGGCCACGTTGAAACCCAAAAGCCGGCCGTTTTCCTCGATGGCGATGAGGCCGATGTCGTTGGCGAAAATGTCGACGTCGTTGTAGGGAGGCACGGCCAGCGCGATTTTGAACTTGCGCGGCAGGTAGGTTTTGCCGTAAATCGGCTCTTCGTCGGCGGGCTCGGTGGTGGCTTGCTGTTCGCCGTTGAGCCACAGCTCCCAGTAGGCCGTGGTGCGCGGCGTGAGGTGCGCGCTGATGGCCGTGGCCGCCGCGTACACCTCGGCGTGCACCGCCGATTCGTGCGGGTTGGGGTTGCACATCACGTTGCGGTTCACGTCGCCGCAGCCCGCGATGCTGTCGAGCAGCGCCTCGTTGAAGCCCTGAATGCTGCTTTTGAGGTCGCGCTTGAGCACGCCGTGCAGCTGAAAAGCCTGGCGGGTGGTGAGCTTGACGGTGCCGTTGCCGTACTCGTCGGCCAGCTCGCTCATGCGCAGCCACTGGGCGGGCGAGGCGGCCCCGCCGGGCACCCGCACCCGTATCATAAAGGAAAACAGCGGCTCCAGCTTCTGGTGCTTGCGCTCGCTGTCGAGGTCGCGGTCGGTTTGCTGGTACGAGCCGTGGAACTTGATGAGGTGGGTGTCGTCGGGGTGCAGCGCGCCCGTGATGCGGTTGCGCAGGCTCTCGACCAGCGTGCCGCGCAGGTAGTTGCTGGCGTCTTTTACGACTTCAACTTCGGATAATTTCGGGGTCATGATGTGGGATTTTAAAAAGGCTGCGCGGCTGGGTAACCTCACCCCCTGACCCCCTCTCCAAAAGAGAGGGGGCACCGGAAATGCTTCTGCCGGGAATCGTAAGGCTCCCCCTCTTTTTTGGAGAGGGGGCCGGGGGTGAGGTTCCTGTTACCGGATTATCGTGTTGTCAAACGTCAAAGCCACGTAGTACAGCCCGCCGATGGTGGGCCCGGCGGCGTACTGGATGTAGCGGTTATTCAACAGGTTGGCGCCGCCGAGCTTGATGGTGGTTTTGAGCGTGGGCACGCGCAGGTTCACCTGCGCGTCCACGGTTTGGTAGGCGGGCACCGGGCCGTTGGCCAGCGGGCTCTCCCAATAGAAGGCGTTTTGGTGCCGCCACACCACGTTGAACCCCACGTTGCGAACCACTTCGCGGTTGCCGAAACTCACGTTGGTGGCCCATTTGGGCGTGTTGAAGCCGGTGACAAAAATGTCGGACTGGCTGTTCGTGGAAATGTTGTTGTAGCCGACGTTGCCGCCGACGGTGAATTTCTGGTAGAAATTATACGTCAGGCCCAGCGTCGAGCCGTAGCTCTTGTACTTGTTCAACGCGTTGGTGTACACGCGGTAGCGGCTCTGGCGGGCCGCGCGGTTGCTGTTCAGGGCGGCCAGCACGGCAGCATCGGAGCCCACGGGTACTTGCTGGCCGGCGGCGTCTTTGGGTACGCTCACCTCAACCTGCCCCAAAAACCCCGAGTACACGTTGTAGTAAGCATCGGCGTCGACGGATAATCGGTTGTCGAACAGCACGCTGCGGTAGCCCACCTCGTAGGCGTTGATTTGCTCGGGCTGCTCGGTGGGCAGGTTGCCGACGGCCAGCAGCCCCCGGATTTCGGGGCGCACGGCGGCCTGGGCGGCCGTGCTGCCGCTGTTGGCGGCCACGTAGGCATTCACGGCGGCGTTGAAGTTGGTGATGGACGCCAGCGTGTAGGAATTGTCGAGGTAATTCAGGCCTTCGTTCACGCGGGCCAGGCCGCCCACGCGGCGCACGTTGCCGTTGTTCACGAAAGACAGGGCCTCAAAAAGGGCCGGAAAACGCCAGCCGTTCTGGTACGAGGCGCGGAAATTGTGCTGCCCGGCCACGGTGTACACGGCGGCTACCCGGGGGTTGATTTTGGGCGAAAATTCGGGGTTGTAATCGGCCCGCAGCGAGGCGGTCAGCTTCAGGCGGTCCTGCGCCAAGAGCTTGGTGGCCTGCACGAAGCCGCCGATTTTCTTGTAATACTGGTTGGCGCCGCCGGGCTGGGTGCGCTCCGTCAGCGGCCGGCCAAAATCCACGAAGTTGTTGCCGTCCGGAATCACCTCGTACAGGCGGGCATCGCCGCCCAGCAGCACATCGGCAAATTTGATGCGCGGCCCCAGGCTCCAGGTGCCCTCGGTGTGGTAGGTGCGGCTGCGCTGGGTGAGGGCCGCGCCGCCGGGCACGGGCGCGCCCGGCACGTTCACGCCGCTGTCCCAGTTGTTGGTGTGAATGATGGCGTTTTTGAGGTCGTTGAACGCGGCCGTGCCGGGCTGGGCGCGGCCGGCGTCGGCCACGGCGCGGGCCTGCTGCATGGCGGCGGCCAGCGTGGCGCCGGCCGCGAGCTGGCCTTGCAGCGCGGCCTTAAACTTGTTGCCCCACGCGGCATTCGAGCCGTTTTGCAGGTCCAGGTTCAGCGCCAGCGGGTTGAGGTTGTAGGAGTTGCCGGTGCTTTCAAGCAGCACGTAGGCGCGGGCGGTGAAGTCCTTGCCTTTGAGCTCGACTTTGTGGTTCTGCACCGTCACGCCGTCGAGCTGAATCTTGTTGCCGCGCTGGAACACGCCGTCCATCAGCCCGAAGCGGTAACCGTAGCTCAGCTCCAGGTTGTCGCGCAGCTTGTAGTGCAGGCTGGCGTCGGCCTTGATGTTGCGCACGATGGGGTTGGTGAGGTCGCGCTCGTAGTAGCCAGTCCGGCGCACGTTGAAGGTTTCGGTGCGGCCATTATAAGGAATGGCGATGCTCACGTTGCCGGCGTTGTCGTCGCCGTAGCGGTTCCAGAGGTCGGCGGCGGGGTTGGCGGCGCCGCTCAGCTCGGGGAAGCGCGGGTTGGCCGAGGCTAGGTTTTGCGGGTTCTGGTCGGTTTGGGTGTTGGCCAGCCAGTCGGTGCCGCGCAAAAAGCTGCCGTTCACCTTGAAGGCGAAGCGGTTATCAAAGGCCTGCGCGTAGCGAACGGCCGTTTCGGTGAGCCCGCTCGGGTCGCGGTCGCGGCCGTCGACGTGGTTCACGCCCACTTTCTGGTACACGCTCAGGCCCTGGTAAGTAAAAGGGCTTTTGGTGGTGAGGTTGGCCAGGCCGTTGATGGCGTTCATGCCGTAGAGCGCCGAGGCCGCGCCGGGCGTGATTTCCACGCTGGCAATGTCGAGCTCGGTGGGCCCGATGGCGTTGCCCAGCGGCACGCCCAGCGTGGCCGCCTGCATGTCTACGCCGTCCACCAGCTGCATGAACCGGAAGTTGTTCGGAACATTAAACCCCCGCGTATTGGGCACTTTGAAGGTGAGGCTGCTGGTGGTCATCTGCACGCCCTTCACGTTTTCGAGCGCGTCGTAAAAGCTCGGCGCGGGCGTCTCCTTAATGGCCCGGATGTCCAGCTTTTCAATGGCCACCGGCGACTTCAGCCGGCTTTCCTCGACCCGCGAGGCCGACACCACGACTTCGTTGGTGATGATTTCGCGCGAATCGAGCGACACGGCGATGCGCCGGCTGCCCCGCGCAATCTCAATCTCCCGCGCCGCGTGGCCTATGGTGTTGAACACCAGCACAAACGGGTATTGCAGCTTGGCTTTCAGCTCAAATTTGCCTTCGGCATCGGTCTGGGTGCCCGTGCTGGCGCCTTTCACGCTCACACTCACGCCGGGCAATGGTTCGTTGGTGCCTTTTTCGCGCACCTCGCCGCTGATGGCGATGAGCTCGGTTTGGGCAAAGGCGCCCGTGGCACCGGCCAGCAGCAGGAAAAGCAGCCAAAAAGTGAAGGAATAGAATTTCATCTCACCAAGCAGGTATAAGTGGTAAATCGGCTGTCATGCTCATCCGGCGTCCATTGGCGCAGCATGACAGACGCGAGGAAAATCAGTTTTTGAAAGCCCAGTCAATACACGTCTTCCAGGTAGCGGCGCTGCCTCTTCAGGTTGCGCACATAGCCGGCTGCGTCCTCGGCCGACAGCCCGCCCTGCTGCCGCACGATTTCGGTAAGCGCCGTTTGCACGGCGCCGGCCAGGCGGGTTTTATCGCCGCACACGTAGAAATGCGCGCCGTTTTCGAGCCAGCCAAACACGTCGCGGGCGTGTTCCAGCAGGCGGTGCTGCACGTAATGCTTGTCGGTCTGGTCGCGCGAGAACGCAACATCGAGCTGGTGCAGTCCGCCGCGCTTCAGGTGCTGCTGCCACTCGGCCTGGTAGAGAAAATCGGTGGTGAAGTGGGGGTTGCCAAAAAGCAGCCAATTTCGGCCCGTAGCCCCCAGTGCCACCCGCTCCTCCACGAAAGCCCGAAACGGCGCCACGCCCGTGCCCGCGCCCACCATGATGATGTCGGCATCGGGCGCGCCCGGCAGCTTGAAGTACTCGTTGCGCTCCACAAACACCCGCGCCACGCCGCCCACGCCGAGGCTGTCGGCCAGGTGAGACGAGCAGGTGCCGTGCTTGCGCCGGCCGTGCGCCTCGTAGCGCAGCGCGCCCACGGTCAGGTGGGCCTCGTCGGGGTGAGCCAGCAGGCTGGAGGCAATGGAATACGCCCGCGCCTGCATGGGCCGCAGCACGGCCACCAGGTGCTGGGCCGACAGCTCGGCCGGGAATTCGGTGAGCAAATCGGCCACGTCGCGGCCGTAGAGGTAGTGGTGCAGCGCCGCCCGGTCGCCGGTCAGCAGCTCGCGCAATCGGCCGTGCTGCGGGGCGAGGCCGGCGTAGCGTTCCAGCACGTCGCGCGTGAGCCCCGACAACTCGCGGTGCCCGGCCAGGGCCGTGGCCAGGTCCAGCTCGTCGGCATCGAGGCGCACCGGCGCCTCGGGCGCGAGGCGGGCGGCTTTCACCACTTCGGCCACCAGCGGCGCGCCGTTCACGGGCAGCACGGCCAGCGAGTCGCCCGGCTCGTAGCGCAGGCCCGATTCAGCCAAAGACAGCTCCAGGTGATAAGTTTCTTTGGTGGAGCCCCGGCCATTCAGCTGAATTTTCTCCAGCACCGGGGCCGAAAACGGGTGCTGGCGCGAGTATTCCAGCGGTTCTTCCAGCTCGGTTTCGGCCGGAAGATGCCCTGCCGGAACGGCCACGACCACCGCCCCGCGCCCGGTTGCGGCCGCTTCTTTGCGCGAGCCAGCCTCCTCCAGCGGGGCATATTTCGGCTCCTGCTCCGCCAGCAACTGGGCCAGCACCCGCGCCGCCCACTGCCGGGCGGGCTCCTCAAAATCCACGTCGCACTCGACTCGCTCCACCAAACGCTGCGCCCCGAGCGCGGCCAGTCGCTCGTCGAACTCCCGGCCGGTCTGGCAGAATTGCAGGTAGCCGCGGTCGCCGAGCGCCAGCACGGCGTAGCGCAGCGCGGGCAGCTTCGGGGCGCGGCTGCTGGCCAAAAACCGGTGCAGCTCCTCGGCCGCGATGGGCGGCTCGCCCTCGCCCTGGGTGCTCACGATGACCAGCAGCCACCGCTCGGTTTGGAGGCTGCGGCCGGCGTACTCGTTCATGTCCTGCACCACCACGTCGGGCAGGCCGCGCTGCCGGGCCGCCGCGGCCGTTTGCAGCGCCACCTTTTTGCCGTTGCCGGTTTGGGAGCCGTAGAGGATGACGAGCCGGGGCCGCTTCGGCGTCTCGGCCACCGCCGGGATGCCCGGCGCTTCGACGGCCTCTTTCGCATTCGTGCCCGTCGCCGCGCGCCCGTAGAAATAGCCGCTCAGCCACAACAGCTGCTGGCCGCTAAGGCCCGCCGCCATGCGCTGCAACGCGGCGTCGTCGAAGCCAGCGGGCGGCAATGAATTATTGATTAATGTAGGCATATAAATAGAAAGGGATTTGAAAGCAAGGGCCGGCCATTGAAGCAGGCAGGAACAGGTTTTAATGGGTTTACTTAGCTGTGAGTAACCGCCGTCAAAATGCTGGTTATGAGCAGCTGATGCGTTGCTACGCCGCCTCAGCATAGCCCGCCTTGGCAGGCAAAAAAGCGGCGCCAACCAGCTGCGCGAGCGGCACCGCGGCCGCCAGCCGCACCACCTCGCCAATCACGATAATGGCCGGGGCGCCAATGCCCGCCGCCGCTGCTTTGGCCGCCACGTCCGCTACGGTGCCCGTCACCAGGCGCTTGGTCGGCAGCGTGCCGTTTTGGATGACGGCCGCCGGCACCCCGGCCCCGCCAAACCGGCCGAACAACTCGGTGATGGCCGCCAGCTGGCTCAGCCCCATCAAAATCACCGTCGTCACGCGCGGCGTGCGCGCCGCTTCCCCAATCTCGCGCGACAGCTGCCCGCTGGCCGTGGTGGCCGTAATCACCCGAAAGCCTTCGCTCAACCCCCTGTGCGTGACCGGAATGCCCGCGCTGCCCGCCACCGCCACCGCGCTGCTGATGCCCGGCACGTAGGCCGTGGCCAGGCCGTGCGCCTCGGCGTGCAGCATCTCCTCGCGGCCCCGCCCAAACACGAACGGGTCGCCGCCCTTCAGCCGCACCACGTGGCCGTGCTGCCAGGCACAGCGCACAATCAGGGCGTTGATTTCGTCCTGCGAATACGCCCGGCTGCCCCGGCGCTTGCCCACGAACACGCGGAGCGCGCCGGGCCGCACGTAGCCCAGCAGCTCGTCGTTGGCCAGCGCGTCGAAAAGCACCACGTCGGCCTCGGCCAGCACGCGCAGCCCTTTGAGGGTGAGCAGCTCCGGGTCGCCGGGGCCGGCCCCGACAACCGTCAGGCGGGGCACGAAAGAAGGAGTGAGGCCAGGCATTGGTTAGTTGGGTTTTAGTTTATTGATTTTAAAAAAGGCCGTCATGCAGAGCGCAGCGAAGCATCTCGCGTGGGTTAGTAACTCAATCGAGGCAACGAAGCGGGCAAGATGCTTCGCTGCGCTCGGCATGACGTTCTTTCATTGACATTCTTCACAGTCTGTTCCATTCTGTTTTATTCCTCCTCACTCCGTGGCCTCAATCAGCCCGGCGGCCAGGGTGGCGCCGGTTTGCTCGTCGAGCAGAATGAAGGCGCCGGTGGTGCGGTTTTTCCGGTAGGCATCCACCACCAGCGGCACGGCGGTTTTGATGCGCACCCGCACGATGTCGTTCAGGTGCGCCGATTCGGCGGCCGAGCGGTGCAGGGTTGCCACGTTGGTCTTGCTGAGCAGCGCCGAAACCGAGGCTTTCACCAAGGCCGTGTGGTGCTGAAGCAGGAATTTCTGGCCCGGTTCCAGGGTGCGCTCGTCCATCCAGCAAAGGGTGGCTTCCAGGGCCCGCGTCACCGTGGGCCGGCTGGTGGCCACCACGATGGAATCGCCCCGGCTCACGTCCACGTCGTCGCGCAGCCGAATGACCACGCCCTGGGGCGCCACGGCCGTTTCCACTTCCTGCTGGCCTACTTCCAGGGCCACGATTTCGGTTTCGAGCCCCGACGGCAGCACCCGCACCCGGTCGCCCTTGCGGTACACGCCGCTCTGAATGCGGCCGGCGTAGCCCCGGTAGTCGGGCAAATCGGCCCGCTGCGGCCGGATGACGTACTGCACCTGGAAGCGCGGCTCGTCGGCGCTCGCCGCCACCGCCACCGCCACGGTTTCCAGGTGGTCGAGCAGGCTGGGGCCGGCGTACCAGGGCAGCTGGGCCGAGCGCCGCACCACGTTGTCGCCGTGCAGGGCGCTGAGCGGAATGGCCACCGCGTCGGGCACGTGCAGCTGGCGCGTCACGGCGGCGTATTCGGCCACGATGGCCGCGAAAACGGCTTCCGCGTTGCCCACCAAATCCATCTTGTTCACGGCCAGCACAAAGTGCCGGATGCCCAGCAGCGCGGCCACCAGCGTGTGGCGCCGGGTCTGCTCCATCACGCCCAGGCGGGCATCCACCAGCACGATGGCCAGGTCGGCGTTGCTCGCGCCGGTCACCATGTTGCGGGTGTACTGCACGTGGCCCGGCGCGTCGGTAATGATGAATTTGCGGCGCGGCGTGGTAAAGTACTTGTGCGCCACGTCGATGGTGATGCCCTGCTCGCGCTCGGCCCGCAGGCCATCGGTGAGCAAGGCCAAATCGACGGCGCCGTGCACGGCCGGCCGGTTTTCGATGGCCGCCAGCACGTCCAGCGACACGGCGTCGCTGTCGTACAGCAGCCGCCCGATGAGCGTGCTCTTGCCGTCGTCGACGCTGCCGCAGGTAATAAATCGGAGAAGGTCCATAAAAGTACAGGTGCTGGCGGGTGAACCTCACCCCCGGCCCCTCTCCAAAAGAGAGGGGAGCCAGTCGATTATTTGATTGTTAATTGGTTGATTTTTAAGGCCAGTTTTGTCGGCTGGCACACCTCTCTTTTGGAGAGGGGCCGGGGGTGAGGTTCCGGCGAGTGGCGGTTCCTTAAAAATACCCGCTGCGCTTGCGGTCCTCCATGCCGGCCTCCGAGATGTTATCGTCCAGCCGCGTGGCGCCGCGCTCACTCACTTTGGCCAGCAGCAGGTCGGCGATGATGTCGTCGATGGTCGCCGCGTCGCTTTCCACGGCGGCGGTGCAGGTCGAGTCGCCCACGGTGCGGAAGCGCACCTGGCGCTCCACTATTTCGTCGTCGTCGTCGAGGGTGATGTGCTCGCTCAGGCCCAGCAGCTGGCCGCTGGGTAGTACCACGCAGGTGCGCGGGTGGCCGAAGTAAATGGCCGGCAAAGCAATGTTTTCGCGCTGAATGTAGCGCCACACGTCCAGCTCGGTCCAGTTGGAAATGGGGAAGACGCGCACGTTTTCGCCCGGCTGAATGCGGCCGTTGTAGATGTTCCACAGTTCGGGGCGCTGGCGCTTGGGGTCCCACTGCCCAAACTCGTCGCGGATGCTGAAAATGCGTTCCTTGGCGCGGGCCTTTTCCTCGTCGCGCCGCGCCCCGCCAATGCAGGCGTCAAACGCAAATTCCTCGATTACTTCGAGCAGGGTGTAGGTTTGAAGGGGATTTCGGCTCGGAAACTTGCCCGTGCCGTCGCGCAGCTTTTGCTTCTTGATAGTAGCCTCCACGTTGCGCACGATGAGATTTTCGCCCAGCTCGGCGGCCAGCCGGTCCCGAAATTCCAGCACTTCGGGAAAATTGTGGCCCGTGTCGATGTGCACCAGCGGAAACGGGAACCGGCCCGGCCGAAAGGCTTTCTTGGCCAGATGCACCAGCACAATCGAGTCTTTGCCGCCCGAAAACAGCAGCGAAGGCCGCTCGAACTGCCCCGCTACTTCGCGCAGGATGTGAATAGCTTCGGCCTCCAGCCGGTCGAGGTAATCAAGAGAAGGAATGGAATGCATCGGAGAGATGGAAAAAATAGGCAGGAAGGCGCTCAGAGGCGTTAATTCCTATAAAATTGATGAGTGAACGAGCCTGTTGACGATTGAATAAGACCGTCATGCCGAGCGCAACAGACCGTCATGCCGAGCGCAACAGAACGTCATGCCGAGCGCAGCCGAGGCATCTCGCTCGCATCGTTGAATGATTGAGTTACTACTGCACGCGAGATGCCTCGGCTGCGCTCGGCATGACGTTCTTTTTGCTCATTGCTCATTGCTCATTGCTAACTGCTCATTGCTAACCGAAGAATGCAGGCCGCATTCCTTGGCCGATTGGTCTTCCCACCACCAGCGGCCGGCGCGGAAATCTTCGCCCGGCGCGATGGCGCGGGTGCAGGGCGCGCAGCCAATGCTCACGAAGCCTTGCTGGTGCAACGGGTTGACCGGGATGCCGTTGGCCCGCACGAAATCCCAGCATTGCGCCCAGGTCCAGTCGAACAGCGGGTGCACTTTCACGAGCTGATGGCCGGCGTCCCACTCGGCCGGGTGCATTTCCTGGCGGTTGGCCGACTGCTCGGCCCGGATGCCCGTCAGCCACGCCTGCTGGCCGGCCAGCGCCCGCGCCAGCGGCTCCACTTTGCGGATGCCGCAACACTCCTGGCGCGCCGCCACGCTCTCGTAGAAGCTGTTGGGGCCTTTGGCGAGCAGCAGGTTTTCCACCCGGGCCTGCTGGGGGAAGTAGGGAACGATGGGCCGCCCGTACTTCAGCAGGGTCTTGTTCCAGGTCGAATACGTTTCCTGAAAATTGCGGCCCGTATCGAGCGTAAAGACCTGAATGGGCAGCTCGTGGGTGAAAATCAGGTGGGTGATAATCTGGTCTTCGAGGCCAAACGAGGTCGAAAAAACGGCCTTGCCGGGGAAGGTTTCGGCCACCAGGGCCAGGGTTTCGAGGGCGGGGCGCCCCGCCAGCTGCCGGCGCAGGTCCGTGACCAGCGCCTCCGATGCGACTTGCATGATGCAAAATGGATGCGGCTTTCCCTGGGTGGGAGGGTGGGGAAACGCCTGATGGAGAGGCGCCCGGCGCACGGAACCAGCCGTGCGGACGCGGGCAGACTACGCCGGCAGTAGTCGGGAAAACGCGCAGCGAAGGGGCGCTGAAATCAGCGCGGCGAGGCTACGGCACCGGCCGGCAGGGGTGGGAGTGAAATCAGCTCAACAACCCGCTGCCGCCGCCATCATACAGACGGCCGGGCGCCGCATGCAACAACACGCTTGCGACGAGGCAAGGGCGGTGGGGCGAAGCGAGCGGGGGGTGTTGGAGGTTTCCACGGCAACTTGTTTTTATATGTCCGCGACTGGGCGTCGCGGGCCTTCGGTTGGCACCGTTTCAGCGGTTTGCTGAGGGTTGCCGGCGTTTCGTCGAGCCTTTCTCTCCACGCCTCTGTATAAAAACAATCCTTTTTCGGGAAGAATTGATGGCACAAATGTAAATGCCAGAATTTTATAATTCCAAATGCTTAGCCGCAACAAGTGCCGGGGCCCCGGCCCGCCCGGCGCTGCTGCTACCTTTGCGCCGCTGCCGCACACCCAGCCGCAGCCGCATTATTTCGTGGTTAGACCCAAAAAACACCTCGGCCAGCACTTCCTGTCCGACCCCAACATTGCCCGCCGCATCGTGGCCGCCCTGCAACTGCCCGGCGCGGTGCGGCAAGTGCTCGAAATCGGCCCTGGCATGGGCGTGCTGACCCAATACCTGCTCGAAAACCCCGCTTACCAAACCAGCGTGGTGGAAATCGATGCCGAGTCGGTGGCCTACCTCAAACAGCATTACCCGGCGCTGGAAAGCCGCATTTTTGCCACCGATTTCCTGAAGCAGAACCTGGCCGAATTATTCCCGGCGCAGCCGCTGGCCATCATCGGAAATTTTCCTTACAACATCAGCAGCCAGATATTTTTTTCGGTGCTCAACAACCGCCAGCAGGTGCGCGAGGTGGTGGGCATGCTGCAAAAAGAAGTGGCCCAGCGCCTGGCCGAGCCGCCCGGCTCCAAAACCTACGGCATTCTGAGCGTGCTGCTCCAGGCGTATTATCGCATCGAATACCTGTTCACGGTGCCGCCGCACGTGTTTGTGCCGCCGCCCAAGGTCGAATCGGCCGTGGTGCGCCTCACCCGCAACGCCACCGAGCGCCTCGACTGCGACGAGAAGCTGTTTTTTCGGGTCGTGAAGCAGGCGTTTCAGACGCGGCGGAAGACGCTGCGCAACGCCCTGAAACCGTTCGGCCTGCCGGCCGAAGCCACCACCGACGCCATCTTCGACAAGCGGGCCGAGCAATTGGGCGTGGCCGAGTTTGTGGGTTTGACGCAACGCGTGGCGCAGCACCAGGCCGCCAGCGTGGCCCTGCCCGACCTGGATTTGAATGACCTGGTTGATGAGTAAAGAACCATGCGCGTGTTGGTAGAGACGCAACATTTTGCGTCTCGTCGTTGAACGACTCGCGTTGAACGACCGGAAATGTGCCCTTACCGCGCAGGCTAAACAACATCCGCAAACGAAGGTCAGCGAAGCTAACGACGAGACGCAAAATGTTGCGTCTCTACCCCGCCCTTGCCACTTTTATGAACCCAATAAAACCCGTAGACTTAATGCCCTGCCCGGCGCCCGCCCAACTAACCAGCGGCGTGTGCCTGGTCATCGACGAGATGCACCCTTCGCTGCAAGCGCTGCTGCAAGCCATTGGGGTTGCGATTAATTATTGCCCCAACCTGACGGCCGCCGAGGTGCCCGCTGCCCTGGCCGCCTACCCCTACGAAGGCCTGATGGTGCGCAGCAAGCTGCGCGTGACGGCCGAGCTGCTGGCCCACGGCCCGCGGCTGCGCTACGTGGCCCGGGCCGGCGCCGGCGTCGACAACATCGACGAAGCGGCGATGGCCGCGGCCGGCGTGACCCTGCTGAACGCGCCCGAAGGCAACCGCGACGCGGTGGGCGAATTCGCGCTGGGGCTGCTGCTGGCTTTGTTCCGCCACGTGGCCCGCGCCGACCACGAGGTGCGCCAGGGCCAGTGGCGGCGCGAGGCCAACCGGGGAACGGAAATAGGCGGCAAAACCGTC
This sequence comes from uncultured Hymenobacter sp., assembly GCA_964242365.1. GTDB lineage: Bacteria > Bacteroidota > Bacteroidia > Cytophagales > Hymenobacteraceae > Hymenobacter. Next base: position 950 of record CAXTCS010000034.1, on the reverse strand, counting down.
GGCCTGCTCGGCTACGGGCACATGGGCCGGGCGTTTGCCCGCCGCCTCAGCGGGTTTGGCTGCACGGTGCTGGCCCACGACAGCGACCCGGCTTGCGCGGCCGACGGCCACGCCACGCTGGTGAGCCTGCCCGAGTTGCAGGCCCGCGCCGGGGTGCTGAGCGTGCACATTCCGTATTCGCCCGCCAACCATCACTTCGTAAACGACGCCTTGCTGGCCGGATTTGCCGCGCCGCTCTGGGTGCTGAATACCGCGCGCGGCGAAGTGCTCGACCACGCGGCGCTGGTGCGCGGGCTGCAAGCCGGCACGGTGCGCGGCGCGGCGCTCGACGTGCTTGACAACGAGCGGCTGGGCACGCTCACGGCGGAGCAGCAGGCCCGGTTCGATTTCCTGAAAACGGCCCCGAACGTGGTGCTTTCGCCGCATATCGGCGGGTGGACGCACGAGAGCTACGCCCGCATCAACGAGGTGCTGGCGGAGAAGATTCGGGCCTTCCGGGCGGGGGGCCGGGGCGGGGCGGCGGGGAGCTAGCCCGTTTTGCGTATCTTTGCAGTGAACCTAAGAAGGGAGAACGGTTGGCAGTGCCAGCCGTTCTTCTTGTTTTTTAGCCAACCCGTTCAGCCGCTACTTTTATGGCCAGCATCATCAATTACTACACCCCCGAGGGCCTGCAAAAACTCAAGGACGACCTCCAGGACCTCAAAGTCCGGGGCCGGGCCAAAGCGGCCGAAGACCTGCGCGAAGCCCGCGACAAAGGCGACCTGAGCGAAAACGCCGAATACGACGCCGCCAAGGACGCCCAGGGCCTGCTGGAACTCAAAATCTCCAAGCTTGAAGAGGTGGTGGGCAACGCCCGCGTCATCGACGAAACCAACATGGATTTCAGCAAGGTGCTCATCATGAGCAAGGTGAAGCTGAAAAACCTGAAGAACAACATGGTGCTCGACTAC
>CAXTCS010000033.1:0-23791 GCA_964242365.1 uncultured Hymenobacter sp. | reverse complement strand
CCCGGAAGGTGTCCCAGGAAATGTCGGCGGGGTTGATTTCGATGGTGATGGTGTCGTCGATGACCGGGTAGGCAAACACGGAGGCGAAGGACGTGTGGCGCCGGCCGCTGCTGTCGAAAGGCGACATGCGGACGAGGCGGTGCACGCCGATTTCGCTTTTGAGGTAGCCGTAGGCAAAGTCGCCGTCGATTTCCAGCGACGCCGACTTGATGCCCGCGCCTTCGCCGGGCTGGTAGCTGACCTGGCGCACGCCGAAACCGTGGCTTTCGGCCCACATGATGTACATGCGCATGAGCATTTCGGCCCAGTCCTGGCTTTCGGTGCCGCCGGCGCCGGGGTTGATGTCGATGATGGCCGAGAGCTGGTCTTCTTCGTCGGAAAGCATGCGCTTGAACTCCAGCTGCTCGACTTTTTTGAGCGTGACGTCGTAGTCGGCCTGCATTTCGGCTTCGGGCACGTCGCCTTCGCGGTGGAAGTCGAACAGCACCTCGGTATCGGCCAGGGCCTGCTGCACGGCTTCGTAGCCGTCGGTCCAGGTTTTGATGGCCTTGACCTCGCGCAGCGTGGCCTCGGCGGCTTTGGAGTCGTCCCAGAAGCCGGGAGCGGTGGTTTGCGCCTCAGCGGCGGCTATTTGTTCTTTGCGGGCATCGTAGTCAAAGATACCTCCTCAGGGCCTCGGCGCGGCCCTTCAAGTCCTTAATCTGGTCTTGGGTCATGGTGGGGGAAAAGTGAAAGGCCGGCCAGCACAGTGCAAGTAGCGCGGTGGCCGTACCCGATGGGGGTTGTACGAAAGGCGAAAGTACCAAATTCTGGCGCGGGGAGCGGCGCTGGCTTCAAGCAGTACCTTTGCCTGAGGTGGAAATACGGCCGCGAATGGTTTTTTCGGCCGAAAGCAACCGGCGCGAATAGACTAGCTTCGTATACGCCCTCACATTACTTCAAAGGAGCATCGCTCTGCTTATGAACAACGAAGAGCTGAAGCGGGATTTCGAGTCTGCCCACATCAAGCAGGTGCATTTTAAGAGCAAGCTGCGCTCGTTTCTCTTCGGCAACGGCGGGGCAGAGGGGCCCTTGCGCGACCCGGAGCAGTGCGGCCTGGGGCTCTGGATTGCCGACCGGATGCGCGGCCGCGGCGTGTACGCGCACCTGCCCGAGGCGCGAAAGTTTGACCAGCAACACGGGCTTATTCACGTGGAAGCCAACCGGCTGATGGACCTGCACCGGGCAGGCCAGGTAGAGGACGCCATTGCCGGGTTTGTCGCCGTACAGGCGATTGCGGATGAAATGGTGGCCCTGCTCCGGACTATGGAAGGCCGGCTGCGTACCGAGGCCTGAACGACGCTTTTTGGGGTAATTGCATGAAAATCAATCTCACAACAAAGCTATTTGCCGGGTTTGTGCTGCTGCTGGCGCTGTTTGCGGCGGTGGTGTTGTTCTATTACCAACTGGCGGGGCAGGTGCTGTACAACTCGCGCCGGGTAGAAGCTTCGCAGCTGGTGTCGAACAACGCCGTCAACCTGCTGCGCAACATCATCGACATGGAAACCGGCTTTCGGGGTTACTTGCTCGTTGGCAACGAGCAAACGCTGGAGCCTTACTACGACGGGGAGCGGCAGCTGGTGGGGCGGTTTGCGCAGCTGCGGAACCTGGTGGCCGATGCGCCCGCGCAAGTGCAGCTGGTGGAGCAAACCCAGCGGCTGTTTCAGCAATGGGACGCTTACAGCCACTTGCTGGTGGCCGAAAAGCGGGAGGCCCGCCGGCGCGACCCCCGGCAGAGCGGCCTCGAAGGCATGCCCCACCGCCGCCTTACCGAAGGCCTCACGGGCAAGCAGATAATGGACAATATCCGGGAGCGGCTGGCGGCATTTGAAGAGCGCGAAGCCCAGACGCGCCGCCAGCTGCGCCGGCGGCTCGAAACCAGCATCTTGCGGGCCGAGTGGCTGTCGGCGGGCTTAGCGGTGGCGGCGTTGGTGCTGGGGCTGCTGTGGGCCGTCTACATCGTGCGGGTATTTGCCCGGCGCCTGCGCAGCATGCTGGAGCTGGCGCGGCGAATGGCCGACGGCGACTACAACACCCAAATCGTGGACACGGAGCGGGACGAAGTCAGCGAGCTGATAAGTGCCCTGAACACGATGGCGCGCACCGTAGGGGCCAACATCAACCAGCTCGAAAACCGCAACCAGGAGCTGGACCAGTTTGCCTACGTGGTGTCGCACGACTTGAAAGCGCCGTTGCGCGGCATCGAAAGCGCCTCGCGCTGGATTGAAGAGGACATGGGCAAGGACCAGCTGCCGGCCCACATCCGCGAGTTTCTGGGGCTGATGCGCCAGCGCGTGCATCGCATGGAAAAGCTCATTTCCGGCATTCTCGACTTGGCCCGCGTGGGCCGCGTGGCGCAGGCCAACGAAACGGTTTTTGTGCGCACGCTGCTGCGCGAGGTGGTTGACACCCTCAACCCACCGGCCGGTTTTCGGGTCGAACTGCCGTTTTTCCTGCCCACGCTCAGCACCAACGCGGTGCAGCTGCAACAGGTGTTCACCAACCTCATCAGCAACGCCCTCAAGTACCACGACCATCCCGAAACCGGCACAGTGCTCATTGGCTGCGATGACGCGGGCGAGTTTTACCTCTTTTCGGTGGCCGACGACGGCCCCGGCATCGACGCGGAATACCACGACCGTATTTTTATCATTTTCCAGACCCTCACCGAGCGCGACACGCTGGAAAGCACCGGCGTGGGCCTGGCCATCGTCAAGAAAATAGTGGAGCGGCAGGGAGGGCGGATTGGGGTCAAGTCGGCGGAGGGCCAGGGCGCTAAGTTTAGCTTTACCTGGCCCAAGCAGCCGCCCAAAGACCAGTTTTTGGCCGCTGCCGTGGCCGCCGTGCCCCATTCTGCCGTATCACTTCCTGGCTAATACCCGTTTGCTGCTGCTTTTTGCGGGCATATTCCCGCTGCCGACAATTGCCTGCCTAGTCTATGTCCTCCGACCACCCCACGCCCAGCATTCTACTCGTGGAAGACGACCAAATGGACGTCATGAACGTGCAGCGGGAGCTGCGCCGCCAAAACATCAACGTGCCGCTTGTGCACGCCCGCAACGGCCGAGATGCCCTCAAAATGTTGCGCGGCGAAGGCGACGAACCCAAGATTGCCAAGCCCAGCCTGGTGATGCTCGACATCAACATGCCCCGCATGAACGGCCTGGAGCTGCTCGAAATCCTGCGTTCCGACCCGGAATTCAAGGACTTGAACGTCTTTATTATGACGACCTCCGACCTCGAATCGGACCGTCTCAAGGCCCAGCAGCTTGCCGTGAGCGGCTACATCATCAAGCCTCTGAGCTTTGATACCTTCGGCGAAGGCGGCACGAGCGTCGACGGGTTCAGCCTGTTTCTGGACCTGCTCAAGCTGAAAGGCTGAAGTCCGTTGCAGATTCGAATTACAGCAGCCGAAAGCCCATGCGATGATGCGGGCTGGGCCCGTGCACCCGGATGGCTTCGCGGTGGCGTGCAGTAGGATAGCCAGCATTTTGGTCCCAGCCATAAGCCGGGAACTCAGCAGCCAAAGCCTGCATGTGCTCGTCGCGAAACGTTTTGGCCAGGATGGAGGCCGCGGCAATGCTGCGGTAGAGGCCATCGCCGCCGATAATGCAGGTATGGTCAACCCCAGCCAGGGGCCGAAATCGGTTGCCATCAACCAGCAGGTGGGCCGGTGCCACACCCAGCGCCGCCACTGCCCGGTGCATGGCCAGGTAGCTGGCCTGCGCGATGTTGAGGCGGCTGATTTCTTCCACCGTGGCCTGGCCAACGGCCCAGGCCACGGATTCGGCGCATATTTCGGGTCGTAAGGCTTCGCGCCGCCTGGCGCTGAGCTGTTTGGAATCGTTGAGAAACCGGGGGTTAAAATCGGGCGGCAGGATGACGGCCGCCGCGAACACGGGCCCAGCCAGGCAGCCGCGTCCGGCTTCGTCGAGGCCCGCTTCAAGCGCGTGGCCGGTGTAGCTGGCTATTAACAATGAGCAGTTATCAGTGAGCAGTGAGCAGTGAGCAGTGAGCAGTGAGCAGTGAGCAGTGAGCAGTGAGCAAATCAGGGCAAAAATACCGGTTGCTCACTGTTCATTGCTCATTGTTAACTGCTCACTGAATGCTCACTGAAATTAATGCCGGCCGGCGGTGCTGCCCTCATCGGTGGGGTCGGTTTCGCCGCGGCGCTGGCCTTGGCTATCGCGGGGGCCTTCGTCGATTTCAGTGTCTTCGTCGGTGGTCACGTACTCGTTGGTGACGGGGCCGAGGCCTTGGGTTTTCTGTTCAAGGTCGGCTTCGGCCTGGGCGTGCTTGAGGTTAAACAGCGGGTCGTGGGCGTCTTCTTGGGAGGAATTCTGCTTGGATTTTGGCTGAGCCATGAGACGGGTACCGGCCGGAATATGAGCGGCCGGAATAGATTGGTACGGATTGCTTCCCGCCAGGGTTAAAAAGGCCCGCAGCGGGGATAATCCGAGTCCGGCCGCATGGTTTTCCTTCGCCTCAAACCCCGCCGAACACAAAAAAAGGCCGCCGCACTTGTGCGACGGCCTTAAAGTGGCGGGTCCGGCCTGAAGGTGTCTACCCCACCTTTTCAGCCAGAGCGCCGCCGCACGAGAGGTCCTTCCTTTCCACATTTCCAGCCCGTGCGGGGGTACTTATAGCTCAAAGATACGAGATGTACGGGAGCGAACGCAATTATTTTTTGACAAACTAATAACATTAATCGGCCAATGAGGTAATTGACCCGGTAAATGGCAAAATGCAATCGGTGGCCGCCAACTCCTTATGAGACAGCCGGGCGTAATTTTACGGCTTCTCCCGGCCCTGTTTTCGTTTTTATGCCCCTTGCTTCCGCCCCCGACGTCGACGAAACCCACAACCCCTGGCAAACCCTCAGCACGGAGGTGAAGTACCAAAACCCTTGGATTTCGGTGCGCGAAGACCAGGTGCTGAACCCCGGCGGCGGCCGGGGCGTCTACGGCGTGGTGAGCATGAAAAACAAGGCGCTGGGCATCATCCCGGTCGATGCGGACGGCAACACCTGGCTGGTGGGCCAGTACCGCTACCCGCTGAACGAATACAGCTGGGAAATTCCGATGGGCGGCGGCCTGGTCGAGCTCGACATTCTGGAATCGGCCCAGCGCGAGCTGAAGGAAGAAACCGGCCTGACGGCCGCCCGCTGGACGCGCATTGCCCGCCTGCACACGTCCAACTCCGTAACCGACGAAGAAGGCTTCGTATTTCTGGCCGAAAACCTGACCCAGGGCAACCTGGAACCCGAAGAAACCGAAGACCTGCGCCTCTGGAAATTGCCCCTGGCCGAAGCCGTCCGCATGGCGATGGACGACCGCATAACCGACGGCATCAGCGTGGCCGGCCTGCTGAAAGCGGAAAAGGTGCTGGCGAGCAGGGGGTAAAAGTTGTACTCCCCTAACTTTGCTGGATGCGCCACCTGTTCCGTTACCTCGGCCAGCGCCTTTACACTACTTGGGCGGTGTTCTGGTTCATCGTGCCGTTCGTGCTTATTTACCCGTGGCAGTGGTTTTTTAGCCGGCGGCCGGATGGTGGCGGCGTGGTGCACGCCCTGAACCGGTTTTGGTCGACGCTCTCGATTACGATGTGGGGCATGCCCGTGGAAGTGGTGCGCGAAAGCCCAGGGCCCACGCCCCGGCCGTGCGTGTACGTGGCCAACCACGGCTCCTACGTCGATATTATGATGCTGTTCAAGTACATCCCCGGCTTTCTGAACATGATGGGCAAGGTTTCGCTGGCCCGCGTGCCGGTGTGGGGGCCGCTGTTTGGCAACGTCTACATCACCGTCGACCGCAACAGCGCCGTGAGCCGGGGCCGGGCCGCGGTGGCCGCCCGGCGCGGCCTGGCGGCGGGCAAGAGCATTGCCATTTTTGCCGAAGGACGGATTTCGCCCACGCCCGGCAAAGAGCTGCTGCCCCTGCTCGACGGGGCTTTCCAGTTGGCCATTGAGGCCGGCGTGCCGCTGGTGCCGGTGGGCATGCCCCTAAACCACATGTTCATGCCCGACGTTGAAAAAAGCCTGCGGGTGCGCTTCCACCGCCTCAAAATCGTGTTTCATCCGCCCATTCCCACCACCGGCCTCACGCTGGCCGACATCCCGGCCCTGAAGGAGCGGGTAGCCGCGCAATTAGCCGCCGATTTCCTGCCCGAAGGCGCCGTGAAGCCCGGCCCCAGCACCTGGAAAAGCAATTATGAATTAGAAATTGTGAATTAGGAATGGCCCTCCGGCTGCTCGCTTCGCATATTTTTTAACGCATAACTCATCACTCTCAATTCATAATTCAACAAGCATGAGCACCGACCTTGGCACCCTGCGCGGCCTGGCCCACCTGGCCCGCCTCGAATTTGACGCGACCCGCGAGCAGCAAATGCTCGGCGACCTGAACAACATCCTCGATTTTGTGGCCCAGCTCGAAGGCCTCGACACCACTGGCGTGGAGCCGCTGGTGCACCTCTCGCAGGAAATCAACGTGCTGCGCGACGACGAAGCCCGCAACACCGTGAGCCACCAGGACGGCCTGCGCAACGCCCCCCGCAAGGATTCGGACTACTTCCGCGTGCCCAAAGTGCTGGAATAGCAGTTGGTGAATAAGCAACTTTCGACCCCGACCGGCCGGCCCGGCTGGCTGGCCGTACTGGCCACGCTGGCCGTGGGGCTGGCCGTGTTTTATTATTTCACGGGCGAAGCCAGCACGCTGCCGCTGCGCGTGGTGCCGCACCTGCAAGCCATTCCGCTCACGCTCGACAGCGTGGCCGTGGGCCGGGCGCACGTGCCGGTGCAGGCCAGCGGCTTCATCGTGAGCCTGACGCACGACGTGGCGGGGCCGTTCACGCAGCCCGTGGCGGCCGGCATTTTTCTGGTGCTGCTGGCCGTGGTGCTGGCCGGCTGGGTGGCGGTGGCGAGCACGCTGGCGCGCACGGCTTTCGTGGTAGCCATGGTGCCGGTTATTTTCCTGCTGATGTCGCTCAACACCGAGTCGTTGGGCGTTTTCAATACCGATGCGCGGTATTTCCTCTACCTCATGCTGGCCCTGGTCGGCGGGGGTGGTTTTGGGCTCCATGCGTTTGCCGAGCAATGGCCGCTAAGTTGGCGGGCCGTGGCGATGGGCGCCGTAGTCGCGGCCCTGAGCTCCTTGTTATTCGCCCAAAGCCAATTGCCGGCCACCGAAACGGCGTTGCAGCTGGCCGCCTACGCCACGCCCGGCGGCGCGGCGCTGTTTGCGCTGCTGGTGCTGTGGGTAGGGGTGGAGAATGTCTGCGCCCTGCTGTGGTTCAATACCCAGGCCGAGCAGCCGGGCAGCCGGTTTGGTTTATGGCCGTTTGTGGCCGCCAGCCTACTGTATTTGGGCGTATTGGTGATTTATAGCTGGAACAACGGCGTATTGCAATTATTTCCGGGAGTAAACCTGGACCCGCTGGTCTTGCTGCTGCCGGCCGTGCTGGCCGGCGGGCTGGGCCTGCGCCTGCGCGCGCCCAGCTACGCCGCGTGGGTGCCCTACGCCCGCGGCGCGGCGCAGCTCTACCCGCTCGTGGTGCTGGGCGCGGCCGGGGCGCTGGGCTACGCTTTCGCCACGGCCAACACGCCGCTGCTGGTGGCGGCCCGCAGCTTCACCGGGCTGGCGCTGGCGCTATTGGGAAGCGTGTTTTTTTTGTATGTGCTCGTCAATTTCGCGCCCCTTATCCGGCAGCGGCTGCGGGTGTACCGGGTGGTGTTTGAGCCGCGCCGGCTGCCGTTTTACCCCGTGTATATTGTGGCGTTGGGCGGCATCATCATCGTGCAAACGCGCCAGGATTTTCCCCTGCCCGACCAGGTGAAAGCCGGCCAGTACAACAACCTCGGCGACCTGACCCGCCAGCAAAGCGAAGCCCAGCCCGACGACCTCGGCCTGGCCGGGCTGGCCGAGCGCTACTACGCCGAAAGCGGCGACGTGCTCTACCGCGCCAACCTGCACGCCGAGTTCGGCCGGGCGGCGCTCTACCGCTTCCGCCAGCAGCGCCAAAACGAAATCAACTCCCTGCGCCGCGCCCTGTTGCGCGGCCCCAATGAGAAGGTGTCGCTGCGCCTGGCCACGCTCTACAACGAGCCCGACGACTTATTCGAGGGCCTGGACATCCTCCGGCGCGGGCTGCAAGCGCAGCCGCGCAGCGCCGCCCTGGCCGGCGACTTGGCCCAGTTGTTCACCAAAACGGCCCTGAGCGATTCGGCCGGGTTTTACCTCGACAAAGCCGAGCGCCTCGCGCCCGGCAGCTACGCCAGCCGCACCAATCAGCTGGGCTTTTTGCTGAGCCAAAACCTGTTGCCCGAAGCCAAAAAGCTGGCTGCCACCTTCAAAACCCAAGCCGAAGGCCCGGCATTCGCCAGCAACAATACCCTGCTGCAACTGCGCATATTTCCAGTCTCACAGCTCGCCCCAACCGAGCCTTCCGAGCAGGCGCTTGGGCTAGACGATGCCAGCTTTGCCCTGCTCTACCACCGGGTTTTGCTCAACGTAGCGCACCACCCCGACCAGCTCACGCCCGCGCTCCTGGGGCACCTGCTCCGCCTCACCAACAACGCCGCCAACGCGGCCTACTACGAGCAGCTGCTGTTTCTGCAAGCTCTGGCGCGCCACGCGCTGGGGCAGGAGCAAGTGGCCCGGCAGCTGCTGTTGCCCCTGGCGGCCGGCACCACCGCCACGGCCGGCTACTACCAGCAGCTGCTGGGCCTGTGGCAGTTGCAGCAGGGCCAGTACGCCACGGCCGCCGACCAGCTGGCTTTTGCGGCGTCGCACGGAACGCCGTCAGCAAACGAAGCCCGTGCCTACGCGCTGGCCCTGAGCGGCCGCGTCGATTCGGCCCGCGCCGTGGCCGCCCGGCTCTTGGCCTCGCCCGATTCGGCGCAGCAGCAGCTGGGCCGGCGGGCGCAGCAGCGGCTGGCGGCCGGAAGCTTGACGCCGGCAGCGAGTCCCCTTCCTCATTTGGGCGATAATTGGGCGGCCACGGCCGCCGGGCAAGCCCGAAATTCCAATGAAAACGAAGCGGCCAGAACCTACCAGCGCATCGTGCGCGAGGCGCCTTTCAACGAGCCTGCTGTTCTGGCTGCCGCCGCTTTCTATGCGCGCCGCCGCGACCCCGCCACCGCCTACGCCGCCCTGCGCGCCGGCCTCGACGAAAACCCCCACTCGCTGCCGCTGTTGAAGGCCTACGTGCTGGCGGCGGCCGATGCCGGCCTGAGCGAGTACGCAGCCGACGCCCTTGCGCAGCTGCGCCGACAGCTGCCACCGGCCGCTTATGCTACTTTAGCGGCCCAATACGCTGCCCATCAAGCAGCCAGGGCGGCCGCGTCGGCATCCTTCTCCGCCGCCCCGGCCGCCTCACCGCTGCAATAAGCCCCCCCCGTACCATGAATTCGAACGTTATTGAAACCACGGACATCGCCAAGTCCTACGTCATGGGCACGGAGGTGATTCACGCGCTGCGCTCGATTACCATCACCATTCCGCGCGGCGAGTACGTGGCGTTCATGGGCCCGTCGGGCTCGGGCAAGTCCACGCTGATGAACATCGTGGGCTGCCTCGACACGCCGTCCAAAGGCCAGTACATCCTCAACGGGCAGGACGTGAGCCGCATGAGCGACAACCAGTTGGCCGAAGTGCGCAACAAGGAAATCGGCTTTGTTTTCCAGAGCTTCAACCTGCTGCCCCGCGCCAGCGCCCTCGACAACGTGGCCCTGCCGCTCATCTACGCCGGCCTGAACAAGCGCGACCGCAACGAGCGCGCCATGGAATCGCTCCGGGCGGTGGGCCTGGCCGACCGCGCCTCGCACCGCCCCAACGAGCTCAGCGGCGGCCAGCGCCAGCGCGTGGCCATCGCCCGCGCCCTCGTCAACACCCCCAGCGTGCTGCTGGCCGACGAGCCCACCGGCGCCCTCGACTCGAAAACCAGCCACGAAATAATGGACCTATTTGAGGCCCTCTACGCCAAAGGCAACACCATCATCATGGTGACGCACGAAGAGGACATCGCCCGCTACGCCCACCGCATCGTGCGCCTGCGCGACGGACTGGTCGAATCCGACGAAGTGAATCTTCAACTGGCAATGCATAGTTGAGTGAGCGGTAGAAATTCGGGAGAATCCCCAGAACGTCATGTCGAGCTTGCCGAGACATCTCGCGTGCAGCCACTAATTCTATCGCTAAACGAAGCGAGCGAGATGTCTCGGCAAGCTCGACATGACACAATAACTGACAAATGAAAATCTACACCAAAACCGGCGATAAAGGCCTCACGTCCCTTATCGGCGGCACGCGCGTGCCCAAAAGCAGCCTGCGCATCGAGTGCTACGGCACGGTCGATGAGCTGAACTCGCACGTCGGCCTGGTGCGCGACCAGGAGGTGAACGCCGCCCGGCGCCCGCTGCTGAAAGAAATCCAGGACCGCCTGTTCACCATCGGCTCGGCCCTGGCCGCCGACCCCGAGAAGTCGCGCATGAAGCTGCCCGACCTGCTCGCCGCCGACGTGACGCTGCTGGAAGACGAGATGGACCGCCTCAACGCCGGGCTGCCCGAGCTGCGCGCCTTCATTCTGCCGGGCGGGCACCCCGCCGTGAGCCACACCCACGTGGCGCGCTGCGTGTGCCGCCGCGCCGAGCGCCTGGTCATTCACCTGGGCGAAGAGTCGTTCGTGGCCGAGCTGGTGGTGGTGTACCTGAACCGTCTGTCCGACTTCCTGTTTGTCCTCAGCCGGGCCATGGCCCAGGAGCTGGGCGTCGAAGAAGTGACGTGGCAGGCACGACTTTGAGCCCGTTGGGGTTGCGAAGAACCTTGCTGCCTTCCACAAAATATTGCCGCTAAATAATACCGCTACCTTACCTGCCTGCCCATCCTTTCCGTACTTAGACCATCCCACCCACTCGTTTATATCCTGACTCCGAAATCTTATGATTGACCTTCTCCCCATTCGCACGCAGCGCACCACGGCCTCGCGGCTGGCCCCGCTCGATGCCAGCCAGCTCGAATTTGGCAAGCTGTTTTCGGACCATATGTTTGTTGTCGACTTCCACGACGGCGAGTGGCAGGATGCCCAGATTGTGCCCTACGGCGACATGGCCGTGAGCCCCGCCAATTCGGCCCTGCACTACGGCCAGGCCATTTTTGAAGGCATGAAAGCCTACCCGCAGGCCGACGGCGGCGTGGCCCTTTTCCGGCCCTTCGACAACTGGTCGCGGCTCAACACCTCGGCCGAGCGCATGTGCATGCCCACCGTGCCCGAGGAGTTATTCATGCAAGGCCTGCGCGAACTGATTCGCCTCGACGCCGCCTGGATGCCCACCGGCGCCGGCAGCGCGCTCTACATCCGGCCGTTTATGTTTGCCACCGACGGCTTCATCGGCGTGCGGCCCTCCAACTCGTACCGCCTGATGATGTTCACCTGCCCGGTGGGCCTGTACTACAACAAGCCCTTGCGCGTGCGCTTCGAGCAGAAATACGTGCGCTCGGCCGAAGGCGGCGCGGGCTTCGCCAAAAATGCCGGCAACTACGGGGCCGCCATGTACCCCACCAAGCTTGCCCAGCAGGAAGGCTACAACCAACTTATCTGGACCGACGCTTCGGAGCACCAGTACGTGGAGGAATCGGGCACGATGAACATCGTATTTGTGCTTGATGGCAAGCTCGTTACCCCGGCCCTCAGCACGTCCATTCTCGACGGCATCACGCGCCGCTCGGTGCTTCAGTTGGCCCACGACATGGGCGTGCCCGTGGAAGAGCGCCGCGTGAGCAGCCGTGAAATCATCGGGGCCCTGGAGGCCGGCACCTTGCAGGAAGCTTTTGGCGTCGGCACGGCCGCCACCATCGCGCCCATTGCCACCATCGGCTACGAAGGCCACGACTACGACCTGCCCGTGCCCGGCCCCAACGCCTTCTCGAAGCGCGTGGGCGCGGCCCTGGATGCCATCCGCACCGGCGCCGCCGCCGACCCGCACAACTGGATGGTGCAGGTGTAAAGCAGCGTCCACGCTACGAAAAAAGCCGCTTCATTCCGAAGCGGCTTTTCTTTTTTGCCCCACCTTTGCACCGCCAAGCCCCACTCAGTCACTCCGCCACTCAGTCACTCCCTCCCTCCCTCAGTACCCCTCCATGACCGTTTCCCTGAAAACCGTTACCCTCAACGATACCCACCGCCAGCTGGGCGCCAAAATGGTGCCTTTTGCGGGCTACGACATGCCGGTGCGCTACTCGTCCGACCTCGACGAGCACCACACGGTGCGCCGCGCGGTGGGCATCTTCGACGTGTCGCACATGGGCGAGTTCCGGCTGCGCGGCCCGCAGGCGCTCGACCTGATTCAGCGCGTGACCAGCAACGACGCCAGCAAGCTCGCCGACGGCAAAGCCCAGTATTCCTGCCTGCCCAACCACGACGGCGGCATCGTCGACGACCTGCTGGTGTACAAGCTGGCCGACGAGGATTACCTGCTGGTGGTGAACGCCTCCAACATCGAAAAAGACTGGAACTGGATTCACCACCACAACACCCAGGGGGCCGAAATGGAGGATATTTCGGACCGTACCAGCCTGTTTGCCGTGCAAGGCCCGAAGGCGATTGCCGCCTTGCAGCAGCTCACGGACGTGGACCTGAGCAGCATTCCGTACTATTCCTTCGTGCAGGGCACGTTTGCCGGCGCGCCCGACGTCATCATTTCGGCCACCGGCTACACCGGCGCGGGCGGCTTCGAATTGTACATTCCGAACGAAAGCGCCGCCGCCGTCTGGGACAAGGTGATGACCGCCGGCCAGCCCTACGGCATCAAGCCCATCGGCCTGGGCGCCCGCGACACGCTGCGCCTCGAAATGGGCTACTGCCTCTACGGCAACGACATCGACGACACGACGTCGCCCCTGGAAGCCGGCCTGGGCTGGATTACCAAGTTCACCAAAGACTTCACCAACTCCGAAAACCTCAAAAAGCAAAAGGATGCCGGCGTGAGCAAAAAGCTCGTCGCCTTCGTGATGGACGGCCCCGGCATTCCGCGCGGCCACTACGAGCTGGTAGACGCCGACGGCCAGAAAATCGGGGACGTGACCAGCGGCACGCAGTCGCCCTCGCTCAGCAAAGGCATCGGCATGGGCTACGTAAAAACCGCGTTTGCCGCGCCCGGCACCCCGATTTTCGTACAGATTCGCGGCAAAAACCTGCCCGCCACGGTCAGCAAATTGCCGCTCACGAAAGGGGTTGAGGAATAGAAGGCTGTTATTCGGTTGTCAGGTGCTTTTTAGAACGGCCTAAAAAAGCACGTCATGCTGAGCGGAGCCGAAGCATCTCGCGTGGGGTAGTAAACCACTCGATTGAGTTACTACCCCACGCGAGATGCTTCGGCTCCGCTCAGCATGACGGGCTTTTTCCTGATAACTGCCAACGGACAACTGCCAACTGACAACGAAAACCCACAAAGTGCCCAAATTAGATATTTGCTTCTCGCCCGAGCTGCTCCCGCTCTATAACCTGCGCGGCCAGGTAGCCGTCATCGTCGACATTCTGCGGGCTTCCAGCACCATCGTTACGGCGCTGGGGGAAGGAATTACCCACGTTTTTCCGGTCGCTTCGCTGGACGAATGCACTGCCTGCGGCCAGCAGCACGGCTGCCTGACCGCCGCCGAGCGCGACGGCCTCCCCGCCGCCGGCTTCGACCTGGGCAATTCGCCGTTTGGCTTTCTCGATGCGCGCCGCCCGGTGCGCGGCCGGGCCCTGACCATCAGCACCACCAATGGCACGGCGGCCTTGCGGCGCTCCCTGGCGGCGGAGGCGGTTGTGGTCGGAGCCTTCCTCAACCTGACCGCCGTGGCCGACTTTGCCCGCCAGCAGGGGCGCGACGTGCTGGTTGTCTGCGCCGGCTGGAAAGGCCAGTTCTGCCTCGAAGACACGGTATTCGGCGGCGCGCTGGCCGAGCGCCTGGCCGCCGATTTCGACGTGCGCGGTTCCGATGCTGCCCTGGCCGCGCTGCACCTCTGGCAGCAGGGCAAAGCCGATTTAGCGGCCTATCTGCTGCAATCGGCGCACGTCCGCCGCCTCAATTCCCTCGAAGCCAGCCAGGATTTCGAGTTTTGCCTCCGGATAGATTCCTACGCCCAAGTGCTGCCCATCTGGCAAAACGACCGGCTGGTAGCACGGCAGCCGTAGCTTTGCGCATGGAGCTTGATAATCAACATCCTTACTGGGACCGGGTGGCGGAGGCCAAGCGGTTCACCCATCCGCTGGATATTGCCTTGTTGCGGGATTACACCACGCCCGCCAGCTTGCTGGTCGACTACGGCTGTGGCTACGGCCGCACCCTGCACGAGCTGCACGAAGCCGGCTTCACCAATGGCCAGGGCTTCGATACCTCCGCGGCGCTGATTGCCCGCGGGCAGCGCCAGTACCCCGCCCTCGCCGCCCAGCTGCACCACTTGCCGGAGCCCAGCCTGCCGCTGCCCGACGCGTCGGTGGCGGCCATTTTGTTGCTGGCCGTGCTCACCTGCATTCCTTCGAATGCCGGCCAACAGGCGCTCATGCAGCATTTCTACACCAAGCTGCTGCCGGGCGGCGTGCTGTATCTGAGTGACTATTACCTCCAACCCGACCGGTTAGCCGCCGGCGCCTACACGTGTCTGCACGGCGACCCCTCCAACGAAGGCGTGTTTTCCCTTCCCGAAGGCGTAACCCTCCGCCACCACACCCCGGCCTGGATACAAACCCTGACCGCCGCCTTCACCATTCGCCACGCGGCCACGGTGCCCGTGTTCACGATGAACGGCAACCGCTCGGAGGCCTTTCAGCTACTGCTGCAAAAACCGCTTTCGTGAGCTAGTTCAGCTTTTCGTTTTCAGCTTTTCGTTGTTTTGATGCCGCTGGCTGTCGCGCTGGGTTTTTTTGGCCAGGTTGCGGGTCAGGGCTTCCGTAAGATTGACGCCGGTTTGGTTGGCCAGGCAAATGACCACGAACAGCACATCGGCCAGCTCGTCGCCCAGCTCCCGGCCCTTATCCGACTCTTTGAAGGACTGCTCGCCGTACTGCCGGGCAATGAGCCGGGCCACCTCGCCCACCTCCTCGGTAAGCATGGCCATATTAGTCAGCTCGTTAAAATAGCGAACGCCGGTGGTCGTTATCCACGTATCAACGGTCTTTTGGGCTTCTTCGAGGGTCATGGCAGGCTACTTTAATTCACTCCCTGCCAAGCGTATGCACGCAGTCACGTCTTCTGGCGTGAGCCAGGAATGGTAGGCAATGATATCGTCGGCGGTGTCGCCGGCTGCCAGATATTCCAGCACGGTCTTTACCATCATGCGCGAGCCGCGAATGGTCGGCTTGCCGTGGCAGATTTCGGGCTCCACCGCAATCCGGTCAGCGAGGTAGGTGGTCATGGTGCAATTTACGTTGAAATCAGGCCGGCGAATCGAGCACGATGGTCACCGGCCCGTCGTTGACTAAGCTGACCTGCATGTCGGCCCCAAATACGCCCGTAGGCACGGGCCTGCCCAATTCGGCCGCCACCAGGGCCACAAATTGCCGGTACAGCGGCTCGGCAACCGGCGGCGGGGCCGCGCCGCTGTAGCTGGGGCGGTTGCCCTTGCGCGCGTCGGCCAGCAAGGTAAACTGGCTCACTACCAGAATTTGGCCGTTGGTGTCGAGCACGCTGCGGTTCATCTGCCCGCTGTCATCGCCGAAAATGCGCAGCTGCACCAGCTTGCGGCCCATCCAGGCCAAAGAAGCCGCATTGTCGGTGGGCGCGAAGCCCGCCAATGCCAGCAAACCAGGGCCAATCTGTCCCGTAACCTGGCCTTCGACCGTAACCTGGGCTTCGCGGACGCGCTGAATGACGAGACGCATTTAAGGAATGATTTGGAAGGTGAAAGCGAAAATCGAAGAGCATGTTGGATGGCCCGTGCCGACCTTCGCGCCGCCCCGCGCCCAATCAGTCCATGCCCCAACCAGCCAGTACAAATAACGCCCACCAAACCACGAGCCGCGCCCGCTGGCTGCTGGCCGCGCTGCTGGTCGTGGCCCTGCTCCGGCTGTGGCGCCTGCCCGAGGCCGGGCCGCCAGACTACGATTCGGTGCGCAACTGGCAGATAATAATAGAATTAGCGCAAGGAAATTTCGCGCACCTGTTTCATCACGGCAGCCCCGGCTTTTTGCTGGTGTACGTGCCGGTTGCCGCGCTCACGCAGGATTTTCTCGTTTTTCAAACCATCAACGCGCTGCTCGGCGTGGCCGGCCTGGCCTTCTTTGCCGCGTGGGTGGCCCAAAAAGCTCAGTTGACCGGGCCCGAAACGGCGGGCCTCACGCTGCTGGGGGGCACCTCGCTGCTGCTCACGTTTTCGGGGCGTGATTTCACGATGAGTTCAGTGAGTCTCGTGCTGTGTGCGGGCCTGTTCCAAAGCCACTTCACGCGCCTGCATCACCCCAATAAAAACGCCATATTACGCGTGGCCGGCTGGCTGGCCGTGGCCCTTTGTTTTAACTACAAATTCCTGTTCACGCTGCCCATCATGGGCGTGCTGGAGGTACGGCAGGCCGACGGCGCGTGGCGGCTGCGCGGTTTGTGGTGGCGGGTGCTGCTGGTGCTGGCGGCGCCGTATGTGCTATTTGGGGCCGTGGGCGTGGCGGCGGGCCTGCCCTGGTACCGCTGGGCGGCTTTCTACGTCCGCACGGTGGTGCCGACGGCAGCGAACGCGGCCGGCCGGCAAGCCACGCTGCACCTCGATTTGCTGTATTACCTCCGCTACCTGGCCGGCTACGAGTCGCCGTTGCTGCTGGCGGGGCTGGGCCTGGCGGCCGCGCTGGTTTGGCGCGCCTGGCGCGGCGGGCGGCTGGACCGGGCGCAGCCCTTGCCGCTGCTGGCTTACCTGCTGGTGTGGGCTGGGTGTTTCCTGGCCGGCATGTCGTTGCTGGTAAAAGCGCCGCGCGGACTCTTGTTTGCCTACCTGCCGCTGGCCGCGCTGGCCGTGCTGAGCGGCCGACGCGTGCTGCCCGCCTGGGCGCTGGCCAGCGTGGTACTGGCTGCGGTGGGCCTGAATATCTTCCGAATAAAGCAGCAATTGTACGTGCCGCTGCCGGCCCGCTACCCGCAAGTAGCCGCGTGGCTGCAACGCCACGGCGCCACCAAAGTAGCCAGCACGGTAGGCCTGGGCCTGGCCCCGTACCTGCGGAGCAACCAAGCAATAACCGTCGTAACCGACGAGCGCCAGCTGGCCGGCCTGCGTCGCCAAGGCTACCAATATGTGTTGCTCGACGGCTACTGGCGCGTGGCAGGGGTTCCCCGCTTCGATTCCCTCTGCCGCCAACCGTTCGTCGCCGCCTGGCCGGCCCCCCAGCTGCACCAGCCGCTGCTGTTCCTGGAGCATTCCGAATTCACCGGCCTGGGTTATACCGAGACCCTCGCTGCCACGCAAGCAGCGGCCCGCGACACGCTGCCGCTGCGTTTATACCGCTTGCAATAAATTTTTATAGCCAGTTGCAGCAGTTATTGAACAGTTCCCAAATTCGTGTACACGGCGCGAGCGGCAGAACCTCACCCCCGGCCCCTCTCCCAAAGAGAGGGGAGCCTGACGACCTGTATACCAACGATAAAGCCGTTTTCGCAATAGTGTATGTGTCGTCCGGCTCCCCTCTCCTTGGGAGAGGGGTCGGGGGTGAGGTCCCCCAGCCGCGCCGTCTACACCAACCGGGAACCCCCTCTAATTAGAGCCGATTTTGGGTCCGCGCACTCCTCAGCGCTTCACGCCGAGGCTGTCGAGCTGGTGCTGGTAGCGGCGGGCATTGCGCTTGTGCTGAGCATAGGTCTCGGCGAAGTCAGAAAACCCGCTGCCGTCGGGCCGGGCGCAGAAAAACAGGTTCTTGTTGTGCGCCGGGCGAAGCACCGCGTTCAGCGAGCTGGGCAGCGGCGCGGTGATGGGGCCGGGCGGCAGGCCTTTGTGGCGGTAAGTATTGTAGGGCGAATCCACTTTTTTGTCCACGTTCAGCACGCGCTTGCGGGTGCCCAGGCCGTGCAGGGGCCAGAGCAGCGTCGGGTCGGCTTGCAGGGGCTGGCCGTTGCGCAGGCGGTTGAGGTACACGGCGGCGATGAGCGGCTTGTCGGTCGGCTGGGCCGTTTCGCGCTGCACGATGCTGGCCAACACGCTCACCTGCGCGAGCGTGAGCCCGAGCGAATCGGCCCGGCCGCGCCGCTCGGCCGTCCAAAACCGGCGGTATTTCCGGTCCACCGAATCGAGGAAACCAGCGGCGCTCGTGTTCCACAGCAGCCGGTAGCGGCCCGGCACAAACAGCGTGCGGATGGTGCAGGTATCGAGGCCGTAGCGGGCCAGCAGCCCGGCATTATTGCCCAGCAAAAGCTGTAGTTTAAAGGAATCGGTTTCCAGCTGCCGGCTCACCTGGCGCGGCAGCCAGTCGAGGTAAGAAAAAGGCTTCAGCTCGAAAGCCACGGTGTCCTGGCGGCCCGCCGCCAGCATGTTCACCAAAGCCAAGTTGCCCAGATTCGGGTCGAGCCGGTAGCGCCCGGCCCTCACCCGCGAAGGGTATTTCCGGTCCTGGGCCACCCAGGCAAAAGTGGCGGGCTCCAACAGCAGCTGTTGTTTTTTGAGCGAATCCAGCACCGCCGCGAAGCCCGTGCCCGTGCGGATGTATAGATAAGCCGGGCCTTCGGCAAACGCCGCAACGTTGGGCCGGTAAAGCACGCGCCACGCCGCGTAGCCGCCCGCGCCCAGCAGCACGACCAGCAGCAATCCGCCGATTAGCAAGGCCCGCCGCATCAGGAATTCCCTTGCACCAAGTCCGCCACGGCCGCTTCAAAAGCCGCCTGCTTGGCCTGCCGCACGATTTCAACCGGCGCGGCCGCCCGCGATTCGCAGTCCGCGATAGGGCAGCGCTCGCAGGTTTCGTTCACGATGCGGAAGGGCAGGGCCGGGTCGGCCAAAAAGCGCACCTGGGCGCGCAGGTTGTCGTCGCAACGCAGGCCCACGGTCACGCTCAGCGCCGGCTGATTGGGCGTGCCGGCGCGGGCCAGCGTGAAGCACAGGTACTCGTCGTCGGTGCCAAAGTAGCGCGAGCGCTGCGCCCCGGCCACCGTCACGGGCGCGGCGGCCGTGTCGGGCAGCGGCAGCGCGCGGGCCTCGTCGAGCAGGCGCAGGCTCACCCAACGGCGGCAATAATGCTCGTTCAGCTCGTTGCCGTGGGGGTTGTGCAGGCGGGCCAGGTGCAGCTCCTTGGTCAGCTCACACGCCGAGTCGGCGTCGGCTTGGTCGAAGCGCAGAAAGAACAGGCTCTGCAAGCCAAAATGGCGGGGCAGCAGCGTCGTCAGGCGCTGCATAAACATCTCCGGGCTCACGTCGTACTGCGTCAAAAGGCCCAACAGCAGCTCCGGTTGCCACTTTTTGGCCCCAAACACCTGCTTCACGTCCCGCAGCAGGCTCTCTTCCTCCATCAGCAGCGCCCCGGCAAAGTACGAGGCCTTGAAGTTGTTCAGCACCTCGTCAAACGAGCGCACCTGCGTGCTGCTGTTCACGTAAGGCCGCTCGGCCAGCTTCAGGTAATTGAAGGCCACCTCGCGTCCCAGCACAAACGCCTGCTGGCCCCGGCTCAGGCCCGGCCGCAGCAACAGCCGCCGGCTTTTGGGCTGAAACACCGACCGCAGCCGGGCCTGCGTGGCCACCGCGTGCCGGCCCAGCGTCTCACGGTCAAGAACATAGCCGTACTCCCCGGTCAGCACACGCTCCAGCTGGCCGAGGTCAAACGGCGCGGCGGTGCTCAGCTGGTGGCTGCCCACGAAGGCCCGCACGTCCTGCTCCAGGTCCTCAAAATAATTGTCGTGCATCTCCTGAAACGAGCGCAGCGCGGCCAAAAACAGGTGCTCCTGGCGCATCTCGTAGTTGCGCGCAATCTCAAAAATGGTGCTGATGAAGGCGTTCATCTTGGCCGGTGCGTTGGCAATCAGCTCGATGATGCGGGCCGGCTCCAGCCCGTACATTTCCAGCGGAAACTCCTTCAGCATCTTCGAGTTGAGCAGCTCACCGATGGGCTCCAGCCGGCGCGGCAGCTCCAGCGAAGTCAGCTGGTCGTAGCGCACGTCCAGGGCCTTGCTCAGGCTCAGAATCTTGTCGGCCTTGGGGTATTTCTTGCCCTTCTCAATCTCATTCAAGTAGCTCACCGACACGTCGCACACCCGCGCCAGCTCGGCCGGACTCAGGGCGCGCTCCTGCCGCAGCTCGCGCAGCTTCAGGCCAAAAATGAGACGAACGACCTGGCCGTGATTGAGCATAATTTTTTTAGTCCAGCAACAGCCACTGATTAGGGCCACAAAAACAGCTTCAGCGCCCCGAAAATAAGGATTTGGCAGCCCAGCAGCAGAACCACAAAGCTACTAGCTATTTGCAAATTTTATATTTTAGCGAATATTCGCTAATTATTCAAATTCGCATTTGTATGTTTGCATCAAGTCAGTTGAAACCGAGAAGTAAGCCCGCCGACCAGACTCAGGTTTGCCACCCTCACTGCACATTGTTCATTGCTCATTGTCAATTGTTAACCGAACCGTCCATGTCTTTCACCCAAACCGCGCCGGCTCCCCGGCCCACCTACCTCACCCCCGAGCGGGTGAAAGTCCTCGGCACCCACTCACCGGAGTACGCCGAAATTCTCACACCCTCGGCCCTGGCCTTCGTGGCCGAGCTGCACCGGCGCTTCGACCCCACGCGGCGGGCGCTGCTGGCCCGTCGCACCGAGCGCCAGGCCGAGTTTGCCGCCGGAATTCGCCCCGATTTCCTGCCCGCCACCCGGCGCCTCCGCGAGCAGGACTGGGCCGTGGCCCCGCTGCCCGCCGACCTGCTCGACCGTCGCGTCGAAATCACCGGCCCGGTCGAGCGCAAGATGATTATCAACGCGTTGAACTCCGGGGCCAGCGTGTTCATGGCCGACCTGGAAGACTCCAACGCCCCCACCTGGGCCAACGTCATCCAGGGCCAAATCAACCTGCGCGACGCCGTGCGCCGCACCATTTCGCTGCGCACGCCCACCAAAGAGTACCGCCTCAACGAGAAAACCGCCGTGCTCATGGTGCGTCCCCGGGGCTGGCACCTGGTCGAGAAGCACATTTTGGTCGACGGCGAACCCATCAGCGCCGCGCTGCTCGATTTTGGCCTCTACTATTATCACAACGCCTACGAGCTGTGCGCCCGCGGCTCGGGCCCGTACTTCTACCTGCCCAAGCTGGAAAGCCACCTCGAAGCCCGCCTCTGGAACGACGTATTTGGCTTCGCCCAATGGTCGCTGAAACAGCCCAAATGCGTCATCAAAGCCACGGTGCTCATTGAGACGCTGCCCGCCGCTTTCGAGCTGAACGAGATTTTGTATGAGCTGCGCGAGCACAGCGCCGGCCTCAACTGCGGGCGCTGGGACTACATTTTTAGCTACATCAAGCGCCTGGGCCTCCACCCCGAATTCCGCCTGCCCAACCGCGCCGAAGTGACCATGACGGTGCCCTTCATGGCCGCCTATTCGCAGCTCGTCATCCAGACCTGCCACCGCCGGGGCGTGCACGCCATCGGCGGCATGGCCGCCCAGATTCCCATCAAAAACGACCCCGCCGCCAACGACGCGGCCCTGGAAAAAGTCCGCCAGGACAAAATCCGCGAAGCCACCAACGGCCACGACGGCACCTGGGTGGCCCATCCCGGCCTCGTGCCCGTGGCCCTCGAAGTCTTCAACCGCCTCATGCCCGGCCCCAACCAAATCGAAAACAAGCGCCCCGACGTGCACGTAACCGCCGCCGACCTGGTGCAGGCCCCGCAAGGCAACATCACCGAAGACGGCCTGAAACTGAACATCGACGTGGCCATCCAATACCTGGCCTCGTGGCTGGGCGGCAACGGCTGCGTGCCGATTTACAACCTGATGGAAGACGCCGCCACCGCCGAAATCAGCCGCGCTCAGGTGTGGCAATGGCTGCACACGCCCGGCACCACGCTGGCCGACGGCCGCCCCGTCACCACGGATTTGTACCGCTCGCTGGTGCCCGGCCAGCTGGATAAAATCAAAGCCCAGGTAGGGGAGGGGGCGTACGAAAGTGGCTATTTCCAGTCCGCCGCCCGCCTATTTGATAACCTGGTGATGAATGAGCAGTTCACTGAATTCCTGACCGTACCGGCCTACGAGCAGCTGGCGTAACCTCACCAGCCCCCTCCTGGGCACGGCCCCTCCCTAGAAAAGGAAATCAGACGATTCCAAACCGCGCATAGCCGGTGCCCCCTCTCCACGGGAGAGGGGGTCAGGGGGTGAGGTTCCCGCCCGCGCCGCAAACACTTCCATTTCCCAAACCCAAAAAACGCCGCCCATCAGGCAGCCCGGCCACGCCTTGCCCAAAATCACCCTAAAAATCACCTACTTACACCCAATCCCATGAAACCACAACCCCAACGCGCCGCCGAAATCGCCCTCGACTGGGCCCACAACCCCCGCTGGATTGGCATCGAGCGCCCGTACTCGCCCGCCGATGTGGTGAAGCTGCAAGGCTCGGTGCACATCGAGTATTCGCTGGCCCGCCAAGGGGCCGAGCGCCTTTGGGAGCTGCTGCACTCGCAAGAGTACGTGGCCGGGCTGGGCGCCCTCACCGGCAACCAGGCCGTGCAGGAAGTGCAGGCCGGCCTGCTGGCTATCTACCTCAGCGGCTGGCAGGTAGCGGCCGATGCCAACGGCGCCGGCCACATGTACCCCGACCAAAGCCTGTACCCCGTCGACAGCGTGCCGGCCGTGGTGCGCCGCATCAACAACGCCCTGCTGCGGGCCGACCAGATTCAGCACCTCGACGGCCGCGCCGCCGTGCATTACCTCGCGCCCATCGTGGCCGACGCCGAGGCCGGGTTCGGCGGCAACCTCAACGCGTTTGAGCTGATGAAGATGATGATTGAGGCCGGGGCCGCCGGCGTGCACTTCGAAGACCAGTTATCCTCGGCCAAAAAATGCGGCCATTTGGGCGGCAAAGTGCTGGTGCCCACCCAGGAAGCCATCAACAAGCTGGTGGCGGCCCGCCTGGCCGCCGACGTGCTGGGCGTGCCCACGCTCATCGTGGCGCGCACCGATGCCGACGCCGCCGACCTGCTCACCGCCGACGTAGACCCGCGCGACCAGCCCTTCATCCTCCAGGAAGCCGAGCGCACCATCGAGGGCTTCTACCGCATCCGCTGCGGCGTGGCGGCCGGCATTGCCCGCGGCCTGGCCTACGCGCCCTACGCCGACCTCATCTGGATGGAAACCTCAAACCCCGACCTGGGCCAGGCCCGGCAATTTGCCCAAGCCATCCACGCCAGATTTCCCGGCAAGCTGCTGGCCTACAACTGCTCACCTTCCTTCAACTGGGCCGCCAAACTCAGCGTCGGGCAGATGGAAACCTTCCGCGAAGAACTGGCCGCCCTGGGTTACAAGTTCCAGTTTATCACCCTGGCCGGCTTCCACGCCCTCAACACCAGCATGTTTGAGCTGGCCCAGGCCTACCGGCAGCGCGGCATGGCCGGCTACTCCGAGTTGCAGGAGTGCGAATTTGCCCTGGCCAAAGACGGCTACCAAGCCGTAAAGCACCAATCATTCGTGGGCACCGGCTATTTCGACGCCGTCCAAAACGTCGTCACGAGCAACCAAACCAGCACAACCGCCCTGGTCGGCAGCACCGAAGAAGCGCAATTCTAAATCACTGATTTTTCGGATTTAAACGGATTTCACGGATTTTGTAGTCGAT
>CAXTCS010000032.1:0-24186 GCA_964242365.1 uncultured Hymenobacter sp. | reverse complement strand
GGGCGCCGGCCACGCCCACGGCCAGCAGGCCGCGCCCGGCGTGGCGGATGAACTGGCGGCGCGATTCGTCGCAGCCGGGCGCGGGAGCGGCGCTGGTTTCGAAAGAAGGCAGGGCAGCGGCGGTTTCCTGGAACATGGGCGAATGGGAAAGGTGGTACCTGGCTTTACGTAGCCTTCCCCGGCGGGTGTTGCAGCTTTGGGCCCGAATAACAACCAGTTGGCGGCCAAGGCCAGCCGTTGGGGCGGTCATCTTGCTGCGTTTCAGCCCGCGAGCGACGACCAGAAATAGGCCCCTTTTGGCGAGGGCAGCGGGCAGGTTATCCAAATTTTGCCCATCCATCGCCCCGCGGATACCGGTACCTTTGCGGCCCACTATGAAACCACGCCGCAAACCCACCGCTGCCCGCAAGCCTTCCTACTTTCCCGCCGACAACGTGGCCGAGGGCTGGGACGCCCGGCACCTGCTGGGCCACGCCGAATTTGACGAGTACCGCTTCGTGGGCTGCGATTTTGGCGGGGCCGATTTGAGCGGCATCCGCTTCAGCAGCTGCTTGTTTGAGCGCTGCAACTTGTCGTCGGCGCGCTTGGCGGGCACGGCGCTGCAAAACGTGGCGTTCGACGAATGCAAGCTGCTGGGCTTGCAGTTCGCGGCGTGCCGCGACATGCTGTTTGGCGTGCATTTCGACCACTGCCAGATGCGCTACGCCTCGTTTGCCGGCCGCAAGATGCCGCACACGCGCTTCGGGCGCTGCACCCTCGACGAGGCCGATTTTGCCGATGCCGACCTTTCGGCGGCCGTGTTTGCGGACTGCTCGCTGGCGGGCGCGGTTTTTCAGAACACCCGGCTGGTCGAGGCGGATTTCAGCACCGCCACCGGCTTCACCATCGACCCCGAAACCAACCCGCTGCTCGGGGCGCGCTTTGCGCTGGCGGGCCTGCTCGGCGTGGTGGCCAAATACGGCCTGGTGGTGGAGTGAAAGCCGGTATGAAGGGGCAAAAAAAAGGCCGGTCATGTCGAGCGCAGCCGAGACATCTCGCGTGGGGCAGTAACTCAATCGATTGGTTTACTTCGGCACGCGAGATGTCTCGGCTGCGCTCGACATGACCGGCAATTTGGATAACCGCCGATTGGGACAGCCTTTGAGAAAGAGGGGATTTCCGGTCCAAAACAGCTGGATCCGATTCCGGCTAGTAGATTGCATCGAATTCCCATCTACTCTACGCCCGAAAGCGGCGGCCTTCGGACCAGGCCGCCGGCTGGCTTTCGGTCAATTGTCAGCACGCCGCGCCGGAATGCCTTGGGGCAGGCGGAACCACCGCTTCCGGCCGGGTTGGGGCCCGTTTCCGGTCGATGCAACCGGGACGCGGGCATGTTTCACCTTGCTTTGCTACAACCACCAGATGGCCAACCGCCGCGCTTCCATTACCGACCTGGCCAAGATGCTGGGCCTGTCGCCGTCCACCATTTCGCGGGCCCTGAGCGACCACAACGACGTGAGCGAAGCCACCAAGCAACGGGTGCGCCAGCTCGCCGAAGAGCTGCACTACCAGCCCAACCAGCTGGCCGCCGCCCTGCGCCGGGGCCGCAGCAACGCGCTGGGCGTGCTCGTGCCGCACATCACGGGGCACTTTTTTCCGCAGGTCGTGCACGGCATCGCCACCGAAGCCGCCAAGCTGGGCTTCAACGTGATGATATGCCAGTCGAACGAGGACGTGCGTCAGGAGCAGAAAAACATCGACCTGCTGATGAACTCGCAGGTCGAAGGCATCCTGGTTTCGCTGGCCAACACGACGCACGACATCGGCCACTTCGAGGCCGTGCGCCAGCAGAACATTCCGCTGGTGTTTTTCGACCGCGTGGTGGAGGATTTTCGGGGCAGCAACGTGAGCTCCGTCATGGTCGACGACTACCAGGGCGCCTACCAGGTGGTGGCCCACCTCATCGAGCAGGGCTGCACGCGCATCGCCCACTTCACCGGCCCGCTGCACCTGAACATCCACAAAAACCGCCACCAGGGCTACCGCGATGCCCTGCGGGCGCACGGCATGGCCATCGACGACGACCTGATTGTGTACTGCGAGCTGAGCCCGAAAGGCGGCGCCCAGGCCATGCGCCAGCTCCTGAAGCTGCCCCAGCGCCCCGACGGCGTGTTCGCGTCCAACGACCTGGCGGCGGTGGGCGCCATGCAAGTGGCCAAGGCCCAGCGGCTGCGCGTGCCGCAGGACGTGGCCATCGTCGGCTTTAGCAACGAGGCGTTCGCGTCGCTCACCGAGCCCATGCTCAGCAGCGTGGACCAGCGCTGCGAGCAAATGGGCAAAACGGCGGTGCAGCTCCTCCAAAAGATGCTGAAAAGCGGCCCCAACCGCCTCGGCCCGCCCCGGCCCATCGTGCTCAAGCCCAAGCTGCTGGTGCGCGAGTCGTCGTCGCGGCGGTAGGGCGGTTATCAGTGAACAGTTATCAGTAAACGGTGAGCGGTGAGCGGTGAGCGGTGAGCGGTGAACTCCGATTGTTCACTGATAACTGTTCACTGATAACTAATAACTGTCTTACCGTCCTCGCTTGTTATCAGGGGGTAATTGCTGACTTTTACTTCATGGCTGAAACACTTTCTTCGCCCGGCCCCGCGCCCAAAGCCACGCTCTGGACGCCCTTTATGTACGCCCTGTTCCGCGCCATCTGGATTGCGGGCCTGGTGTCGAACGTGGGTACCTGGATGCAGAACGTGGCCGGCGTGTGGCTCGTGACCATGCTCACCACCTCGGCCCTGCTGGTGGCCCTGATGCAGACGGCCACCAGCTTGCCGGCCTTCCTGCTGAGCTTGCCCGCCGGGGCGATGGCCGATTTGATTGACCGCCGCCGGCTGCTGCTCTTCACGCAGGGCTTTATGGCGGTGGTGGCCACGGGGCTGGGCCTGCTCACGCTGATGGACGGCATTTCGGCCTACGGCGTGCTGGGCTTCACGTTTTTGCTGGGCATGGGCGCGGCCCTGAACGCGCCCATCTGGCAGGCGGTGGCCACCGAGCTGGTGCCGCGGGCCGCGCTGCCGTCGGCCATCACCCTGAACGGGGTCAGCAACAACATCGCGCGGGCCATTGGGCCGGCCATTGGCGGGGCCATCATCGCGTATTATTCGGCGGGCTGGGTGTTTCTGCTGAACGGGGTTTCCTTTCTGGGCACCTGGGCCGTGGTGTATTTCTGGAAGCGCGAAGCCACCGTGACCAACGGGCCGGCCGAGAATTTTATGGGCGCCCTGCGGGCCGGCATGCGCTACGTGCAGTATTCGCCGGCTATCTACGGGGTGCTGGTGCGCACGTTCGCGTTTGCGTTTGGGGCGGCGGCCATGTGGGGGCTGGTGTCGGTGGTCATCGCCCGGAAGCTGCACCTGAGCTCGGGGCACTACGGCGTGATGCTGTCGTGGCTGGGCGCGGGGGCCGTGACGGGGGCGTTTCTGATGGGCCGGGCCGGCTCGCGGCTCAACGTCAACCAGCGGGTGCTGCTGGGCGTGCTGGCCTTCGCGGGCACCAACCTGGCGCTGGCCCTCGTGGCCCAGATTTATTTGCTCTACGCCGTCATGTTCCTCTCCGGCATCGCCTGGCTGATGGTGATGACCAGCTTCAGCACCACCGTGCAGCTGAGCGTGCCCAAGTGGGTGCAGGCGCGGGTCATTAGCGTCTACATGCTGGTGTTTCAGGCGGGCTTGTCGGTGGGCAGCCTGGTGTGGGGCGAGTTGGCCGACCACCTTTCGCTGGAAATTTCGCTGCTGGCGGCGGCGGGCTGGATGCTGCTCAGCGCGTTGCTGGCCCTGCCCTTCCCCATGCGCTCGGCCGAAGGCCTCGACCTGGCCCCCGCCGAGTACTGGCCCGCCCCCGAGATGGCCGGCGCCGTCGACCCCGACGACGGCCCCGTGGTGGTCATGATTGAGTACCACGTGGCCCCGGCCGACTGGCCCGCGTTTCGGCTGGCCGCCGAGCAGCTCAAGCGCCTGCGGCTGCGCGACGGGGCCCTGCGCGCCGGCGTGTTTTCGGACGTGGCCAACCCCACGCTCATCACCGAGTTTTTTTACGTGGCCACCTGGGGCGAGCACCAGCGCCAGCACCACCGCTTCACCCGCGAAGACCAGGCCGTGGAAGCCCAGGTGCGCCACTTCCACGCCGGGCCGGCCGAGCCGCGCGTCACGCATTTCCTGGCCTTCCCCAACACCTCCAACGTGGAAGTCGCCACGCCCATGCAAACCCTGGAAGGCCAGCGGTGATGGCGCTGCGCTTAATGAGGAATGAGGAATGAAGAATGAAGAATTGTCATTGCGAGGAGGCACGACGACGCAATCCGCCCTGTAAAAGTGACCAGCCTTAAAGCGTGACACGCCCTCTACTTGGACCGGAAAAAGCCTCCTTTCTGAGCAGGGTCAGGGCTTTTCACATCAGGGCTTTTCACATTAGAAGGCTAGTCGCTGAGACCAGGACGGATTGCTTCGCTGCGCTCGCAATGACCATTCCTCATTCTTCATTCTTCATTCCTCATTCCTCATTAAGCCGCAGGCGTCAAACCAGCTGCTGCAGGTCGCTTAGCTGGTCGATGCGGAGCGGAGCTTCGGCGGGTGTGAGGCGGCCGAAGCCGTAGGTGGCGAAGACGAACGGGACGCCGCTGCCCTGGCTGGCGGCCAGGTCGCCGCGCGTGTCGCCCACGTACACGGGCGCTTGCAAGCCGTATTGGGCCACTATTTCGCGGATGTTTTCGGCCTTGGGCAGCCGCTTGGTGCCGAAACATTGGTGGCCTTCGAAGTAATGGGCCAGCTGGCTGCGCTCGAAAAACGCCTCCACGTAGCCCAGCTGGCAGTTGCTGACGATGAACAGCCGGTAGCCCTGGCCGCGCAGGTACGCCAGCGTGGGGGCCAGGCCGGGGTAGAGCGTGCCGCCGTGCTGCTGGGCGGCGGCCAGCTCCTGGCGGGCGCACAGCGTGCGGAATTCGGCTAGCTGGTCGGCGGATAAGTAGGGGAACAGTCGCTCGTACACCACCTCGTAGGGCTGGCCGGTCACGGCCTGCACCTGGGCCAGTGTGACGTCGCTTTTGATGTAGTCGACGCTGTTTTTGGCAACCTGAAAAGCTAGGGTGATGGCCGCCGACGCATCCCAAAGGGTCCCGTCGAGGTCAAAAATTACACTGTCGAAACGTGGGGACATGGTCGCGGATTAGCTGGCTGTCGGCGGCTGGCCGGGGCGTTCGAGCAGCAGGCCGGGCTCGCCTTTGTAAGTGGTGCGCGCAAATTCGCGGTAGCCAAATTTGGCGGCCACGCGCAGCGACGGCTGGTTTTCGGGGTGGATGAGGCACACCGTGCGGGCGTGGTCGAAGTGCGCTTCGGCCCAGGCCAGGGCCGCGGCCACGCCCTCGCTGGCGAAGCCCTGGCCGTGGGCGCCGGGGGCCAGCACCCAGCCAATTTCGGGCGTGCCGATAATCGAGGGCGCCAGGTCGCGCTTGAAGTCGAAGAACCCGATGGTGCCGATGAACCGGCCGCTGGCTTTTTCCTCGACGGCCCACGGCCCGTAGCCGCGCAGGGCCCAGTGGCCGGCGTTGCGCAGCAGCATTTTCCAAATCTCTTCGTTGGGCAGCGGCGCGGGGCTGAGGTAGCGGTAATAATCGGGGTCCTGCCACATGGCAACGCACGCTTCGAAATCCTCGGCGCGGTACTCGCGCAACAGGAGGCGGCTGGTTTCCAGGATTGGAACGGCGGGCAAGGCGGGGCGGGGCGAAGGCATAAGGCGAGCGGCGCGAAAAAACACGGGCGCAACTTACTGCCTGCTGACTAATTAGAGCAGTTCTCCAGTTGGTGAACGCCTCGTGCTGGCGGTTGGCCTCACCCAACCAACAGACCCCAAACCCCCTCACCACGAGCCACTGTTGCCGCTGTCGCCATCGAAGCCACCCCCGCCGGAATCGCCGGAAGAAGTGTCGTCGTAGGTCGAGGAGGAGTTGTCGTCGGAAGAGAAATAATCGGACGAGGAGTTGTCGGCCGCCGTGTTGTCGTCGGAGAAATAATCCGGAGCCGAAGCATCGGCCCCGGCATCGCGCGACGAGAAATAGTCGCCGGCCGCGGCCGTACCCGCCGCGCCCGCGCCGGCCGCGGTGCCCGCCCCAAAGTTGGAATTATTGCCGTCGCCCGCCAGGTTTTGGCCCGCAGTCTCGTGCCCCGATGCCATGCGGTTGCCAATGTAGGCGCCGGCTGCCGCGGCCGCACCCGTGGCCAGTATGCCGCCCATGCCCATGCCGCCGCCCGAGCCGGGGGCGCCGCCGTAGTTGCCCGGCGCTTGTCCAGGGCCGTAATTTCCGGTTGGGCCGGTGGGCCGGTTGGGCAGGAAGTTGGGCGCGGCATTGGGCGAACCCGCCGCCGAGCTACGGCCCCGCAACAGCTTCAACAGGAACCACAGCCCGCCGCCCACCACCAGGGCGCCGATGAGCAGCGTCCCGATTCCGGGGCCCGACGACACGGGCTCTGGCGCCGGCGGCGCGGCAACGGGGTCGGGGGCTACGGCCTGGGCCGGGGCTTCCTCATTTAAGTTAGCCTGGGCGGGCTCGGCAGCGCCCGCGCTGGCGGCTCCGGTGCTGGCGGCAGCGGCGCCGGGCTGGTTTTTCCGGGGGTTGGAGCTGGGGTTGGCCGTTACCATCAGCGTGTTCAGGCCGGCGCGCAGGCCGGCAAAATAGTTGCCCTGCTTGAAGCCCGGCGTCATTTCACTGATAACGCGGCTGGTAACGGCGGGCGTGATGGTGCTTTTCAGCCCGCTGCCGGGCTGGATGGTGACCTTATGCTCCTGCGCGCTGAGCAGCACCACGACGCCGTTGTTTTTGTCGCGCTGGCCCACGCCCCAGGCGGCGCCCAGGGCCTGGCCGTAGCCGGCCACGTCGCGCCCGCCGAGCGAGGACACTGTCACCACCACGACCTGCGTGCCGGTGTTGTCGGCGTAGCGGCGCAGGCCGCTTTCGAGCTTTTTGGCGTCGGCCGGCGCCAGCAGCTGGGCCTGGTCGTTCACAAACCGGAAGGGCACGGGCCGGGGCGGCAGGCCGGCGGCGTCGCCGGTTTGCGCGGCCACGGGCCGGCCCAGCGCGGCGGCAAGAAATACGAAGGCGAAAGTCAGGAGACGAGGCATGGCGCAGCGGCTGAAGTGAAAAATAAACGCGGTTCGATGCCCTTGTACGACCACGGCGCCGGGTCGGCTATTTTTCGGGCGCTGGCGGGCTGGGCGAGGCTTCGATTGCCGGCTCCACGGCCCGCTCAAAGGGCAAACGGCCCTCGACGGCCGGGCCCGCCTGCCCAAAGCCATTGCCGAGCAGCACCTGCTGCGCGGCCCGGTTTTCGGGTCCGGTGCTTGCCACCAGCTCGCGCACCATGCCGGTGGCAGCGGCGTGCTGCACCAGCCCGGCCACCAGCTCGCGGCCCAGGCCTTGCCCGCGCCAGTCGGCCGCGATGGCGAAGCCGATTTCGGCCCGGCCCGCCGCATCGGGCGGCCCCACAAATCCGCCGCAGCCGACGAGCGTGCGGGGCGTGTCGCCCTCGGCTTTGCGCAGGGCGTACCAGCCGTACCAGCCGGCGGCCGTGCGGCCCCCGGCCGTGAGCTGTTCCAGAAAATATTGACTGGCCGCCCGGTCATACGCGCCGGGCGGCCAGTCGGCGGGCAGCGCCGCGCCCAACAAAACGGGGAAATACTGGGGCTTGTGCAGCTCGGCGGTGAGCAGCGCCCGGCTGGCCGCCAACAGCAACAGCCGGGGCGTGTGGGCAATGAGTGGAATCATAAGCCCAGTATACGGCAGGGCTGCGCGGCGGGCAGTGCCAGGGGTACAGAATTTAGGGCGTTTTTCCGGTCGGTGCAGCAGGTGCGCCGGGGCAATGCCACGCCGCCGGCCGCTTGCCAGCGCGCTTACTTTTTGCCCACTTGCTCGGCTTTCCAGCGCATGGCCGTGCGCACGCGGGTGTGGCCGCTGGGGTGGTCGAAAAACAGGATTTCCTCCAGCGGGCCGGGGTTTATCTTGCGGTATTCCGACAGCTTCATGGCCACGGCGGCGAAGCCATCGGGCTGGCGGGCAGCGTTCAGGCCAAACGAATCGGCCTCCTGCTCCTGGGTGCGGATGATGGTGTTGAACACCGGCGTGGCCAGGAAGGCAAGCACCGTCAGCACCGCCACCAGCAGCGGCAGCCCGGCCACGTCGCCCAGGCCCGCAATGCCCCAGCGGGCCCCGTAGCGGGCCACCAGCCGGTGAAACACGCCGTCCATCCCCCAAAAAATCAGCCCAATCAGCACCGCGAAAAAGACGAGCATCTTCGGGATGTGGTTCAGCACGTAGTGGCCCAGCTCGTGGCCCATCACCGACTGAATTTCGGCCGGCGTGCAGCGGCTGAGCAGGTTGTCGTTCAACGACACGCGGATGGTGCTGCCCAGCCCGCTCACGTTGGCGCTGATGCGCTTGCTTTGCCTGGAGGCGTCGAACAGGTACACGTTGTCGGCCGGCACGCCGTTGGCCCGCGCCATGCTCAGGATGCCGTCGCGCACCGGCCCGGCCGGCAGCGTGGTGTACTTGTTGAACAGCGGGCTGATGAACACCGGCGACACGAACACCTGCACCACCAGCGCCGCCACCACAATGGCCGTGGCCCACAGCCACCCGCGCCGCCCCGTGCGCCGCAGCGCCGCATAGATGGCCAGCAGCACCAGGCTGCCAAACACCACCGACAGGCCCAGGCCCTTCAGCGCATCGAGCAGCCACTCGCCAAACGTCTGGTTCGAGAGCCCGTACTGCTGCTCGCGCACGTAGCCTTCGTACACGCTCAGCGGGAAGCTCAGCGCCCAGGCCAGCAGCAAATACAGCGCGATGTAGGCCAGCCGGCGCAGCCACGGCCGGGGCAGCCGCTCGGCCAGCGCCTGCACCCGCCGCCCCAGGCCCAGCCCCAAAAACACCGCCGCCACGCCCAGCGCGTACAGCACGTCCCAGAGCTGAAGCCAGTAGCCGCCCTCAAAATAAGCATCCGATTTGGCCTGCTGGGCCGGCGTCAGGGTGTTGAGGTAGCGCTGGGTAGCGGCTTCCACGTCGAACGCCGGGCCCGACCGGGCCGCGACCGTGTCGGCGGGTGGCGCGGCCACGGCGCGGGGCACCGCCGCGCCCAACAGCAGCACCAGCAGCAATAGTTTGTAGAGGGTTTTCATCAAGCCAAATTGGTTTATGGTAAGAGTTAAGCACCACGCGCCCAGCAGGACGCGCCCGCAAGGTAGCATTTACCCAACAACTGCTATATTCATCAGCTGTACAGCGGTTCCTGAACCAGCCAGGCAGGCGGTTTTTGGTGCCCATCAGGCCCAGGTACTCGCGCAGGGCACGAGGCAACTCCTCGAAACCAGCACAATGCAAAGCCCCGGGAACCACGGATTATCCGCTAAATACAACTCAAGTGCAAGCCTGCCCTATTCAAACACGGGCCGCCCCGCTGGGGCCAAAAAGGGGGGTTTTGCGTGAGGCCTACAAACAACCAACGTCCTACCGAATAGCTGAGGCTACTAGGCAAGCTGCTGCCGAAACGCCAGCGGCGAGGTGCCGGCCTGCTTGCGAAAGAAGTGGTTGAAATACGTCGCTTCCGCGAAGCCCAGGCAGTCGGCAATGGTGGCGATGGGCCAGTCGGTGTGTTGCAGCAGGGCCTGCGCCTCGCGCGCGATGCGCCCGGCCAGGTGGGCGCTGGTCGTGCGGCCGGTAATCTCGCGCACCGCCCGGTTGAGGTGGTTGACGTGCACGTGCAGCCGCGCGGCAAAGGCCTGGGGCGTGCGCAGCGGCAGCGGCTGCGTGGGCGAGGTCACCGGAAACTGCTGCTCCAGCAGGTGCAGAAACTGCGCGGCCAGCCGGCCGGCGTTGCTCGGGGCCGGCGCGGGGGGCGGGGCATCGCGCAGCCGCAAGGCCGTGTGCACCACCAGCTGCACGTGGGTGTGCAGCAGCTCGTACTTGTGGCGGTAGTCGGAGCCCATGTCGGCCATCATGTGCCAGAACGACCGGCCCACGAGCGCCGTTTGGTTCGCGTCGAGGGGGAACAACGGGAACGTTTCGAGGTGAAACAGCGGCGACTCCTGCACGGACGCCGTGCGGTTGATGCCGCGCAGAAATTCTTCCGTGAACTCGCAGCTAAACCCCGTCAGCTGCGTCTGCTGGCGGCAAGAGTAGGGCACCAGCGGATTGAAAAACATCAGGCTCGGGCAGTCGATGGCCAGCGTGTGCCCGTTGTACTGCACCTGGGCCGTGCCCCCCGTGTACAAGCTGATTTTGTAGAGGTCCCGCCGCGCATACGGAATGTTCAGCTGGTCGGCGCTCATACCGGTCGTATCGAAAGCCTGAACAATGAACGGGCCGATGGTCTGCTCGTCAGGGACCGCCGCTGTCTGATTTGCCATGTCGTCTGAAGCAGTTTTCCGGCCCTCAGCGTTCGACTGCGTAAATCAAAATGAGCCAAAGAAGGGTTTATCCTACGGCAAATAGCCCCGGCCGGTTGAAACGAGCCTCCGCTCACCGGCCCGATAGCGCGACGGCCTACCCCATTCGAGCCCCTTAAACTACACCGGGTGCTCCAGAGCAGTTCTGAAACGAGGACGGAGCCGCTAAGCACAGCCAAGCCGGCTGGTGGCTGGTTCCGTCTTTACCGTCCGCAGTCGCCTGTTTGATTTGTTCAACTATGTGTTTGATTAATGTTATCGGGCTCGGTAAGTGAAATCTACTTTTGCTGACAGCTCATCCGTAGTCAAGCTGGCCGCCCAGCTCACTCAATCGGTTTGCTTCACCCATTAGCCAGTTCCCACCTATGACCACTGTTAAAGGAACCCTACTGAACACGGTGTCGCAGGCAGCGAGCCAGGTCATGAAGCTCGCGCCCGACCTGCCGGCGGACCCCCTGCTGCACGCCAACCAGTTCGTGGGCCAGCCCTACCCCCGCGTGGACGGCCGCCTGAAAGTCACCGGCGGCGCCAAGTACAGCGCCGAATACCCGCTCGACGGGCTAACCCACGCGGCGCTGGTGCACAGCACCATTGCCAAAGGCAAAATCACGGACCTGGACACGGCCGCGGCCGAAGCCGTGCCCGGCGTGCTGGCGGTGATGACCTACCGCAACGCCCCGCGCATGAAAGCCCCTGCCGACGCCTCCGTGGTCAGCATGGCCAACCCGCTGGCCGGCTCCACGACGACGCTGCCCGTCATGCAGTCGGAAGACGTTACCTGGAACGGGCAGGTCGTGGCCGTGGTCGTGGCCGAAACGCCGGAAGCGGCGACCTACGCGGCCAGCCTGGTGCGCGTGGACTACGCGGCGCAGCCTCCCCGCCTGTCGCTGGCCGCGCACAAGGCCGACGCCTTTGCCCCCGACCACGTGGTGCTGACGCCGACCGAGATTAAGAAGGGCGACGCCGAGGGCAACCTGGCCCTGGCCCCGGTGCGCGTGGACTGCACCTACACCACGCCCTACCTGACGCACAACGCGATGGAGCCCCACGCCACGACCGCCATCTGGCTCGACGACGAGCACCTGACGGTGTACGATTCGACCCAGTACCCGACGGGCGCGAAAGAAACGCTGGTGCAGATGCTTGGGCTGAAGGCGGACGGCGTGCGGGTCGTGACGGCCTTCGTGGGGGGCGCGTTCGGGGGCAAAGTAGCCATCTGGCAGAATGTGCCGCTGGCCGCCGCCGCCGCCCGGCTGGTGGGCCGCCCGGTGAAGCTCAACCTGGCCCGCGCCTCGGTGAGCCGCACGGTAGGCGGGCGCACCACGACCGAGCAGCGCCTGGCCCTTGGCACCACGGCCGACGGCCAGCTCACGGCCCTGATTCACTCGGGCTACACCATGTGCACCCCGGACGTGTTTGCCGAGCAGTTCTCTGCGATGGCCCGCCACCAGTACGCCGCGCCCAACATCCACGTCTGGCAGAAAGTCGTGGAGCTGGACCGGATACAGAACACCTACATGCGGGCCCCCGGCGACGCCCCCGGCTCCTTCGCGCTGGAATCGGCGATGGACGAGCTGGCCGATAAGCTGGGCCTCGACCCCGTGGAGCTGCGCCGCCGCAACGAGCCCCTGCGCGACCCCACCGAAAACACGCCTTTTTCCAGTCGTGCCCTGCTGGAATGCTACGCGCTGGGGGCCGAAAAATTTGGCTGGAACCCCGCCCGCCCCGCCCCCGGCACCACCCGGCAGGGCGAATGGCTGGTGGGCACGGGCGTGGCCACGGCCCACTACCCGACCCAGCTGCTGCCGGTCACGGTGCGCGCCCGCCTGACCCCGGAGGGCACCGTCACCGTGTTCACGTCGTCGGTCGAGATGGGGGTAGGGGCCGCTACGGTCCAAACCCAGCACATCGCCGAGCGCTTCGCCGTGCCCTTCGAGCAGGCGCACTACGTGCAGGGCGACACCGACCTGCCCGTGTGGCGGGCGATGGGGGGCTCGTCCGCCACGGCGTCGGTAGGCCTGGCCATTAAGGCAGCGGCCGACAAGCTGACCGACGAGTTGCTCAAGCTGGCCCACCAAGACAAAGCCTCGCCGCTGCATAAAGCCGACCGCAAGAACGTCGGGCTGCGCGCCGGCGGGCTTTACCTAACCGACCAACCGACCGTGGGCGCATCTTACGGGGCGCTGCTGGCCGGGCTGGATAAGCCCTTTCTGGAAGTAGAAGGCTCGTCGCCCTCGCCCACCGAGGGGGCCAAGTACGCGATGGCGTCCTACGGGGTGCATTTCTGCGAGGTAGGGGTGCACCACTTCACGCGCCAGGTGCGGGTGCGGCGCTTCGTCACGGTCATGGACTGCGGGCGCATCGTGAACCCCAAAACCGCGCGCTCCCAGATTATGGGCGGCATTATCATGGGCATCGGCATGGCCCTCTTTGAGGAAGCGGTGTACGACGAGCGCACCGGCCGGCTGATGAACCCGGACCTGGCCGAGTACCACGTGCCCGTGCAGGCCGACCTCCCCGACCTCGACGTGCACTTCCTCGACGTGCCCGACCCGCACGCGCCGCTGGGCCTCAAGAACGCGGGCGAAATCGGCATCGTCGGCGTGGCGGCGGCCGTGGCCAACGCCGTGTACCACGCCACCGGCATCCGGGTGCGCGACTTGCCGATTACGGTCGATAAGTTACTGTAAGCGAGAGAGTAGGGAAAGCGCACAGAACGTCATGCTCATCTGGCGTCCGCTTGTCGAAGCATCGCTCCCGCTTCCTCCGCGCCGTTCAACGAAGCGGGAGCGATGCTTCGACAAGCGGACGCCAGATGAGCATGACAGTTCTTTACTTAAAGACTCCAGCCTTACAGATTGCTCACTATCAATCATTTACCACAAAAAAATCCCTGTAACAAGCCGCTGCTCATGCCCCTTACCGATTTCCGCACCCTGGGCCGCTCCGGCCTCGTTATCAGCCCGCTCGCGCTGGGCACCATGACCTTCGGCACCCCGCGCTGGGGCTCGCCCGACGAGGTTTCCCAAGCCATCTTCGACGCCTACGTGGACGCGGGCGGCAACTTCGTGGACACGGCCGATGTCTACGCCGGCGGGCGCAGCGAGGAATTATTGGGCCAGTACATCGCCGGCCGCAAGCTGCGCGACCAAATCGTGCTGGCCACTAAGTTCACCTGGAACGCCTCGCGCGGCAACCCCAACGCCGGCGGCAGCGGCCGCAAAAACATCTACCGGGCCCTGGAAGGCAGCCTGCGCCGCCTCCAAACCGACTACGTGGACCTGTACTGGATGCACGCCTGGGACATCGTGACGCCCGCCGAGGAACTGCTGCAAACCTTCGGCGACCTGGTGCGGGCCGGCAAAATCCGCTACTTCGGCCTCTCCGACGTGCCGGCCTGGTTTATGACCCAGCTGAGTGTGTTGGCGCAAGCCCACGGCGTGCCGGGCCCCATTGCCGTGCAGCCGGAATACTCGCTCACCGAGCGCAGCATCGAGCGCGAGCACGTGCCCGCCGCCCGCGCCCTGGGCCTGGGTGTGGTGCCCTGGAGCCCGCTGGCGGGCGGCTTCCTGGCCGGTAAATACGAGCGGCCGGCCGGGGGCAAGAAAGCCAGCGGCGAGGGCCGGCTCAGCGGCCCCAACCCATTGGGCGACACCAAGTTCACGGAACAAAACTGGCGGTTGCTCGATGCGTTGCGCACCGTGGCCGGGCAGCTCGGCCGCCCGCTGCCGCGGGTGGCCCTGGCCTGGGCCTCGGCTCAGCCAGGCATCAGCGCGCTGCTGCTGGGCGCTAGCAAGGTCGAGCAGCTGCACGACAACCTGGCCTCGCTCGACGTGCACCTCAGCCCCGAGCAGCTCCAAACCCTGGACCAGGTGAGCGCGCTGGAGCTGGTGCACCCCTACCAGATTTCGACGCCCGAAGTGAACCGCAGCATCTTCGGCGGCCACGCGGTGCGGGGCTGGCGTTAGGCAGCCCCCGACCGGGCGACGGCCACGTCAAGCCCCGGCGAGGTCTTTGCCGGCCAGTCCGCCTGAAGCCAAGCCCGTAACCAGTACCGCGTTTTGTGTTGTGGTATTGGCCCGACTCCGGGCCATGCTCGGACATTTGCAGGGCAAGAAGAACATTGGTTTTGGCGTATCTAGCTAACCACGCCCCCACCCCATCGGCCTGTTTTACATGGCCTTCAACTGGGAGTCGAACCCTAATCCATAGGAAGTCAACAATGGTGTCATCCTAACCAGCAAGCCGCTACAAAAAAGCCGTCCTGAATTTCAGGACGGCTTTTTTGTAGCGGCTTGCTGGCTGAGAATACCTTTTCCCCAGCCGCACTTTTTATTGTTTTCAGGCACGCAGAGGTGCTTGTTCAGCAATGGCGGTAGTTCTCGTTAAACGTGGCTGCGAACTGGCGCTAACTTGGTTGCGCCCTCGCCCACAGTGGCCTTTTTTTGCTCTTTCGCGCAGCGGTTTTAGATGGCCGAAGTGCCGCCGTCGACCGCCAGCTCTACTCCATTCACGTAGCTCGAGTCGTCGGAAGCCAGAAACAGCGCCACCGTCGCAATCTCCTCGGGGCGGCCCATCTTTCCCCGCGGAATCAAGGCTTCAAATTGCGCCATCGTTTCCGCGTCGAACATCTGCTCCTGAATCGGGGTGGCGACCTGCCCCGGGCTCAGCACGTTCACCCGGATGTGCCGGTCCTTCAGCTCATTAAGCCAGGTGCGGGCGAAGGAGCGCAGCGCCGCCTTGCTCGCCGAATACACGCTGTAATCCGGCCAGCCCTTGACCGAAGCAATCGACCCGGTCATGAAGATGGACCCGCCATCGTTGAACAGCGGCAACGCCTTCTGCACCGTGAAGAGCGTGCCCCGCGTGTTCAGCCCGAAGAGCGTGTCAAAATCCTTTTCCGTAATCGTCCCGAGCTTGCGGGGTTCCCCCCCCGCGCCGGCGCTGGCGAACAGCACGTCGATGCTGCCCTTTTCGCGCTTTACCGTCTCGTAGAGGCGGTCGAGGTCGTCGAGGTTGGCCGCGTCGCCCTGCACGCCGGTCACGTTGCGGCCGATGGCCCGCACGGCGTCATCGAGCTTCGCCTGGTCGCGGCCCGTGATGAAGACGTAGGCGCCTTCTTCCACAAATAATTTGGCGGTGGCCAAGGCCATGCCCGACGTGCCGCCGGTAATAACGGCCACTTTTCCGGTGAGCTTTCCCATGTTGTTGCGTTGATTGGTTGAGTTGAATAAAGTGCTTGTTTTCTTTTACTTAGCGGCCTGGTAGGCCCTGGCGAATTCCTGGGCAAACCCGGCCAGCTTCACACTGCCCAGCGTGGGGTTGGCTTGCTGAAAATGGGCCAGCGCCGTGCCGTCGTGCATCGTTGCCTGCATGTCGGCCAAACTTTGCGCGAGCGTAGCCGGCATGCCGGTCGCTTTGTATTCGGCCAGCATCTGCTCCTCGGAGATAATCGCCCAGCGCAGCGCGGGCTGGCCGATGGCGGTTCCGATAATGCGGGCCGCTTCGTTACAGGTCAGCTCCTCGCTGCCCACGTAGCGAACCCGGCTGGGGGCGGTGGTGACCAGTTCCTCGGCGGCCGCGGCCGCGATATCCTTGGGCGAGACGAAGACGACCCGGTCGTCGCCGCCGTACATCGCCGTGAGCCGGCCGGTCTGCCGGATGGCCGCCAGGGACATGTAAAAGTTGCTGTAGAAATAAGCCGGGCGCAGGAACGTGACCGAGACGTCCGCCAGCGGCGCAAACGCCGCTTCCACGCTCGCCGACGGCACCAAATCGGCCGCCCAGCCGCTCAGCACCACCGCCCGTCTGATGCCCGCGTGCTGAATGGCTTGCACGTAGTTCGTGGCAATTTCGCGCAGGTAAGCGGGTTGGTCCTGTGCGGTAAAGCTGAAGGGAATCATTGCGTAAACGGCATCCGCCCCCGCGAACGTTTGCCGCAAGAAGGCGCCATCGGCCAGGGACCCAATCGCGGCGGTGGCCCCCAGGTGGTTGATTTGTGCCGCTTTTCCAGCGTCGCTGCTGATGACCGTGACGTGGTGCCCGTGGCTAACCAGCGTTTCGGTAAGCGGCCCGCTGACATTTCCCAGCGAGCCGGTGACAATTATTCTCATGGTAAGTAGGTAAGTGGTGTTGGCAAAAGCCCGACGCTTTGGTTGCTGAAGACAAGCGTGCCTTCGGCCACGAAACGCTTGCCCATTTCCAGGCCAGTGCCCGAGCCGCTGCCCGCAACGGGCGCCATTTTACCGGCAGGTTTTTCAGGAACTTCCATAAAAGAACTGGCGTATTTTTGTGTTGGTTTCGTTTAAGAACTAATGATGGTTACTTTTAGTTACAGAAAATAATCGCTTCCCCGCACAAACTGGTTACCTCGCCGTAACTAACGCCTTTTCATCAGCTCTGCTCTCATGCGTCACGCTGCTTTTCGCACCTCAACCTGCTCCATGACCCGCACAATGGGCGTGCTGGGCAGCAAGTGGAAACCTATTATCATCGTGGCGCTCGCCCGGCGGCAGCGCTTTGGGCAGCTCGCGCAGCGCCTGCCGCTCATCTCGCGCAAGGTGCTCACCGAGCAGCTCAAGGAGCTGGAAGAAGACGGCCTCATCGTCCGCGAAGCCTTCGCCGAGCTGCCGCCCCGCGTCGAATACTCGCTCACGGCGCACGGGCAGGCGCTGCTGCCCATCCTCGACCAGCTCTGCGCCTGGCACAGCACCGCGCCCGCTGCCGTGGCCACCGAAGCAGAATAGCCGGCCGGGCCTACACCCGAGCTGAGGGAGGTAGCTGGTGGAAATGAGCCGCGGGTCGTCGGCAAACGGGGCGTAGGCGCCGTCATCGGTGACCTGCCCGATGGTGCCGCGCATAAGCGAGCTAACGAAGTAGCGCCCTCCGAGCGGGTCAAGCTGCACGCCCCCGGGGTAGAGGCCGGGCTGATTGATGGTGACGGTTGGGGCCCGCCGGGCAACAAAACGGTCCCGTCCTTGCGGCAGGAAGTGGTGATGAGCGCGAGCACCCCCAGCAGGGCGGGCAGGCGAAGCAGAGAGGAAATACGCATAAGGTTGAGAAGAGAAATGGAGGGGAAAGGGAGCGTGGCAGTAGCGCAGCTACTACATGTGTTTAAGGCCTCGGGGCTGTCCGTGCCCCAATCGGGCGGCGAGCCAGCCGAAACTTTACGCAGCAGCGTGCCGCGTGCGGCTCAGGCAGCTTCCGCCGCCAGCAGCGCGTCCAGCCGCATGGGCAGCGAGGCCAGGCGCTGGCCGGTGGCGTGGCAGATGGCATTGGCCACGGCCGCCGCCGTGCCCGCCAGGCCGATTTCACCCAGGCCCTTCACGCCCAGCGGATGCCCGCGGGTGTCGTCTTCCTCGATGAGGATGGCTTCCAGGTCATGGATGTCGGCGTTGGTGGGCACCAGGGATTTGGCCAGGTTGGGGGTTGTCCAGCGGCCGGTGCGCGGGTCCAGCACGCTTTCTTCCAGCAGGGCCTGGCCGGTGCCCCAGACCCTGCCGCCCATACAGCCGCAGGCAGCCTTGCAGCACAAAGTAGCTGGCCGGCACTGCTGCCCGGCTTCGAGCAGGTACGCCTTCCGTGGCGCGGTTTGGGAGGCAAAATGGCCGGCCACCAGCTGCGCTTCGGCCGGCGTCAGGGCCGCGTAACGAGCGATGTGGGCGGGTAGCGCGGCGTACATAGGCGAAGACGATTACGGTACTGGCCGGCAAGCTATGCCACTCACTTTATCAAGCTATGCCACTCACTTTATAAGGCCCCAAAACCACCCCCGCCGCGCCCGGCGCGGCAACG
Organism: uncultured Hymenobacter sp.; assembly: GCA_964242365.1. Lineage (GTDB taxonomy): Bacteria > Bacteroidota > Bacteroidia > Cytophagales > Hymenobacteraceae > Hymenobacter. The sequence goes on along the minus strand of CAXTCS010000032.1, from coordinate 5,937 downwards.
GCTGAACGATGCGTCAGTTCCTTCCCATGAGTCACCTCCAAGATGCGGCCGTCCCGCTGGCTGATTTCGCTTGGTCGGCAGTTACTGCTTCTCGTCATTTCGATTGAAACAAAGGGCATTTTGGCTAAATGCGCTGCCTCGGTGGCGGGGACCTTTGTTATCATCAATCAAACGAATACATTTCCTTATGAAAGCAGTAAGAATTCATGCCTTTGGCGGACCCGAGGTCCTGCAACTGGAAGACGTAGCGCGGCCGGTGCCGGCGGCCGACGAAATCCTCATCAAGCTGTATGCCAGCGGCGTAAACCCGGTCGACTGGGTTGTGCGGGAAGGCGGCAACGACGCGCTGCGGGCTTACCTGACCTTGCCGATGACCCTGGGCTGGGATGCGGCCGGCGTGGTGGAAGCGCTGGGCAGCGCGGCCACCGGGTTCCAGCCAGGCGATGCCGTGTACGGGGTGCCCAACTTCCCCGGCGATGGCAGCTACGCGGAGTATTGCGCGGCCAAAGCCAGCCAGTTTGCCCGCAAGCCCAACAGCCTTGGCTTCACCGAGGCGGCCGGCGTGCCGCTGGCCGGCCTCACGGCCTGGACGGCCCTGTTTGCGCACGGCCGGCTGCAAGCCGGCCAACGCATCCTGATTCAGGGGGCTTCGGGCGGAGTGGGCGGCTTCGCCGTGCAGTTTGCCAAGGCCAAGGGGGCGTACGTCATCGGCACTGCGTCGGCTGGCAACCTGGACTACCTCAAGCAGTTGGGGGCCGACGAGGCGATTGACTACCAGAATCAGCAACTTGAAGAGTTGGTGCGCGACGTGGACGTGGTGCTGGAAGCCTCGCCGCTGCGCGACAACGCGGCGCGCGTGAAGGCCGTGACCATGTTGAAGAAAGGCGGCATCTTCGTCAGCGTCAACACCGATTTCCCCTTCGACGAGGCGATGCAGGCGGCCCTGGCCCGGCAGCAGGCCACGGGCGAGCTGGCGGCCAACCAGCCCCGGCAGGAGTGGTTGCAGGAAATTGCCCAGCTGATTGACGCGGGCCAGGTAAAGGTGCTGGTCAGCAAGGTGTTTCCGCTGGCGCAAGTGGCCGACGCCCACCGCGAAAGCCAGACCTGGCACGTGCGGGGCAAGCTGGTGCTGCAAATACGCCCAGACGGCGAGCCGGCATGAAGCGCTTTGCCACGATAAGCGCGTTTCACGAGTTTGTGCAGCTGCCTCCGCCCCAGCATCCGCTGCTCAGCGTGGTGGACGTGGGCACCGTGCCGCACCGGGATAGCGAGGAGCCGACGAGCATGGTCCTGGAGTTTTACTCCATATCCGTCAAGCGCATGCGCAATGTGCACGTAAAATACGGGCAGCATTCGTTTGACTTCAACGAAGGCGTGCTCTCGTTCATGGCCCCCCACCAGGTGTTTAGCATGGCGGTGGCCAATCCGGCCGAGGAAGTCGAAAAATCAGGGTGGGTGGTGTACATCCACCCTGATTTTCTGTGGAACACGCCGCTGGCCAAAACCATCCAGCAGTACGATTTTTGGGATTACTCGCTCAAGGAAGCCTTGTTTCTTTCCGCGAAGGAGGAGGCAGCCATCCTGACCATCATCTTCGCCATCCAGCAGGAGTATGCTGCCACCATCGACCGGTTCAGCAAGCAGATTATCGTTTCGCACCTGGAAAGCCTGCTGCATTACGCCGACCGGTTTTACCACCGCCAGTTTATCACCCGCGAAAAGGCCAACCACGAGGTGCTCGAACGATTGGAAACCCTGCTGCACGCGCATTTCAACCGCGCTGATTTACCAGAAAGAGGCTTGCCTACCGTGCACTACGTGGCCGACTGCCTGCATGTGTCGCCCAAGTACCTGAGCAACCTGTTGCGCGTGCTGACCGGGCAAAACACGCAGCAGCACATCCACGCCCGGCTGATAGCCAAAGCCAAGGAAAAACTATCGACCACCACCCTGACCGTGAGCGAAATTGCCTACGGGCTGGGGTTCGAGCATTTGCCCTCGTTCAGCAAGTTGTTCAAGACCAAGACCAGCCTGTCGCCGCTGGAGTTTAGAGCGTCTTTTAATTGAGTAAGAAGGTAGGCTACCCGGTGGCGAGCCAGCAGCGGCTGTTTCCATCCGGCTGCGTTGCGCCCGGCCCCACGGCCCCCAAAAATGCCCCCGCCGCGCCCGGGGCAGAGGCGGCTGAGGGAATCTAGTGTTTCTTTCCTACGTTGGTAGCATTAGGTAAGCTTGTATCTTCGCTACCGCTCATCCTCTTGATTCTTATGGCTACTCTCGCCACCACGCAGCAAGGCCAATTCACCCAAGCCGAAGTCGAAGTGCTGCTCGTGCTCGATGACGATACGGGCCAATACGTAGCCTATTGCCCGGCGCTGGAACTCTCCTCCTACGGCGACACCGAGGCCGAGGCCGAAACCGCTTTCGAAGAAGCCTTGCAGTTTTTTATTCAGGACACGGCCGAGCGCGGCACCCTTGACCAGCTATTGCTGGCGCTGGGCTGGCGCCTGGTGAAAAAGCCTACCGCTGTGTACGAGCCCCCGCGCCTTTCTCTTGAGGTACTGAACCGCCCCGCCCGCAGCCGCCGCATTCTGACCGAACAAGTGCTATTGCCTGCCTGAGCCGCCCCATCGCTCCGAAGCTAAAACGGCCGCCTCATCTGAGGCGGCCGTTTTTTATTGCTCTTCGTCCTTGCGGCGCTTGCGCTGGGCCTTTGCGGCTTTGGGGTTCTGCTGGGCGGCCAGTAACTGCTCAAAAGCGGCCTTCGTCACTACGCCTGAAGCTTCGAGCGTAGCCAGATTGGTGAGCATGTGCAGCACCGGAATGTCCTTGTCCTTGTCGCGCAGGGTGAGTGTGCGCAATAAGGCCTTACCAGAGTTTTTGGGAAAGTCTCAATGCTGGTGACTGCCCACCGTTCGCACGTATTCCAACCCCAGCAATTTAAGCAGCGCCACGTACTGGGCGAAAGGAATGGATTTCACAGGCGTTGGATTGGATGAGCAAGCTACTCAATACTTGCCACCAACGCCAGCAACGGCGCGGTTGCCCCACGGCCCCAACACCAGACCAGCCGCGCCCGGGGCGGAGGCGGCTGGGGAAACAAAGGCTACAAAGCAGTTAAGCCGCCTGCCGAACCGCGTGAGCAGCTGGCGCGGCTACTTCGGCGGCGGGCAACGTTAATACCGCTTGTGTGGAACCGTCGGGGCGCACAAATTCTACTTCGTAGGCTTCGCCCTGCCGGTATACCAGCACAACGGTACCCACAGCTCCGGTGGGTAAGCCACATTCAGGATGCGCCTGCTGCAATTGCACGATGTCTAATTCAGCGAAGGGTTTCATTAGCGGTCGAGTAAGTGGGCGGTGATTAACAAAACGAACGTGCCGGGCGATTGTTCCATCCACACGGTTCGGAGTGGGTATTCGCGGCCGTTAGGAGCCAGCAGCGAGCCATCTACCACAAATTTAACGCCGTAGGGTGATTCTTTTTCTTCCGTGACGGTGCACGTATGACCGTGCTCAATCAAATCGGTAATCAACTGCTCGTAGTGCTCCCGCGAATACCCGATGCCCAGAAAGAACCGCGCTTTGGCCCCGCCAATCGGGTGGTCAGGATTGAGCAGATAATCCTGCACTTTGTTGGCCGCCACAAACAGCGGCTTATCGTGAAGCGTCATCCGGCAAAGCTACTGCCCGAGCCCCACGGCCCCCAAACGCAAACCAGCCGCTCCCGAGGCGGGGGCGGCTGGCGAAGCTGGAGTTTCTCAGAATAGAATCATCAGAAATAATTCTGCAAAGCGTAGGTCATTTCGTCTTCCTCTGTTATTTTTTAGGGGTATCGGGCCGCAATTCTGCAAGCCTTTACTTAATAAAACCCTCTCATGCTATTACCCAAATCAGGTTTCGGCCTCTCCGCCAACAGTTCACGCAAAGTGTATGTATGGAGCAACGCACGTCCTTCGTCGTTCTTTCCGTGCGAGTCATTTCGATTAGACCGCTATGGCAAATTGATTGCTTGGAGCGAATACGGCAACACATTATCGCCTTTCGGATGGGAAATCGACCACATTTTCCCACTAGCTAAGGGAGGCAGCGACTGTTTGTCCAACCTACAGGCGTTGCAATGGAAAACAAACAGAAGCAAGGCAGCTACACTTTAAAACCTTGGCTTTATGAAAGCTGGCCTGCGGTTTTTTCAATCACCTCCGCTAGGGTCATAGGGCTTTGTTCAGGTTGTCCTTGTTCTCTCCAGCGAAGAGGAACCACATCTAGCGCAGGTTCATATATTAATGAACTATGCCACTTACCACGATTTGGGGTGTCACGGTTTATGCTCTCCCCGTGGGCCGAACTACCATGAGCAACTCGATGCATTTCATATAGTTCGTATGAATGCGAAAGGGTGACTACGTCAGGATAGCCGAGGTAAAAATGTACCCTCAGATTTGGCCCCTGTTCTTTCCAACCAATATCTGCCTGTATAAATGCTGTCTTTTTGCTACCTGTTTCAATTCGTCCCTCCACACGCAATGCACTGCCCCACTTCTTTGAGGGTCTTTCTCTTAAACTGAAAGCGCTTGCCACTTTTGGTTTTGATGTGCTGGTTTCTTCAGTTAAGCTGAATTGCAACCCAGACCTTTTAACTAAATCATGTTGGTTTAAACTTTTAATTGTTTCGGCGGCAATGCTATCAAAGCGGGCCATTTCAATTTTGGCTTGTTCTAGTAGTGTAGAACGCGTGGCCGTTTTACCCTTCTCATCCAGTATTCTGCTTAAAGCATTTTGAAGCTCTTCGTTCACAGCAAGAAATTAATTGTATCAGGCAACAATGCAAGGCTGGATATATGGGCGATTGGGATGCAGTCCTTTTGAAAATTTCGTTTGTTATCCGTTAATAAATAATTCATCAACCGCAGCTCACAAACCATAATGCTCCGTGAGCTGCGATTGATGAATCACCTTACGACACACACGCCTCGCAAGCGTCCGGGTTATCCAGCGAGCAGCTCATGTCGGATTGGTTTTGCTCCACCAGGGCCAGGGGCTCCAGGGTTTCGGCGGCTTGCTTTTCCACCAAGCTAGGAAGCTTGCTTCGGTAGCTTACTGGTTTTGCGTAGGTGTTCGAAGAATGCTTTTTCAGTCATCCACTTCCCAACGCGCCCTTTGCCTACTTCGGCCACGGGTTTGCCGGTCATGGAGAAATCAGTCGGGTTGTTTGGCGAGTCACCGGCTTGCTTTTCCACCGGGCTAAGAGGCTTGTTTGAGCTTGGTGCCGGGCGGCACCTTGCCGGTTTTTAGCAGGAAGGCCAAAAACTCCTCCCGCGTAAGCGGGCCGGATATGTGGCGGCGCTCGGCGTCCTCGACCAACTCGCCCCGGCTCGTGTAATCACTGGGACGGTTCGATGTATTGTTTGATGACGACTTCTCGGATTCGGCCATAGCTAGGGAGGTTTACAGATTCAACAACTGCTTCGTGTTCGGTGAGTCGAAAGTTGACAGTCACAAACTTTCGGTACTTGGTGTAGCCGGTGATTTCATACTCACCGCTTTCACCAAGATACAACCAAGTAAGTGGAGATAATTCCAGCAACTCGGCTATCTCATCCAACTCAATGCTGACGCTTTGCGCCCAACTGAGGTTGACTTTGCTAAAATTAACTTCGTAAGTACTGAACATTGCTTATAGGTCCCCTTACGACCCGCACGCCTCACATGCGTCCGGGTTATCCAGCGAGCAGCTCATGTCGCTTTGGTTCTGCTCGACCAGGGCCATGGGTTCCAGGGTTTCGGCGGCTTGCTTTTCCACCGTGAACTTGATGGCGTCGGCAGCGGCTTTGGTGCGCAGGTAGTACATGCCGGTTTTCAGGCCGCGCTTCCAGGAGTGGAAATGCATGCTGGTGAGCTTGCCGAAGTTCACGTTTTGCACGTGCAGGTTCAGGCTCT
>CAXTCS010000031.1:0-24353 GCA_964242365.1 uncultured Hymenobacter sp. | reverse complement strand
ACATGGGCGACGACGCCATCCGGCCCTTCGCCCGGCCCGGCAAGCTGGTGTTTTCACTGGCGAAAACCTCCAACAAGCCCCAGCGCGGCTTGCAGGACGCGGCGCTCACCCGCGGTGGCACCCTCAGCGACTGCGCCGCGAGCATTGCCCGGCAGCTGGACGAGGAGCTGACCGACTCGACCATTGGCCTGGTGGTGGGCGCCACCGCGCCGGCGGCAATGGCCAAAGTGCGGGCGGCCTGCCCCGAGCAATGGTTTTTGGTGCCGGGCATCGGCGCGCAGGGCGGCGACCTCGAAGCCACGCTGCGCGCCGGCCTGCGCGCCGACGGGAGCGGGGTGCTGATAAACGCCTCGCGCAGCATCTGGCAAGCCGACGACGCGGGCGCGGCGGCGCGGGAGCTGCTCGAACAAATTAATCACTTCCGGGCCGTGACGCACCCGGTTCATGCCTGAATAAAAAAGCCGCTTCACCGCGGCTTTTTGCATTTTGGATTTTCTGCAAGCAATGAGCATACCCACCGAAACCCTTTCCGCTACCGCCTTTGATGCCAACCTGCTGGAGCAGCAGCTGCGGCAGGAAGACGCGCTGTTGCGCGGGCATTTCCGGCTGTCGTCGGGCCTGCACTCGGATACCTACGTGCAGTGCGCCCGCTACCTGCGCCGGCCCGAGCTGGCCGCGCCGGCCGCCGCCGCGCTGGCGGCGCAGATTCGGGCGGCCGGTTTGCGGCCCGACGTTGTGGTTGGCCCCGCGATGGGCGGCGTCGTGATTGGCTACGAGCTGGCCCGGCAGCTGGGCGTGCCCGGCATTTTCACGGAGCGCGACGCGGACGGGCAGATGACTTTGCGGCGCGGCTTCGCCATCGCGCCCGGCGAGAAAGTGGTTATTGCCGAAGACGTGGTGACGACGGGCAAAAGCACGCTGGAAGTGGCTAAAGTGCTGCGCGATATGGGCGCCGAAGTACTGGCCGTGGCCTCGCTGATTGACCGCACGGGCGGAAAAGGGGGGCTGAATTTTCCGCATTTCGCGCTGCTTTCGGTTGTGGCAGCGACCTTTGCACCCGAAAGCTGCCCCCTGTGCGCCGCCGGCGTGCCGGTGGTGAAGCCCGGCAGCCGGCCCGAAAAAGCGTTTTGATAAGAGAATTTATTAAAGAACGTCATGCAGAGCGCAGCGAAGCATCTTGCCCGCAGTAAGTAATTCAATCGCTGAACGAAGCGCGCAAGATGCTTCGCTGCGCTCTGCATGACGTTCTTTCCCTGACGTTCCAGTAGCCTAAATGCCCGATACCACCCACACCATTCAGCTCACCCTGAAACCCGGCCAGCACGACGGCGACGGCCAGCGCGTGGCCGAAGCCGCCGCCCGCCACCTGGGCCTGGCCACCGGCCGCGTGCGCAGCGCCGCCCTCTACACGGTGCGCTACCCGCTCACCGAAACGCAGCTGCACGATTTTGCCACCCGCTGCCTGGCCGACCCGGTGCTGCACGAGGTGCGCCTGAACGAGCTGACTGCCGCGCCCGGCTTTGCCAGCTACATTCTGGTGGCCCGCCGGCCCGGCGTGACCGACGATGAAGGCACTTCCGCCCAAAACGCCCTTGCCGACCTGCTCAATGAGCCGCTCGACGTGCACACGCAGCACATTTTCAGCAAGAAGCTTTACCTGCTGGAAAACGAGTTGCCCGCCGCCGACCTGCGCCGCATTGCGGAGGAACTGCTCGGCAACAAGCTCATCAACTGGCTCGAAGTGGGCCGCGTGGCCGACGGCATCCGCGACTATACGCCGCGCCCTGGGGGTGGAGCCGAGGCCATTACCGAAATTATTTCGCTCACCGGGCTGAGCGATGCGGAGCTGCTGCAACTCTCGAAAGAGCATATTTACGCGCTGAACCTGGAGGAAATGCGGGCCGTGCGCGACTACTTCGCCGACCCCAAAACCCAGGCTGAGCGCCAGGCCGCCGGCCTGCCCGCCGACCCCACGGACTGCGAGCTGGAAATCATCGCCCAAACCTGGTCGGAGCACTGCAAGCACAAGGAGTTTTCGGCCCTGATTAACTACAAAGACCTGGAAACGGGCGAGGAAAAGCAGGTCGATTCGCTCTTCAAAACTTACATCAAAGACGCCACCGCCGAAGTGGACCGGCAGCTGCGCGCCAACGGCAACGACTGGCTGGTGAAGGTGTTCAGCGACAACGCCGGGGCCGTGCGCATCAACGCCGACTCGCTGTTTGTGTGGAAAGTGGAGACGCACAACTCGCCTTCGGCCATCGACCCGTACGGCGGGGCCATCACCGGCATTTTGGGCAATAACCGCGACCCGCTGGCCACCGGCATCGGCGGGGCGCGGCTGCTGTTCAATACCAATGTGCTGTGCTTTGGCAACCCCGAGTACGACGGGCCGCTGCTGACCGGGCAGCTGCACCCGCGCCGCATCCTGGAAGGCGTGCGCAAGGGCATCGAGGACGGCGGCAACAAGTCGGGCGTGCCGACGGTGAACGGCGCCATCGTGTTCGACGACCGCTACGCCGGCAAGCCGCTGGTGTACTGCGGCACCGGCGCGGTGATGCCCATGCAATTTGCCGGGCTCGACTCCTGGGAAAAGAAAATTGACGCCGGCGACCGCATCGTCATGGCCGGCGGCCGGGTGGGCAAGGACGGCATTCACGGCGCCACGTTTTCGTCGATTGAGCTGGACGAAACCGCCCCCGCCACGGCGGTGCAAATCGGCTCGCCCATCACCCAAAAGCTGGCGATGGATTTCCTGCTGCTGGCCGCCCGGCGCGGCCTGCTCAAATGCAGCACCGACAACGGCGCGGGCGGCCTCTCGTCGTCGGTGGGCGAGCTGGCCGGCATCAGCGGCGGCGCGGTGGTCGAGCTGGAAAAGGTGCCTTTGAAATACCCCGGTCTGCGGCCCTGGGAGATTTTTGTGAGCGAATCGCAGGAGCGGTTCACGCTGGTGGTGGAGCCCGGTAAAATGGCCGAAATCACCGCCTTGGGCCAGGAGATGGAAGTGGAGCTGACCGATATCGGGTTCTTTACTTCGGATGGATTTTTGGACGTGCGGTTTGATCGCGCGCCGGGGGCGCGGCTGCCCATGGAGTTTCTGCACAACGGCGTGCCGCGCAAGGTGCTGGAAGCGGAATGGACGCGGCCGGTGCTGACGGAGCCGACCCCACCCCCCGGCCCCCTCCCCGGTGGGGAGGGGGAGCCAAACGATTATAATGCTTCCGGTAATCTCGCGGCTGGCACCCCTCCCCACCGGGGAGGGGCCGGGGGTGGGGTCGACTACACCGAGACGCTGACGCAGCTGCTCGGCTCGCTCAACATCTGCTCGCGCGAATCCGTCATTCGCCAGTACGACCACGAAGTGAAAGGCCGCACCATCGTGAAGCCGTTGATGGGCGCCACCGGCCAGGCCCCGCAGGACGCGGCCGTGGTGCGCTTCAATTTCGAGAGCTGGGAAGGCGTGGCCGTGAGCAACGGCATCATCCCGCGCTACGGCGATTTGGACGCGTACCACATGTCGGCCGGCGCGTTTGACGAGGGCGTGCGGCAGATTATCGCCGTGGGCGGGAAACTGCCGAACCTGACGCCCGGCGACGGGGTTTTCTGGTCGGTGAACGACAATTTTTGCGTGCCCGACTCGGTGTACGACCCCGTCATCAACCCCGACGGCAAGCAGAAGCTGGCCAAGCTGGTGCGCATGTGCGAAGCCCTGCGCGACGCCACGGCCGCCTACTGCATCCCGCTCACCAGCGGAAAGGACAGCATGAAAAACGACTTCAAAGCCGACGGCGTGAAGATTTCGGTGCCGCCCACGGTGCTCTACTCGATGACGGCCAAAATGGAGGACGTGCGCCGCGCCGTGACCAGCGACTTCAAGCAGGCCGACGACGTGGTGTACCTGCTCGGCGAAACCTACGACGAGCTGGGCGGCTCCGAGTTTTACGCGCTGCACGGCGAGCTGGGGGCCAACGTGCCCAAGGTCGATTTCGTCAAAGCCAAGGAATTGTACACGCTCATCGGCGAGGCCAACGACCAGGCCCTGATTCAGTCCTGCCACGACCTGAGCGACGGCGGCCTGGCCGTGGCGCTGGCCGAAACCACGTTCGGCTACGGCTACGGGGCCGAAATCGGCCTTCCGGCGGCCGGCCTGCCCGTGGCCACGCAGCTGTTTTCGGAGTCGCACTCGCGCTTCCTGGCCACGGTGGCCCCGGAAGACGTGGTGGCGTTCGAGAGCATTCTGGAAGGCCGCGCCACCCGCCTCGGCCGCGTGACCGCCGACGGCCAGCTGACCGTGCGCCACGCCGGCCAAATCGTTATTTCAGCCAACACCGCCACCCTGCGCGCCGCCTGGACCAACGGCCCGGTCAACCAGCTGCTGGGCGTTAATGCAATGAGGAATGAAGAATGAGGAATGAAGAATTGCTTCGTCCTGCTTCATCAGCAACAACTCCTCATTCCTCATTCCTCATTCTTCACTAAAGACATGGTTCACGCGCTAATTCTGACCGGATTCGGCATCAACTGCGAAGAAGAAGTGGCCGCGGCCTACCGTCTGGCCGGGGCCGACGCCACCATTGTGCACCTCAACCAGGTGCTGCACGGGCAGGTGAGTATTCACGATTTCGACATTCTGAACTTCCCCGGCGGCTTCTCCTTTGGCGACGATTTGGGCTCGGGCGTGGTGCTGGCCAACAAGCTGCGCTACCGCCAAAACGGCCCCGACGGCCGCACGCTGCTCGACGACATCAGGCAGTTTATCGCCGATGGCAAGTTCGTGTTCGGCATCTGCAACGGTTTTCAGGTGCTGGTGAAGCTGGGCCTGCTGCCCAACCTCGGCGGCGACGTGACGCCCGAAGTCACGCTGACCCACAACGCCAGCGGCCGCTACGAAGACCGTTGGGTAACGCTGCGCGTGAACCCACTGACCAACACGCCGTTTCTGAAAGGAATTGATACGCTGGAGGTGCCCGTGCGCCACGGCGAAGGCCGGCTGGTGATTCCGGACGCCGCCACCCAGGCCGCCATTGAAGCCGCCGGACTGAACTGCCTAAGCTACCTCGACGCCAGCGGCGACGGCACCGACGTGTACCCTTTCAACCCCAACGGCGCGGCGCTGAACTGCGCGGGCCTGACGGATGTGACCGGGCAGGTTTTTGGGTTGATGCCGCACCCGGAAGCGTTTTTGTCGGCTTACAACCACCCGGACTGGGCGCGCCGGAAAAGGGTGGGGGTTTTGGGCGAGGAAGGCCAGGGGCTGCGGATTTTTAAGAATATCGTGGCGCACGTGGCGCGGTCCCGCGCACCCCACCCCCCGGCCCCCTCCCCGGTGGGGAGGGGGAGCCAAACAACTTCGACCAGTATTGTGGATGATGTATTTACGACTACTCCGGCCAAATGGGAGGTGCTGAAGGAGCACGGGCGCGATATGCGCAAGCAGCCAACCCCAGCCGAGAAAGTACTGTGGGAAGCCTTGCGTGGGCAAAAGCTGGCGGTAAAGTTTCGTCGGCAACACGCCATAGATTCTTACATTGTTGACTTCGTGACCATTTCCGATAAATTGATTGTGGAAGTGGATGGTGGCGTGCATGCTGAAGCCAGCCAGGCAGAATACGATGCTGGCCGCACACACACTTTACAAGAACTCGGGTACAAGGTGTTGCGCTTCAGCAATGAAGAAGTGCTAAATCAAGTGAATACTGTCCTCACGACTATTCAGGAGCATTTAACCCAAACCAACCAAACCAAACGGCTGCGCTCAAACCCATAACCTGACTTTTTAACCTCAAATTTCCCGCCGACGCCTGGCACCCCCTCCCCACCGGGGAGGGGGCCGGGGGGTGGGGTTACCCGCATGAACACGCTCACTCACTTCGCTTCCCCCCAACTCCCGCTCCTGCACCGTGGCAAAGTCCGCGACAGCCTGCGCGCCCCCTCCGGCGACCGCCTCATCATCGTCACCGACCGCCTTTCGGCCTTCGATTCGGTGCTCGAAACCGCCATTCCCCACAAGGGCGCGGTGCTGAACGGTCTGGCCAATTTCTGGTTCGAAAAGACGGCCCACATCATCCCCAACCACGTCATTAAGCTGGTCGACGCCAACGCCATGCTGGTGAAGGAAGCCGAGCCCATCAAGGTCGAAATGATTGTGCGCCAGTACCTCACCGGCTCGATGTGGCGCGGCTACCAGGCCGGGCAGCGCACGTTTTCGGGCGTAACGGTGCCCGACGGGCTGACCAAAAACCAGCCCTTTCCGCAGGCCATCGTGACGCCGACGACCAAGGAAGAATCGGACCGCGAAATCACCCCCGAAAACCTCGTGAGCGAGGGCTGGGTGACCAAAGAGCTGTACGACCAGATGGCCGTGAAAGCCCAGATGCTCTTTGCGGTGGGCTCGCGCCTGCTGGCCGAAAAAGGCATCATTCTGGTCGACACCAAGTACGAGTTCGGCCTGCTCAACGGCAAGCTGATTCTCATCGACGAGATGCACACGCCGGATTCGTCCCGTTTTTGGGCCGCCGAGGATTATGCCCGGAACCCCGAAACGGCCGAGCAGATGGACAAGGAGTACGTGCGCCAGTGGCTCATCGCCAACAAAAAAGACGGCCAGTACCCCCGCGCCCTCAGCCCCGAAGTGGCCCAGGAAGCCAGCCGCCGCTACCTCGACATCTACCAGCGCATCACCGGCGAGGCCCTGCCGACTGCCGAGCCCGAAACGGCCGACGCCCCCGGCTCGGGCCGGCACGATGCCCGCGCCCGCCTGCTGGCCAACCTGGTGGCGGCCGGCCTGCTGAAAGACGCCTGGGTGAACATCGTGATGGGCTCGCCCGCCGACAAAGAGCACTGCGAGAAGATTCGCCAGCAGTTCGAAGGCTACGGCATTTTCACGCAAATGCGGGTGACATCGGCCCACAAAAACGGCGAAGCCATCGCCGGCATGGCCGAAATCTGGAACAACAGCATCGAGCCCGGCGTCATCATCGCCGTGGCCGGGCTGAGCAACGGCCTCGGCGGCGCGCTGGCCGCCAACGTCAACGTGCCCGTCATCAGCTGCCCGCCCTACAAGGACTACGCCGAGCTGGCCATGAACCTCAACTCGTCGGTCATCATGCCCAGCGGCACGCCCAATCTCACCGTGGTGCGCCCCGACAACGCCGCCCAGGCCGCCCTGCGCGCCCTCAACCTGCCCCGCCTGCGCGAGCAGCTGAGCCAGGAAATCAAAGCCACGAAAGCCAAGCTGCGCGCCGCCGACGCGGAGCTGCGGGTGCTGTAAATAACCCGGAAAAACCTGATGGAAACCGCCACGCCCCGGCAACTGGTTGCCGCCTACATCGAAGCCTACAACCGCTTCGATGTGGGCGGCATGCTGGCGCCTCTGCACGCCGACGTGGTGTTCCGGAACGTTTCTGATGGCGAAGTAACCCTGACTACGACCGGAAAAGAGGCCTTTAAAGCACAGGCTGAGCAAGCCACGCAGTATTTTTCCCAACGCGAGCAGCGCGTCACCGATTGGCAGGTAAACGGCAATCGGGTGGAAGTGCTGATTGACTACTCGGCGGTCGCGGCCATCGCATTTCCCAACGGCCTGAAGCCGGGCGACACCTTGCACCTGCCGGGAAAGTCGGTTTTTCAGGTTGAAAACGGCCAGATTATTTCCATCGAAGACATTAGTTAGCCGCCCGCGCAAGCCCTTATTCCCTTGACTGACTCCAACACCCTTCTTCTCCTCGGCGCTGGTGCCCGCGAACATGCGTTGGCCGAAAAGCTGGCCCTCGACGGGGCCACGGTGCACGTGCTGCCCGGCAACGCCGGCATCCCCAACAGCCACCCCGACGTCAATCCACTGGATTTTGAAGCCGTCAAAGCCTTTGCTCAGGCCCACGATGCCCGGTTGATTGTCGTTGGCCCCGAGGCGCCGCTGGCGGCCGGCATCACCGATTTTTTTGCCGGCTCCGACATAAGGGTTTTCGGCCCCACCCGCTCGGCCGCCCGGCTGGAAAGCTCGAAGGTGTGGAGCAAGGAATTTATGCGCCGCCACGGCGTGGCCACGGCTAAAGCCTGGCCGTTTCGGAGCGACAACATCGCGGCGGCCCGCGCCAAAGCCGCCGAGCTGGGCGGGCACGTGGTGGTAAAATACGACGGCCTCGCCGCCGGCAAGGGCGTGTACGTGTGCGCGTCGCTGGAAGAAGCCGACGCCGCGCTCACCGACCTGCAAACCCACTACACCGGCTGGTTTTCCTTCCTGCTCGAAGAAAAGCTGACCGGACCCGAAATTAGCATCATCGGCCTCACCGATGGCCGCGAAATCAAGCTGCTGGCCACCTCGCAAGACCACAAGCAGCTCCTGGCCGGCGACCTGGGCCCCAACACCGGCGGCATGGGCGCCTACTGCCCCGTGCCTTTCGCCGACGACAACGTGCTCGCCACCCTGCGCCGCGACATCGTGGACCCCACCCTGCGCGGGCTGCAAAGCGAGCAGTTCGAGTTCCGGGGCTTCCTCTACTTCGGCATCATGCTCACGCCCAGCGGCCCCAAGCTGCTCGAATACAATGTGCGCCTCGGCGACCCCGAAGCCGAAGTGTTGCTGCCCGCCCTCGACAGCAGTCTGCTCGCCCTGATTGAGGCGACCCTGAACGGCACCCTGGCCCAGCAAGTCGTGCGGCAGCGCCCCGGCGCGTTCGTGGGCGTGGTGCTGGCCTCGGGCGGCTACCCGGCGGCCAGCTTTCCCACCGGTTTCCCCATCACCGGCCTCGACAACCTGCCGGCCCACACCCGCGCCTTCCACGGCGCCACCCGGCGCGACGCCAGCGGCCAGCTGCTGACCAACGGCGGCCGGGTGCTCGTGCTCACCGCCCACGGCCCCGACCTGGACACCGCCACCGCCCGCGCCTACGCCGCCTGCGCCCAGGTTACCTTCCAGGATGCGTATTTCCGGTCCGACATCGCCCAGCGCCCCGCGCCGGTGCTAACGGCCCGCGTCGTAAATTGAGGCGATAAACTCCGCAATGACCAACGTCACCCCTCAACCGCAATTTCGTCCGGCTCCCCTCTCTGCGGGAGAGGGGCTGGGGGTGAGGTTGCCCGTCAAAGCCCGGCTGGCCGTCCTGCTCTCCGGCCGCGGCTCCAACATGCTGGCCTTGGTGCGCGCCACCAAAACGGGCGTGCTAAAAGACCTCGCCGAAATCGCCGTCGTCTTCAGCAACAAGCCCGACGCGCCCGGCCTCGAAGCCGCCGCCGCCCTGGGCTGCCCCGTGGCCGCGCTGCCCAGCCAGGGCCGCAAGCGCGAAACGTTCGACGCCGAAGCCGCCGGGCTGCTCCGGCAGTACCGGCCCGATTTTGTGGTGCTGGCGGGGTACATGCGCATCCTCTCGCCCGCCTTCATTCAGCCGTTTGCCGGCCGCATCGTCAACATTCACCCCGCCGACACCCACCAGCACCAGGGCCTGCACGCCTACGAATGGGCTTTTGGTAACAAGCTGCCCGAAACCAAAATCACCGTCCATCTCGTCGACGAAGGCCTCGACACCGGCCCCGTGCTCGCCCAGCAATCGGTGGATTTGCGCGGCGCCGACACCCTGGCCGAGGTCGAGCGCCGCGGCCTGGCCGTCGAGCACGAGCTGTATGCGGAAGCGCTAAGGGGCTTAATTATGAATTATAAATTATGAATTATAAATACCCCAACCTTCCCGAAAGGCGGCATTTTTAGCTCGTAGATAATAATTCACAACTCATAATTTATAATTCATAATTGCGAAGCATATGTGCGGAATAGTAGGTTTTCACGGCCCCGATAACGTTGTTGCCGACATGATTGTGGGCCTCACCGCCCTCCAGCACCGGGGGCAGGACGCGGCCGGCATCGCCACCTTCGACGATTCGTTCCACCTGCACAAAGGCCAGGGCCTCGTCAACGACGTCTTCAAGCCCAAGCACATCAAGAAGCTGAAGGGCCACACCGGCATCGGCCACGTGCGCTACACCACCCAGGGCGCCAACGATTCGGACCTGGCGCAGCCCTTCACCACCAGCTACCCTTTTGGGCTCGCGATGGTGCACAACGGCAACGTCATCAACTTCCGCGAGGTGGCCAAGCGCCTGCACGACCAGTACCACGTGCTGCCCAAAACCACCAACGACCTCGAGCTCATCATGTACACCTTCGCCTCGGAGCTGCGCGTGAAAGACCTCGACCACCTCTCGGTCGTCGACATTTTCGACGCCGTCGAAACCACCCAGGAGCTGGTGAAAGGCGCCTACGCCACCATCACCATGATTGCCGGGCACGGCCTGCTGGCCTTCAACGACCCGCTGGCCATCCGGCCGCTGGTGCTCGGCCGCCGCGACACGCCCAACGGCCCGGTCTACGCCTTCGTGTCGGAAAGCACCTGCTTCGATTACCTCGATTTTGAGTTTATGGAGAACGTAGGGCCCGGCCAGGCCATCTTTATCGACAACAACTTCCAGGTGCACTACAAGAACAACTACGCGCTGCCCAAAAACTTCTGCGTGTTCGAGCAAATCTATTTCGCCCGCGAAGACTCCGTAATTCACGGCCGCCTGGTGGCCCGCGAGCGCGTGCGCCTCGGCAAGCGCCTGGCCCGCAAAGTGGCCGACGCCGGCCTCAAGCCCGACATGGTGATTGACGTGCCCTCCTCCGGCTACTTCGCCGCCTCCGGGCTGGCCGAGGCCATCGGCGTGCCCTACCGCCGCGCCCTGGTGAAAAACAACCACATGGGCCGCTCGTTCATCGTGCCCACCCAGGCCGGACGCGAAGACGTGGTGAAGAAAAAGCTCAACCCCATCCGCGCCTTTGTGGAAGGCAAAAAAGTGGCCGTCGTGGACGACAGCATCGTGCGCGGCACCACGTCGCGGCGCATCGTGCGGCTGCTGCGCGAGGCGGGGGCCCTGGAAGTGTACTTCATTTCCAGCGCGCCGCCCATCGTGTCGCCTTGCATTTACGGCATCGACATGGCGATGAGCACAGAGCTGATTGCGGCCAACTATTCGGAAGACGAAATCTGCCGCTACATCGAGGCCGACCGGGTCATTTACCAGGACCTGGCCGATTTGGAACAGCTCTTTTCCGAAGAGCGCGGCCACGGCGGCTCGTGCTTCGCCTGCTTCTCGGGCAAGTACCCGACCGGCGACGTGACCCACTACCTGCGCCACGTGCAGGAAGAGCGCGCCAGCCACCGCGTCGATAAAAAAGAGAAGTCGGTGAGCGCCAAGGCTCCCGAGCCGACCGAACACTAGGTTATTTAGCTTACTCCAAGCCGTCATGCTGAGCGGAGCAAAGCGCAGTCGAAGCATCTCTACCGCTGGCTAATCATGGATTACTGCTGCGTTAGAGATGCTTCGACTGCGCTCCGCTCGCTCATCATGACGGCCTTTTAGTTTGTTCACGCTAATCGTTTTTACTACTTCATGACCGCTTCCCCCGAAAACCCCGCCGGCTACTCCATCGAAGAAGGCAACGCCGCCTCCCGCAATGCCTACGGCTGGGCCAAAAAAACCTTTGCCAACCGCACCGGCCTGCCCGGCGAGCCGGCCCAGGATTTGGACGGCGGCTTCTCCAATGAAATCCGGTTCGGGGCCGAGCGCCTGGGCATCAGCTCCGACGGCATCGGGACGAAGATTGAGGTGGCCGAGCGCCTGAACCGCTACGATACGCTGGGCTACGACCTCATCGCCATGACAGCCGACGACCTCATCGCCGCCGGCTTCGTGCCCACCAACCTCTCGAACATCATCGACGTGAACCACCTCGACTACACCGTGGTGGACGAGCTGATGCGCGGCCTGCACAACGCGGCCAATTTCTCGAAAGTCGCTATCACCGGCGGCGAGATTGCCGAGCTGGGCAACCGCATCGGCGGCTGGCCGGGGGCCCGGATGAACTTCAACTGGTGCTCTACGGCCATCGGCGTGCTGCACCCCAGCCTGGCCCAGCCCCTGAGCGGCAAAACCGCCCAGGCCGGCCACGCGGTGGTGGCCCTGCGCTCGCCCTCGTTCCGCTCCAACGGTTACTCGCTGGCCCGCAAAACCCTGCAAGCGGTGTTTGGGGATGACTGGCATTCGGCGCCTTTCGAAACCCCACCCCCTAGCCCCCTCCCCGATGGGGAGGGGGGACTAGTTGCTAGTTCTAATTCTAGTTTAGAGCTAGAGGCTAGTTCCCCTCCCCATCGGGGAGGGGCTAGGGGTGGGGTTACCTGGGGCGAAGCCATGCTCGCGCCCTCGCTCATCTACGCGCCCGGCGTCACGGCCCTGCTCGATGCCGGCCTGCCGCTGCACGGCATCGCCCACATCACCGGCGGCGGCGTGGCCGACAACTTTCAGCGCGTGCTCAAAAACGGCCTCGGCGCGGTGCTCGACAACCTGTTCGAGCCCCTGCCCGCCATGCAGCGCCTGATGGAAATCGGCGACATCACCCCCGAAACCGCCTACCTCTACTGGAACATGGGCACCGGCATGTTGATTGTGACTGAAGAAGCCGCCGCCGCTGCCGTAGTGGCCTCCCTGCAAGCCAGCGGCTACGATGCGCAAGTAGCCGGCCGCCTCACCGCCGAAAGCGGCGTGACGCTGCACGTGGGCGCGGGCGAGCTGCGCTACGCGTAGAAGCCAGCCAGCAGCCGGCGCGCGTCTGCGACGCGTTGCCGGCCTCCAAACGCCCCGCTGGGAATCGTTTAACGGTGCAACCGTGCGCGGCCCTGACACGGCGCCTGCACGATAGCTAAACAACCCGCCTAGCGCGGATTCCTCATCCGTATCCGTTCGGCTCCCCCTCTCTTCGGAGAGGGGGTCGGGGGGGGAGGCCCGACGTTAGCGCCGCCTGTGCCCTGAGCATGAATCCGCTCTAACGCCCGCGTCAGAAACGCGCAACCAATAGGTTGCAACGATACAAAAGGCCCAATAATTCGCATAACGGGCAACTGCAACGATACCACCAGGTCGACGAAGCACCCAACGCGCGGTTGCAACGATAATTTCGCTCCAGAGAAGTGCGCAACGCGTGGTTGCAACGATACCGTCGGCCCAAAAATGGGTTCAACGCACAGTTGCAACGATACCGTCGGCGTCGTTTTGTCTCCACCGCGCACTTGCAACGATACGAACCGACTGACTTTGTATCGTAACTTGGCCGCAGCAGGTTCTCCCGCTGCCACCGCGCCATATGGATACTCCCGCCAAACGCACCATCGAACCGCTGCTGGACGGCCTTGCCGAGCGCATTGCCCGGCGCGACCTGCCGCCGGTGGTCATCTACACCGACCCCAACGACCCCGGACAGTTCCACCAGCGCCTGATGGCGGCGCTGGAGCCGCTGGTGCCCCACAGCAACGGGCGCGGCAACAACACCCAGGCCCGCATGATGACCTGTTTCCTGCGGAACGAAACCCAGACGGGGTACCAGCTGGCCGCTGCCGCCAGCATCGAGCGCGTGGCCGGCAGCCGCGCCCACACCGCCCTGGTCGATGCCGGCCTGCTGGCCTGGCAGCGCATCGGCCCGCGCCGCGTGTTCCGCCTCACCCGCTGGGGCGAAGACTGGCTGCTGGCCATCGGCCGTTGCGAGGCGCCGCCGGAGAAACCGGTGGGGTAAATAAAAGCGGTGAAGTAGAAAAAAGAAAAAACGTCATGCAGAGCGCAGCGAAGCATCTTTACCGCAATAGTAAATCTGATTACTGCTGCGGTAAAGATGCTTCGCTGCGCTCTGCATGACGTTCTGATAGTAGCCCGGCTTTCTCACGCCCCGCGCACCGGGCGCTTCTCCAGAATCAGCTGCGTGCGGTACTCATAGAGGCCTTTTTCCAGCCCGACCGGGTAGGTGTGGGGGTTGAGGAAGCGGCGGATGCTGGGGTCCAGGCTTTGCACTTCGCGCTGGGCGTGGGCCCGGCTCTCGGCCAGGGTGGGCAAGTCCACTACCCGCCGGCCCTGGCGGAACACGGGCTCCAGCAGCTCGCGGAACTTGGTGTCGGGCTTGATGGCGAGGCGGCGCGTCACGTCGAGCGGGTCGACGAGCATCAGCTGGTCGGGGAGGGGCTCGGCCGTGTTGTAGAGCATGTCGGCGCGGGGCTTGCCGTACTCGTTGAGGTAGCGGCGCACCTGCAAAATGCCCGGAATGCTGGTTTTGGCCACCTGCTCGGAGAGCTTGATGGTGAAATCCCAGCCCGAGTCGTCGGCCTTGCGCAGGGCAGCCAGCTTGTACACGCCCCCGAGAGCCGCCTGGTTGTAGGCCGTCACGAGCTGCGTGCCCACGCCCCAGGTGTCGATGCGGGCGCCCTGCTGCTTGAGGCTGGTGATGAGGTTTTCCTCCAAATCGTTGCTGGCCACGATGCGCGTTTCGGTAAAGCCCGCTTCGTCGAGCACGGCGCGGGCCTCGCGGCTGAGGTAGGCCAAATCGCCCGAATCGAGCCGGATGCCGGCCAGCTCGTGGCCGTCGGCGCGCATCGCGCGGGCCACCTGAATGGCCTGGCGCACGCCCTCGATGGTGTCATACGTATCGACCAGAAATACCGAGTCGTCGGGAAAGGCCCGTGCGTAGGCCGAAAACGCCTCGATTTCGTTCTCAAACGACATCACCCAGCT
The DNA here is from genome assembly GCA_964242365.1 of uncultured Hymenobacter sp. Taxonomy (GTDB): domain Bacteria; phylum Bacteroidota; class Bacteroidia; order Cytophagales; family Hymenobacteraceae; genus Hymenobacter. The sequence goes on along the minus strand of CAXTCS010000031.1, from coordinate 9,773 downwards.
GTGGGCGTGCGTGCCGCGCACCGGAATGCCGTAGCGCTGCCCGGCCAGCACGTTGCTCGTGGCATCGGCCCCGCCGAGGTAGGCCGCCCGGCTGGCCCCCAGGCCGCCATCAAAGCCCTGGGCCCGCCGCAGGCCAAACTCCAGAATCTGGTCGGCCGGCCCGGTGGCCTCGCGGATGCGGGCGGCCTTGGTCGCAATCAGGGTCTGGAAATTGATGAGCGTAAGCAGCGCCGTTTCCAGCAGCTGGGCCTGCAGCAGCGGCCCGCGCACCCGCAGCAGCGGCTCGTTGCCGAACACCACCGTGCCCTCGGCAATGGCGTCGATGTCGCAGGCAAACTTCAGCCCGCGCAGGTACTCCAGGAATTCGGGCGGGAATAGCACGCCGCCCTTGCCGCCGCGCAGGCTGCCCAGGTACGCAAGGTCATCGTCCGAAAAGTGCAGGTTCTCGACCCAATCCACCGCCAGGGCCAAGCCAGCCGCCACCGCGTACCCGCCCTGAAACGGCGCTTTGCGGAAGTAGAGGTGAAACACCGCCTCGCGGTCTTGCAGGCCCTGCTGCCAGTAGCCGTAGGCCATCGTGAGTTGGTAGAGGTCGGTAACAAGGGCCAGCGAGGGCGCGTAGAGGCCGGAAAGGGGAGCAGTGTTCATGCCGGCAAAGGAAAGAAATATTCGGTGCTGTGCGCCGCTGGCAACAACCCAAGCCCGCCCGGTGCTACCTTGCTGCCCCATGGCAAAACCTGCAAACCCAGCGAAACCGGCCGGCCCCAAGCCCGCCCCAAGCCCTTTCCGCCGTTTTTTGCGCCTCGAATGGCGCATGGCATTTGCGGCCGTCGCGGGCGCGCTGGCCGTGTGGCTGGCCCCCGACACATTAAACCCGCTGGCCCGGGCCGTGGCGGGCTGGGACGCCTTTGCCACCGTCAGTCTGGGGCTCATCGTGCTCACCATGCGCCTGGCCGACGTCGAGGACATCCGCCGCGTGGCCGCCAGCGAAGACCTGCCCCGCACGGTCTCCTTCGTGGTTGTCATCGGCGGGGCTCTGGCTAGCCTTGGGGCCGTGATAGGACTTTTGGGCTCCCTCAAAGGCCTGCCCGAAAAATCCAAAGCCCTGCACCTGGCCCTGGGCGTGGGGGCCGTGGCCCTCTCGTGGTCGCTGGTGCACTGCGTGTTCGCGCTGCGCTATGCACACGCCTACTACGACGCCGACGAGCAGGGCAGCGACTGCGGCGGCCTGGTTTTCCCCGACGATGCCGGCAAAGACGACGACGATAAACTCGAACCCAACTACCTCGATTTTGGCTACTTTTCCTTCGTGATTGGCATGACGGCCCAAACCGCCGACGTTGGCATCAGCAGCCGCCCCATCCGTCGCGTAGCCCTGCTGCACAGCCTGATTTCCTTCGTGTTCAACACCGCCATCGTGGCCCTCACCATCGGCACCATCGGCGGCATGCTGAACTAAGGTCGGATAGAATCTTAGCCCGCAATTACGAAATGAGCCCGCGGCTGACGGCCAGCTTGATGAGCGCGGCCGTGTTTTTGGCCTGCGTTTTGGCGATGATGTTCTGACGGTGCGTCTCGATGGTGCGCTTGCTGGTGAAGAGCTTGTCGGAAATCTCGCCGTTGGTCAGCCCTTCGGCAATGAGCTTGAGCACTTCCAACTCGCGGGCCGTGAGGTCGGCGCCGGAGTGGCCGTTGGTTTCGTCGGCCGCCATGCCCGCCGACTGGGCCACCGATTTATAGAGCATGCTCAGGCCGATTTCGGTGCACAAGAACGGGTTGCCGGCCGCCACGGTGCGGATGGCGTAGGTGATTTCGTTGATGGCCGCGTTTTTGAGCACGTAGCCCAGGGCGCCCGCCTCCAGCATCCGGGCCACGTAGTTTTCGTGGTCGAGCATGGTGAGCACCAGCACGCGCACATCGGGGAAGCGCCGCCGCAGCTCGGGCATGGTGGCAAAGCCGTCGAGCACGGGCATCTGCACGTCCATCAGCACCACGTCGGCGGGGGTGGTTTCGAGCAGGGCCAGCACCTCGGCCCCGTTGCCGGCCTCGCCCACCACGTCCAGGTCGGGCTCGGCCGAAAGAAGCGCCCGAATGCCGTCGCGCAGAATGGTGTGGTCGTCGGCAAGCAGAATACGGGTCATGGTTGGGGCAAGGTTTAAATAATCAAAACGGCCAGCGGCGCACAAAGTTGGGCCGACAGCGACATACGAAAAACCTGGCTACGTATTTGTACAAACCCGCAAGACCCAGGCCCTCTTTTTGAAGGGATTTATACGGCTTTTAGCAAAGCCCGTACTGCAAGGCTTGTTTCAACCTGTACTTTCGAGTTGCTTAATAAGCAATTTATTGGGCCTCGGCCCGAAAAACTGGTGCCTTTCAACCGCTTGCGCTACTTCTTTTTTTAATGATTCGCCTGCTCCTCACCCATGGCCACACCCCGACCCGTGAGGCGTTGGGCACTGAGCTTGGAGCAACCACGGGCCTGGAAGTTGTGGGCGCCGCCGGCACCGGCGACCAGCTGCTGGCCCTGCTGGCCCGCACCGCCCCCGCCGTGGTGCTCCTCGACTTGAACCTGCCCGGCCCCGATGCCTTCGCGTTGCTGCCGGCCCTGCACGAGCAGTACCCGCTGCTGCGCGTGCTGGCCTGCGGCGAGCTTACCAACGAGCACTACGTGGCCCGGGCCTTCGACCTGGGCGCGCACGGCTACGTGCTGAAAAGCGCCCGCCTCACCGAATTTGTGCACGGCCTCAACACCGTGGCGGCGGGCCGGCCGTTTTTGTGCTCGGCCATTGGGCTGGCGCTGCTGGGCCGGCTCTACGCGGGCAGCCCCGCCGCCGCCGACGCGGCCCGCGCCGCCCTGGGCCTGAGCAAGCGCGAAATGGAAGTGCTGGGCCTGGTGGGCGAAGGCCTGACCAACGCCGAAATCGCCCTAAGGCTTTTCACCAGCAAGCGTACCGTCGAAACGCACCGCCAAAACATCATGGACAAAACCCAGACCCGCAACACGGCGGCCCTTATTAAGCTGGCGGCCCGCCAGGGGCTGCTGCCGGAGTAGCACCGCTTTGCGCGGCGATGATGAACTCGGCCAGCTCGCGGAAGCAGCCGTGCCCGCCGGCGGTCTGGCAGTGAAAGTCGGCCACGGCGCGGGCAAAAGACGTGGCATCGCCGGGGCAAGCGGCCAAGCCGACCAGGCTTAAAATCTCGGTGTCGTTGGTGTCGTCGCCAATAAAGGCCACTTCGTCGGCGGTCAGGCCGGTGCGGGCCAGGATTTCGCGCAGGCACGCCGGCTTGTCTTTGATGCCCAAATGCAGCTCTTCGATGCGCAGCTTGGCGGCACGCGTGCGCACCGAAGGCGAGATTTCGCCCGTGACGATGCCCGTGGCAATGCCGTGCTCGCGCAGGCGCTCCACGCCCATGCCGTCGCGGATGTTGAAGCGCTTCATTTCCTCGCCGCGCTCAGAATAATATACGCCACCGTCGGTGAGCACGCCGTCGCAGTCGGTGAGCACCAGGCGAATGTGGCGGGCGCGGGCAATAAGGGCAGCTAATTTCATAAAAGTGAAAAAAAACGGGAAAACTTTTGCCGGAGGCAACCGGGACGGGCCAACGGGGCCACAAGAACGGCAGCGCGGCGCAAATAAAAATTGTGTCAGAATTGTGATTATCCCGGAAAGCGTATCTTAGCACTACTAAATGATTAAACTAGTATCCTATGAAGAATCAATTGACTATCGCGGCAATAATGGCGCTTTTAGTATCTTTCACGGCTCGGGGCCAGGCAGCGCGGGAAGCTTTGATAGCGGCCGAAACGGCTTTTTCGGACCAAGCCGCTCAAGCGGGTACGGGCGCTGCTTTTATGGCCAATAGCGCCCCTACGGCGCTGATTTCCGAGGGTGGATTATTGGTGAACGCACAGGAAGTATGGCAGTCGCGTCCGGCCCGGCCCGGCAGCCGGCTCACGTGGTACCCGGTGCTGGCCGATGTGGCGCAATCGGGCGATTTAGGGTACACCACCGGCCCGTGGACTGCTTCCCAAAACGGCCAGCCGCAAGCTGCGGGCGAATACTTAACCGTGTGGCGCAAGCAGTCGGACGGCACGTGGAAATTCGTGGTCGACATGGGCATTGAGCGCGTCGGCACGGCGCCCGCGAAGGTGGCCGTTGTGCCCCAGCCGCGCTTGTTGGCCGCGGCAGCTACTCCCAGCGCCGCCCCCGCCAATTTAATACTCGACGTCGACCTCAAGTTTGACGCCGCCGAATCACTAAACCCCGTGGCGGCTTACCAACAGTCCCTTAGCTCAGAAGCCCGGCTTTATCGGCCCGGTTTGTCGATGATGCAAGGTGTGGCGGCGACGGCCAACATGAAAAACCTCGACGGTCCCTACTCGTTCACCACCACCTTCGGTTACCTGGCCGCTTCCGGCGACCTGGGCTACGTGGTGGGCAAGCTGCACCGTTATTCCAGCGTCAACCATCCCGACGAGAAAGGCACTTACCTACGCATCTGGCGGCGCGAAGCCGTGGCCGGCTGGCGCATGGTAGCGGAGGTGTTCAACTTTACGCCCAACCCGGCCGCCGCGCCCCTCGCGCCCGTGACGCCCGCCGCCGACGGCGGCCGTGCCACCGGCCAGGCGCCGGCCAAGCGCGCCCAGTAACGCCCCGTTGCTGCGGTGAGCGAAGAATAGTTAGCCTGATTACTTGGGCCGGAGTAAAACAACAAAGCCCCGCACGGATTTTCCGGCGGGGCTTTTTTAATAATCAATGAACAATGAGCAGTTATCAATAAACAATGAACAGTGAGCAAGTGGCCCGAGTGCGCGAATTGCTCACTGCTCACTGTTCATTGTTTATTGCTCACCATGCGAAGCGTAATATTGCGGTGCGGCCTTTGCCAACCTAATTCGTCGCCCTGCATGACCCCTTCAATCCCTGTGCCGGCCCAGTGGCCCGACCGCTACGGCGACGAGCTGTACCGCTTTGCCCTCAGCCGCGTGAGCGACGCCGACGTTGCCGAAGAACTGGTGCAGGACACGTTCCTGAGCGCCCTCGATGGATTGGCTACATTTCGGGCCGAAGCGTCGGAGCGCACGTGGCTGTTCGTTATTCTGCGCCGGAAAGTCATTGACCACTACCGGCGGCAGGCCCGCGTGACCCACGTCGGGCTCGACCAGCTCAGCGAAGGCGAGCCCACCGAAGCCGATTTTTTTACCCCCGAAAACGGCCACTGGACCGGCGAGCAAGCCCCCGCCAGCTGGCTCAACGCCGATGCGGCCCTGGAGCAGCAGGAGCTGTACGACATCCTGCAACGCTGCCAGGAGCGGCTGCCGCCCCGGCACGGCGCGGTGTTTGCCCTGCGGTTCGTGGAGGAATTATCGGCCGAAGAAATTTGTCAGCAGCTCGGCTTGACGTCCGCCAACTACTGGGTCATCATCCACCGCGCCAAGCTCCAGCTGCGCCGCTGCCTGGAAAAGAACGGTTTGGGTAAAGACTAAGCTGTTAGTTGTCAGTTAGTGGTTGTCCGTTGTCAGGCAGTTCTTTATCCTGATTGTTCTGACAACGGACAACTACTAACTGACAACTAACTAACCAACTATCCGAAAAAAGCAATTATCCGAATGCTACGTATCATCACTTGCCAGAATGCGACGATGCTGCTCGAACAGCAGGCCGACCAGCCCGTGCCCAAGCGGCTGATGGCCAGCCTGTGGCTGCACCTGCGCTACTGCCCGTATTGCAACCGCTACGCCAAACAAACGGTGCAAATCGCGCAATGGGCGCGGGCCTCGGCCTCGGCCCGCGCGGGGGGCTCCGATGCGGTTTTATCGGCGGCGGCCAAGGAGCGGATGCGCCAGCGCCTGGCGGCGACTGGGGAATAAGGGCCATTGAGTAACTGCGGTTACGCAGTTGCTGCGGAAGCAGGGGCTTTGGTTGCTGGTTGCTCGTTTCTTGTTGCTGGTTTTCCGCTGGTAATTAACCAGAAACGAGCAACCAGAAACCAGAAACTACTTGCCTACGCGCCGGTGGGGGCCAGGCGCACCACCAGGCCGTCGGTGCGGGGCGTGAGGCGAATCTGGCAGCTCAGGCGCGAGCCTTCGTGCACCACGGGCAGGGTTTCGAGCATGTCGAGCTCGTCTTCGCCGGGCTCGGGCAGGGCGGGGCCGGCCAGCACTTCGACGTGGCAGGTGGCGCAGAGGGCCATGCCGCCGCAGGTGGCCATGATGTCGTAGCCACTGGCTTTGAGCAGCTCCATCAGACTCAGGCCCATGTCGGTGGGGCCGATAATTTCGGTGCGTTGGCCGGGCGCTTCCTCGACGTAGATGCGGATGTCTGTTTCCATTGAGTGACTGAATGACTGAGTAACTGAGTGCCCAACTGCGTAAGGAATACTGGAGGAAGGTCAATGACCGTCACTCAGTTACTCCCTCACTCAGTCACTTACAGACTGGGCGCCCCGTTTACGGTCGTGTATTTCAGGGTATATTTCTTGTCGGGGTAGATGTACTTGAACGCGCCCTGGCACATGAGGGCGGCCTCGTGGAAGCCGCAGAGGATGAGCTTGAGCTTGCCGGGGTAGGTGTTGATGTCGCCGATGGCGAACACGCCGGGCAGCGAGGTGCTGTAGTCCACGGTGTCGACTTTCACGGCGTCGTTTTCCAGCGCCAGGCCCCATTCGCCGATTGGGCCGAGCTTGGGCGTGAGGCCGAACAGTGGGATGAAGTGGTCGAGCGGCACGGTTTCGGCGGTGCCGTTATTGGCCGTGATGGTGACTTCGGCGAGCTTGCCGTTGCCGTGCAGGTGCGTGACGTTCGAAGACAAAATCAGCTTGATTTTGCCGGCCTCGGCCAGCTGCTGCACTTTCTCGGCCGAGTCAGCGGCGCCGCGAAAGGTGGTGCCGCGGTGCACGAGGGTCACGTCGGCGGCCACGTTGGCGAGGAAATTGGTCCAGTCGAGGGCCGAGTCGCCGCCGCCGGCAATCACGATTTTTTTGTCGCGGAAGTGCTCGGGGTCGCGCACCATGTAGTGCACGCCTTTGCCGCCTTCGAACCGCTCAAGGTTTTCGACGGCGGGCTTGCGCGGCTCGAACGAGCCCAGGCCGCCGGCGATGGCCACGGCTTTGCAAAGGATTTCGACGCCGTCGGTGGTGTGCAGTTGGAAGGAGCCGTCGTCGAGCTTGGCAAACCGCTCTACCCGCTCGCCCAGCGTGAAGGTGGGGTGGAAGGGCGCGATTTGCTTCATCAGGTTGTCGACGAGGTCGCCGGCCAGGATTTCGGGAAAGCCCGGGATGTCGTAAATCGGCTTCTTGGGGTAAATCTCGGAGAGCTGGCCGCCGGGCTGGGGCAGGGCGTCGACCACGTGGCAGCGGAGCTTGAGCAAACCGGCTTCGAAAACGGCGAACAGGCCCACCGGGCCGGCCCCGATGATGCAGATATCGGTGGAAATGGTATTGGACATAAGAGCAATAAGGGCCTGAACAGGCGCCGGTAGTGAACGCGACCGCAGCCGTAGAATGCCGCCAGGGCAAAGGTACGGCCCGCGGCCGGGGCCGCCAACCGTGGCCCGGCTGATAACAAAAGCGCGGGCCAAAACGTTGGCCGGCCCCGCTGCCAGGGCCCGAAATATGCCCTAAAATTGCCGGGCGTGGCCCGCGCTACGGCAGCAAGTCATCCAAAAACTGGGCCGCCTCCCACAGAGTCAAAAAATGGCGCACGGGCATGACCTGGCTGGTGGTAACGACGTCGTGGTGGCGGCGGGTAGGCAGGCCGGGCACGTGAATTTCGGCCACCACGTGCACGCCGTGCGCCACCAGCAGCCGCTCGACGGCCGTAAACTCGGTGCGCAGGGCCGGGTTGGTCTGGTTGACCACCTGCATGTCGCTCAGAATGCTGAAACCTGGCCGCACTTCGGCCACGGCGGCCTGCCAGTCGGCGAGGTAGTGCGGCAGGGACGTGGCGCTTTGCATCTGCCCAAAATTCTGGTAGAAGATGCGGTTTTTGGCAGGGTCGACCGAGAGCTGGTACTCGGGACGAAAGCAAATGAGGCGCATTGCGAAACGGCGGGCCGGCGCAAAGGTCGGGCGCAATTTCCGAAGTAGCGCTTATTCGGCCCGGCCCGGCTACTCGCGGGTGAGCTGCAACTCGGGGCGGGTGGGCATGCGCAGGGGCACGTTTTCGACGGTGAACGCGCTGTTGTCGAGGCCAAAGCTTTCCTGCTCGCTCACGCCCAGCCAGCGCAGCCAGCCGTGGGCGCGCAGCACCAGGCGCTGCCAGCCGCGCAGCAGGTGCTGGTAGGGCAAGGTTTTGTTGAGGATGACGAACTGAAAATCGCCGACCACGTCTTGCTCGCGCAGGCTTTCGTACCGGGAGGTGATGTCGATTTCGCGGTTCTTGACGAGGTCGGCCACCACTTGCCGGAACATGTAGTTGATGGCCTGGTCGACCCGAAAACCCAGGTGAAAATCGATGCGCACCACTTCCTGGGGCAAAATGTGCGTCACCGAGTACGAGCGGGTATAGGGGTCGTCGGTGGTGTCGACGTGCACGAGGTAGTAGACGTCGGCCCGCTTGGGGCGCTTCTTGAAAATGCTGTGGGTGATGCCGTTTTCGACCAGCCGGGCATCGGCCGACTTGGTGAGGTAGACCAGGTGGGTGGCGTATTTCGGGATGGACGGGTCGTTGCTCAGCTCCTGGAGCAGCGGCAGGTAGTCGGCCAGCGGCTCGAACTCGGTGAGGTCGGCGCGGATTTTCTGGCCCTGAATCCAGCTCACCATCACGGCCAGAATCAGCACCGCGAGCAGCACGCTCAGCCAGCCGCCCTCCGGAAACTTGCGCAGGTTGGCCACCAGAAACGAGCCTTCGACGAGCAAATACAGCCCGATGAGGCCGAGAATAAACACGCCCGGCGCGCGCCGCAGCCGCAGGTAGTAGCCCAGCAGCATGGTGGTCATGAGCATGGTGACGGTGACGGCCAGGCCGAAGGCGGCTTCCATGCGGCCCGACTCGCGGAAGTAGAGCACCACGCCCACGCAGCCGGCCAGCAGCAGCCCGTTGAGGCTGGCCACGTAGGCCTGCCCGCGCAGCTCGGTGGGGTAGGAGATGCGCACCTTGGGCCAGAAATGCAGCCGCAGCGCCTCAATAACGAGCGTGAAAGAACCCGAAATCAGGGCTTGCGAGGCAATGATGGTGGCCAGCGTGCAGAGGATGATGGCCGGCAGCAGCAGGGCCGGCGGTATCATCAGGAAGAAGAGGTTGCGCTCGCCCAGGGCCGGGCCGAGGTGGCGCAGCAGCCACGCGCCCTGCCCCAGGTAATTGAGCAGCAGGCAGGTTTTGACGAAAGTCCACGACACGTAGATGTTGGGGCGGCCCACGTGGCCCATGTCGGCATACAAAGCCTCGGCCCCGGTGCTGCACAAAAAGATGGAGCCCAGCAGCCAGAACGCGCCCGGCACCTGGGTTATCATGTGCAGGGCGTAGTACGGGTTCAGGGCGCGCAAAATGGAGGGCTCGCGCACCAGGTGCATCACGCCCAATATGCCCAGCATGGTGAAAAACACCACCATTATCGGCCCAAAAAACTTGCCGATGATGGCCGTGCCGAACTGTTGCAGCGCAAACAGCCCCACCAGAATGGCCAGCACGATGGGCACGGTGTTCAGCGCGGGCCTGAAAATCCGCAGCCCTTCGATGGCCGAGGCCACCGAGATGGGCGGCGTGATGATGCCATCGGCCAGCAGCGCCGCCGCCCCGATGATGGCCGGCAGGTACAGCCACTTGATTT
>CAXTCS010000030.1:0-24736 GCA_964242365.1 uncultured Hymenobacter sp. | reverse complement strand
GACATGCGCAAAATGATGCGCACCATGAACAAAATGAGCCAGACCAAAGGCGGCATGGCCCAAATGGCCAAAATGATGGGCGGCATGAAAGGCGGCCCCGGCGGCATGATGCGGTAGGTGGTCGCGCGCCTCTCAAAGCGCGCCGGCTGCCGGAAAAAGGCCCGATTTCGGGTCCTTGGGCTTTTCTTATTTTATGGTAGGAAAGGCCGACTATAAATGACGCTGTTTATAGCCAGGCGTTAGAAAGTGGCTGTAAACGTTTTGTTTCCAACGGCTTCCTAAAAGTATCCTTCGGCTACATGATGGAATTTTTTGGTGTAGTTCTTGTTAATGCCACCGTGAAAGAATAGTTTTTAAGGTGTTTTGGTATGGAAAGTCCAGGTTCTTTGAGCCTGGACTTTTTTCGTTATTCCGGCCCTGGAACGCTCACTCGCCGGCCGGCCGGCACCAGCCAGAACGCGAGCCCGGCGCTGGCCATGGCCAACCCGGCGCTCAGCCAGAGCATGCGCTGGTAGGTGTGCTGAAACGATTCGCGGATGGCCGCCTGCACAGCGGGCCGCTGCGGCGCAGGAACCACCGCGGGAACTGCCGCCGCGCCGAGCTTGCCGGCTTCCCGGCCAATTGCCGCGCGGGCAACCGGCGAAAGGTGCAGCGAATCGGTGCGGTGGTGGAGCTGGCCCGCAAAGTGGGTGAGGGCAAACGCGCCCAGCAGCGCCAGCGCCAGCACGCTGGCCGTGCGCGCCACGGCGTTGTTGACGCCGGAGGCCGTGCCGGCGTAGTGGTCGGCCACCGCCGTCATCACCGCTGTCGTCAACGGCACCACCGTGAGGGCCATGCCCAGGCCAGCCAGCGCCAGGCCGGGCAAAAACGTGGTCCAGTACGCGGCCGGCCCGGTGGTGAGGCCGATTTGGCTGAGCCAGCCGAAACCTGCCGCAACTACCAAGGGCCCGGCCGTGAGCAAGGGGCGCGGGCCGTGGCGGTCGGCCCACTGGCCGGCCAGCCGCGAAAGCAAGGCAACGAAGCCCGCCAACGGCATGAAGGCGAGGCCCGCCTGCAACTGCGAGTAGCCCTGCACCTGCACCAGGTCGAGGGAAATAAATAGCATGGCGGCCGTCAAGGCGCCGTACAGCAGCAGGGTCAGCAGGTTGGTGCCGCTGAAGGTGCGGTTTTGGAACAGGCGCAGCGGCAGCATCGGGTGGGGGCTGCGGGCTTCGACCGCCACAAACAGGCCCAGCGCGGCCAGGCCGCCGCCCACCGGGCCCCAGGCCAACGGATGCGCCCAGCCCCGCGCGGGCGCCGTGAGCAGGCCGAAGGTGAGGGCGGCCAGCCCCACGGCGGCCAGCGCGGCGCCGAGGCCGTCGCTGCCGGTGGCTGTTTCGTCGCGGGTTTCGGGCACTTTGCGCCAGAGCACGAGCAGGGCCACAGCCGCCAGGGGCAGATTGAGCAGAAAAATGGCCCGCCACCAGCCCGCGTCGGCCAGCCAGCCGCCCAGCGCGGGGCCGCCCAGCGTTACCAAAGTGGTTGCCGACGACCACGTGCCGATGGCCTGCCCGCGCTGCTCGCTGGGGAAACCCGCCGAAATCAGGGCCAGGCTGCCCGGAATCAGCAGGGCGCCGCCCAGGCCTTGCACCACGCGGGCGGCAATGAGCCAGCCGGTGCTCGGGGCCAGGCCACAAGCCAACGAAGCCAGGGCAAACAGGCTGATTCCCAACATGCACACTCGCTTGCGGCCCAGCTGGTCGCCCAGCGCGCCGCCCTCCAGTATTAGGGCCGCCAGCACCAGCAGGTAGCCGTTGAGGACCCAAAATACGTCGGCACCGCTCGCGCCCAGGTCGTGCTGCAAGGCGGGCAGGGCTACGTTCAGGGCCGAGCCGTCGAGAAACGCCATGCAGGAGGCCGCCACGGCCGCCACCAGCACCCAGCGGCCGGCCGCTTTCGGTTCGAGCGCAGCGGGAGCGGGGGCAGTCATGGAACGGAAATACCCCCAAATTGGGGAGGCTGGGCAATAATTAACGGCAAGTAGTTGCTGGTTTCTGGTTTCTCGTTTCTGGTTAATTACCAGCGGAAAACCAGCAACCAGAAACCAGAAACCAGCAACCAGCAACCAGAAACCAGCAACGAGCAACCAGCAACCAAAACGCCTGCTTCCGCAGCAGCAGGGTGACAGCAGTAATTCACTCATCGAAGCCGCCGGCTTTCAACGTCTCTGCCCCTTGGGCTTTGTCGGCCCGTTGATTGCTTCAGGTCTTTTCGGGGAGCAGGGTAGCGTCTTCAAAACTGCCCAAAATCGGTTTTTCGCCCCGCGTAACGGCTTCTACCAGCGAGCTGCCGCCCACGAAGGCGCCTTTCCACGATTCGCCCAGCCCGCCGAATAGCTCGGCCCGGTCGCCGCGCGAGCGCAGCTGGTTGATGCCGACTTTGAAGGCGCGGACTTCCTTGGCGGTGCGGGCGGCCCACTGCGCATCGTCGGAACCAACGGCGGCGACCAGCGCGCCGTTCGAAATGTTCATCTCGCCCACCAGCTCCTCCACGCGGTCGACCAGCACGACGGAGTCAATCGGCCCGAACGGCTCCTTATAATACAGCTCGCTCTGACGCGGCAGGTTGACCAGGGCGCGCGGGGCGCGGTACGCCGACCGGTCCTGGCCCGGCAAAAACAGCGCCTCGTCGAGCTGGCCGTCGTAGATGGGCGTGGCGCCTGTTTTCAGGGCATTCTGGTAGAGGCGGTCGAGTTCCTCGGCCTGGGCCGGGTTGATGACCGGCCCGAAACCCAGTTCCGGCAGCGGGTCGTCGGGGTGGTCCACCAGCGTGGGGTTGCCAACTGTCAGCCCGCGGACGGTGTGCAGGTACGTTTCGAGGAACTGCGGAAACAAGCGCCGCTCGACCACGAAGCGCACGTAGGCCGTGCAGCGCTGCTTGCCGTAGTCGTAGCCCTTTTTGAGCTGGTCGGCCAGCACGTCCCAATTGCTGTAATTCCAGATGCCGTAGGTGTTCACGCCCTCCATTTCGAGCATGTAGCGCTTGTGGTTCTGCGACAGCGCGTCGGCGATGTTGCGGCCGTTGTAGCGCCCGCCCACAAAGCTCAGGCAGTCCACCGCCGGGTGCTTCACCAGCACGTCGCTCAGCTCGCCGCCGCTGCCGCTGACGAGTGTCAGGGGCAGGCCGCAACGCCGGGCGATGGCAAAGGCCAGGCTCAGGGAAATGAAGCCGCCGTCGGTGGGCGTCTTGGCAATCACCGAGTTGCCGCAGAGTACTTGCGTCAGCACCGCGTGCAGCAGCACCGAAAAGGGGTAATTCCAGGAGGCGATGTTGCTCACCAGGCCCAGCGGCTGGCGGGTGCCCAGCAGGCTTTCGATGTTATCGACGTACCACCGCACGCCCTCGATGCAGCGGTCGATGTCGGTGAAGCCCAGCTTGTAGGTTTTGCCGATTTCCCACACCAGCAGCTTGCCGATGAGGTCGGCCTGCGCCCGCAGCTGGTCGAGGCAGTCCTGCACTTTGGCGCGGCGCTCGTCGAGCGGCGTGGCGGCCCAGGCGGTCGCTTCAGCCTTGGCGGCCAGCACGGCCCGCAGAGCAGTGGCCTGGTCGAGCATGGGCAAGGCGCCCAGCACCGAGCCGTCGACGGGCGAGTGGAACGGGCGCGGGGTGCCCGGCGCCTGCCAGCGGCCTTCCAGTAAATTCAGAAACCCCTGGCCGTCGGCCGTGAAAATCTCCGGGGTTACGTGCTTGGTTTGTTGCAGCAGGAAGGTGAAATCGACCTGCGGGGAGATGATTTTAGCCATAATTTGGGAAAAACGATTGGAAGGCCCGGCAGCCCGGCCAGGCGAGCGCGCCGGCGCATTGGCTCCGTTATCGGACGGATGGGCTACGTACGGGCGGCCAATTTAGGTGCGAAGTAGCCAGAAAAAACCTCGTCAGTACGACAGATGGGGCCGAAATACCGCCTTTTTGGGCCTAGCGGCGAGGGCGGGCTTCCACCGTTACGGGCATGGCCGAGGCCGGCGGCCGGGTCCGACGCGTATCCCGCAGCTCAACATATGCCCGCTCGCCGCTGCGAAAAGGAGCCCGAAGCGCCAGGTTGATTTCCACCGGAAAGGCGCGGCCGGGTGCGGACGGGGGCAGCGCGGCCACCACGCCGCTCACCACCCGGTCGGGGCGGGAGGCCACCCACACCCGCACCGAGTCGCCGGCCCCGACGCGGCCCCACGCACGCCCGGGCAGCGTCAGCGCCACCACCAGGTGGCGGCGCCGGGAAATGGTGGTCACGGGCGTGGCCGGGGCCAGCCGCTGCCCTTCGCTCACCAGCGCGGGGCCCAAAAAACCGTCGTGCGGCGCCAGCACGTATGAGCGGCTGTACAACTTGGCCAGCAGCTGGCCCCGATGAACGTATTCGCCCCCAGTGAAAAACAGCTGGCGCACGCGCCCGGTCACGTGCGCCGGCACGGGGTCCATGCCCCCGGTCCCAACCAGGCCCAGCACGCGCACCGTCGTCGGGTCGGCCGGGGCAATCGGCGACGAGGGCAGCGCCGCCGAAACCGGCACTTCGGTGGCCGGCGCCGTACATCGCACGCCGAATGCCAGCCAGCCCATTAAAAACAGCACGTTGCCGGCTGTCGGATGTTTCCTGGTCGGTTTCATTGCATAACAAGAAAAAAACGCCAGCCGCTGGCAACCTGGTGCAGCCGGTCAGGGTGGTTGAAGTGAACTAATTTACCGGTATTATATAGAAATTTATATTTGTAAATAACCCGCGCTGCGACCTATGAAGGCAAGCCCCGCCGGGGCCGACGTTCAATACGTTATAGCTTGGGTTAGAGCGGTTCTCAGGTTGGTGTCCGGCTCGTCCGGCTCCCCTCTCCTGGGGCTTCGCGCTTCAAGCGAACCGGGGCCTGCCCCGCAGGGGTCTCGTGAGGTTCCCCGCCCGCGCCGTGTACTCGAACCTGAGAACCGCTCTAAATCAAATTTCAACCTTCGGGGCCAACGGTAGGCATTGCTCCAAAGAGAATTCTTTTTTGACTGCGCCCGTAAAAACAATTGTAAGGATACGCCAGCCAGGGCGTCAGGCCAAGAGTATACCCACGTTGGCGCCCGGTGTACATTGCATTAATTCACCTGCCATTCTGCTGTTTATGAAACAAATTGTTGAGAAGCACCCGCTGGCCATCCGCTGGTTTCACTGGGTCAATTTCCCCGTGCTCGGGCTGATGATTTGGAGCGGCATGTGGATTTACTGGGCCAACGACGTGTACCGCCTCGGCTGGGGCAACCACACGCTGCTCAAGTTTTTTCCGCAGTCGTTCTACGGCGCCTTCCACCTCGACCACAAGCTGGCGCAGGGCATGAGCTGGCACTTTGTGTTGATGTGGGTGTTCTTTCTCAACGGCTTGCTCTACGTGCTCTACACGGCGGCCTCGGGCGAATGGCGCTATTTGCTGCCCACCCGCCACTCATTCAAAGAAGCCGTGCAGGTGGTGCTGCACGATTTGGGCCTTTCCAAAGAGCCGCTGCCGGTGCGCAAATTCAATGGAGCCCAGCAGCTTGCCTACACCAGCGTCATCGTCATGGGCCTGGGCTCGGTGCTCACCGGGCTGGCCATCTACAAGCCCACGCAGTTCGGCTGGCTCACCAGCCTGCTGGGCGGCTACGAGTTCGCGCGCATCCTGCATTTTGCGCTCACCGTGGGCTACGTGCTGTTTTTCATCGTGCATATCGCCCAGGTCGTGCGCGCCGGCTGGAATAACTTCCGCGCCATGGTCGCCGGCTTCGAAATCGAAGACATCAAGCCCGATGCCCGCGAAATCGAGGCCGGGCCCACGTCGCTGCCCGCCGCCGACGCGTCCCTTTCGTCCAACTAATCCTCCGTTTTCGGCATGACTGACCAATCCACCGCTCCGGTTCCGGTTGAAGAATCCCCGGCGCCGCTCCCCTCCGAAGCCGCCGTGCTGGCCGAAGCCCGCCGCCGCTCGCGCCGCTCGTTCATCGGCCTGGGCCTGGCCGGGCTGGCCGGCATTGGCGGCTGGCGCTGGCTGCTCTCGCAACCCGACGCCGCCGGCATTCCGCACCCGTTGCGCAAGGTGCTCGATGCCAACAGCCGCCTCAGCAGCGCCTATTTTAAGGAAACGCGCCTGGCCCCCGAGTTTGCCCGCAGCCGCGCCCGCATGCCCCGCGAAAACGGCGACGTCGGCCTCGACGACGAAGTGGACCCCGCCGCCTGGCGCCTGCGCGTGCACGGCTACGGCTCGAACAAAACCCAGGAATTTACCCTGGCCGACGTCAAAGCCCTGCCCAAAACCGAGATGACCACCGAGCTCAAGTGCATCGAAGGCTGGAGCGTGGTGGTGCACTGGGCCGGCACGCGCCTCTCCGATTTCCTCGCCCGCTACCCGCTGGCCACCCGCAGCGGCCACCCCGCCGACCCCCTCAACCCGCCCGCCGACCTCGCGCCCTACGTGGCCATGCTCACCCCCGACGAAGCCTATTACGTGGGCCTCGACATGCACAGCGCCTTGCACCCGCAAACGCTGCTGTGCTACGAAATGAACGGCGCGCCGCTCACCTCGGCCCACGGCGCCCCCTTGCGCCTGGTCACCCCGCTCAAGTACGGCATCAAGCACCTCAAGCGCATCGGCACCATCGCCTTCGCCGATGCCCGCCCCAAAGACTACTGGGCCGAACTAGGCTACGACTGGGACGCCGGACATTAGAGAATGAGGAATGAAGAATGAAGAATGGTCATTGCGAGCGCAGCGCAGCAATCCGTCCTGTAAAAGCGACTAACCCACTAATGTGACAAACCCCTAACCTGCCCAGAAAGGAGCCTTTTTCCGGTCTCAGAAACGGGAGTGTCACAATAGAAGGCGAGTCGCATTGCCAGGATAGATTGCGTCGTCGTGCCTCCTCGCAATGGCCATTCCTCATTCTTCATTAAGCGCAGCGCTTAGTGCACCACGCGCAGCTCGTATCGCTCGCTGGTAGTAGCCGTGCCAGGCACGTGCCAGGCCCCCACGCGGCTGGGGCCGTAGCCCAGGTTTACCTTCACCCACTCGTCGCGCGTGGGAAGTAAAGCGATGATTTCCTGCTCCAGGCGGGTCAACTCGTTACGTGGCGTTTCGGGGGCGTTGCGCAGGGCCTTTTCCGCGTCCAGGTAAGCTTTTACTTTTTCTTCCAGCGGAATCAACGCGGGGTTCAGGTAGTCGAGGTTGGAAGCCATACGATTTTAGCGACGAATAAAAAGGCGGGAGGGAAGGCAATGCCCGTTTTCAGCAGCGGCATTGCCCGGAAAAGATACGGCCCGCCGGCTTGCCGGTTAGGCCGCCGGGGCACTGGTGCCGGCCGCCGACCGGTTGCGCTGGCATTTCTCGCCGCAGTATTTCACCTCGTCCCAGTGGGCGCGCCACTTTTTGCGGTACTCAAACGGCCGGCCGCAGGTCGCGCAGATTTTGGTGGGCAACTGGCCTTTACGAAGTTTGCTGGGAAGCATGGCGGAGATAAATTGGGAGCAGCTGCCACCCAAACGCCCAGCTTACCCGCGAAGTTTTGGGTACTTTTCGGCCCCGAAGCGGTTGCAAGGCCGTCGCGGGGCCGTGCCGGCCCACCGGCCGCCGGCTATTTTGCCCTTCGCACCTCCTGCTATGGCGACGACCACCGCCCCCGATATTCTGGGCCAGGCCCTGCTGGCCTACCACCACGGCGACGCCGAGGCCACCCTCACCGTGCACTGCAACGTGGCCGACGACGAGCCCCTGCCGGCCGCCTACTTCTTTCGCACGCTGCTCCTCATGCCGGACCTGGAGCGCCTGGCCCTCGACGAATGCCGGGGCCGCGTGCTCGACCTCGGCGCCGGCGCCGGCTGCCATTCCCTCGAGCTGCAAACCCGTGGCTTTGAGGTGAAAGCCGTCGACGTGTCGGCCGGTGCCGCGCAGGTAATGGCCGAGCGCGGCGTGCGCACCGTGGCCCGCCACGATTTGTTCGCCCCACGCCCGGCCACCGAGCTGCCCTACGACACCATCTTGCTGCTCATGAACGGCCTGGGCCTGACCGGCACCCTCGACGGCCTCGACAACTTTCTGGCCCACGCCCGCACCCTGCTGGCCCCCGGCGGCCAGATTCTGGCCACCTCGTCCGACGTGCGCTACCTCTACGAAGACGAGGACGGCGCCCTGCTGCTCAACCTCAACGGCCCGTACTACGGCGAAGTCGACTACTCGCTCAGCTACCAGGGCCGCACCGGGGCCCACTTTCCCTGGCTGTTCATCGATGCGGCCCTGCTCAACGACGCCGCCGCAACCGCCGGCTACACCGCCGACTTCCTGGGCGAAGACGACGACGAGCAATACCTCGTGCGCCTGCAAATCAGTTAATTATGCACCGGTCACCGTTCCTGGGGCCGCTCTCCGGTCAGTGTACCGGCTTCTCGGCTCCCCTCTCTTTTGGAGAGGGGCCGGGGGTGAGGTTCCCCCGGCCGCGCCGAATACACTGACCACGAATTTGCGCTAAACCCGCTGTAACCACTACTTAAGAAATGACCGACGCCATTACCTACCGCACCCGCTGGGCCGACATGGACCCCAACGGCCACATGCGCCACTCGGCCTACGCCGATTACGCCGCCGACCAGCGCGTGGCGGTGCTGGCCAGCTGGGGCTACGACGTGAAACGATTCGCCCAGCTCCGCCTGGGGCCGATTTTGTTTCGGGAAGAAACCAAGTTCCTGAAAGAGCTGGGCATCGGCGAAGAAATCCGGGTCGACGGCCAGCTGGTGTCCGTCAGCGCCGACGGCTCGCGCTGGACCATCGTGCACACCATCTACAACGCCGCCGGCCGCGTGGCCGCCACCGTAACCGTCGACGGCGCCTGGCTCGACCTCGACCGCCGCAAGCTCACCGTGCCGCCCGCCGGGCTGGCGGCGTCCTTCGCCAGTCTGCCACTCTATCAGTCCAAATCCAGCTGATTTAGCTGATTACCAGGGTCGAAGCCGCCGGCCGCAGCGCCTTGGTAATGCGGTTGATTTGCTGCTGGTGGTGCAGCAGGTGGTCGAGCAAAAAGTCCATCACCTGATACATGGTAATCCGGCCCGAGCGCGGGTGCGGAAAAATGGCCCGGTTCAGCTGCCGGCCCGGAAACTCGTTGAGCAGCCGCTCCATCTCGCGGCGCAAGGCCTCCCATTCGCGCCGCAGCTCGGGCAACGGCGGCACCTCGCCGGCATCGGTCAGCGTGGCCACCCCGCGCGGCGCCTTGTATTTGAAGCCCGGCAGGCGCAGCATCAGCCGCACCAACCGCGCCCGCAAGCGCGTAAACAGCCCCACTTTGGGCAGTAGCTCATCGGCGTGCATCTTCTTCTGCACGTACTTTACAATGTTGCCTTCAATAAAAAACAGGTGGTGAACGACTTGCGTAGCCGACCAATGCCCCGTCGCCGGCGACTTGGCAGCGTCCGGCCCCAGCGCCTCGGCCGAGGCCAGCAGGCGGTTGGTGGCCCGTTCCAATTGTTCGAATTTGAGGTGTAGGCGGTGGTTCATGGGGGTGGGAATTGGCGGGAAACGTAGCTTTGAAGGTGATAACCGAAATGTACGGCAGCTTAGTCGTACGGATGCATTTGATAAGATGAGAATGGAAGGAAAACTGAAGCGGCTGCAAAGTTGGGCGCAAACTCACGCAGGACTGGTTGCAACCAGCGTGGTACTGCTGAGCTATCTGATTTATCTTCCCCTCACCGATTACGACAAGCTGTACTACGATGCTGACGCGTACTGGCAGTACGCGAAAAGCTATTATCCTGCGGGCCGTTTCACGTTTTTCGCCTACTTTCAACAGCGGGGCTACCTGTTTTCGCTCCTGCTGGCCCCGTTCACGCGACTGGAGCAGGATTACGGCTGGTTACCCCTCAGCATCACCCGCCCGCTGGGCGCCGGGGTAGCGGCCGCGTTTTTCGGCTGGGCGGGGCCCGCCTTGTGGCAGGCCGTGCGGGGTGGCCCCGCGGTGCCGCTGGGTCGACGACTGCTGTTTGCGGGGCTGGGCTTTCTGCTGTGGCGCGATTACTTCAACTTTAGCCTGACTGATTTCCCCGCGCTGCTGGCCCTGAGCATTGCCCTCGTGGGCCTGTTGCGCGGGCGGGGCCTGGCCAGCGCCTTGCTGGCCGGCGCGGCCGTGGCCGCCGCCGCAAACATGCGGCCCGTGTACCAGGCGGCCCTGCCAGCCGTGGGACTGCTGGCCTTGTTGCCGCCACTGGGACGGGCCTGGTGGTGGGGCAGCGCCCGCACCGCCGCTCTGGTGCTAGGAGCTGCTCTGGTGCTATGGCCCCAGCTCAAGAGCAACGATGAACACCTTAAAATTCGCTCGCCCTGGGTGATTACCAGCTTGCCCAACCAGCCCAACCTCTACCTGAAACAGTTGGAATGGGGGCTCCAGCTGCAGAAATACGAAACCAGCATTGGCGGCGACTACCCGATGGCGCAAATGCGCTTCGAAGACAAGCGCGGACGGGCCCTGTTCAATACCACGGGCCTGTCCGGGTTCACCGAGCCGGACCAATACCTCCGGTTGTGCCTGGGCCGGCCGTGGCGGGCCGCCGGGGTGTGGCTCCGGCACTTGTTCAACGGGCTGGACGTGCAGTATGCTACGCCTTACATCCAGGAAGTATTTGCGCCGACTTGGGCGCTGGCCTGGCTCAATTACTCCCTTATTTGGGGCGGGCTTTTCGTGTTGCTGGTCCGGCGTTGGCAGCGGCCCACCAGCGGCTGGGTGCGGCCCGTACTGGTGCTATTGGCCCTACTGGTGCCGTGTGCCGCCACTTTGCCTACAGCAATAGAATGCCGATTTTTGCTGCCGCTGCACTTGTTGCTAATGGCTGCCGTGGCTTTTGGGGCCGCGCCCTTGCGGTGGTGGCGGCAGGCTACTCACCCGAGGCAGGCAGCCGTGGCGGTTAGCTACGCAGTTGCGGTAGTAGCGGGTTTTTCGGCATCGGCCAGCGTCCAACGGCATTTGGCCATCGTCCCGCGCGATATCAAGCACGACTTGCCATTGCAGGGCCTGATGCCCGCCTCAGCAGGCCAGCCATGGTAATGCCCACCCGCTGGCGCGTGCTGCTGGTGCTGGCCCTGTACGCGGCCTACCTGCCGCTCAGCGGCTACGGCATCAATCAGTTTCGTTTCGATGCCGCCGAATACTGGGAATTATCCTTGAAATTCACGCAGCACGGACACTTTTCGCTATTGGCCTTCGACGACCCGCTGCGGGGCTACCTCGGGCCGCTGCTGGTGCTGCCGGCCCGCGTCCTGTGCCATTTCACCGGCTGGTCGATGCTCACGGGCGCCCGAATAGTGGGTGCCGGCTGGGCCGCCCTGCTTTTCGGGTTGGCCATTCCACGGCTGTGGGCCCAGGCATCGGGCCGCCCCATCAGCACCGCCCGCTGGGCCATGTTGCTAGGGTTAACGTTTATTTTTTGGCGGGATTACTTCAATTTTACGCTGACGGACCTGCCTGGGCTGGCGCTGCTGGTGCTGGGGCTCGCGGCGCTGGGCCGGCCGGGGTGGCGCTGGGCGGTGGCGGCCGGCCTCTTGCTGGGCGCCGCCATCAACCTGCGCCCCGTTTTCGTGGCCGGTGCGCCGGGCTGGGCGTGGCTGTTGCTGGGTGCGCCGCTGCCCTCGGGCCAGCAATGGCGGCGCGCGGCTAGTCTGGCCGCTGGTCTGGCGCTGGTGTTGCTCCCGCAGCTGCTTATCAACCGGCAGCATTTTCAGCGGCCCACGCCGTTGGTGCTGGGTGTGCTCGGCGGCCGCCCCCTCTTTCTCAAGCAGCTGGCCTGGGGCACCCGCTTTCAGCGCTACGAATCGAGCCTGATTCCCGAAATTCCCCGCTCGCTGGTATACGCCGACCCCGCCGGCCAGCGGGCCCTGGCCCAAGTGCCGGGCCACAACTTTGCCAGCTACGCGCAGTACCTGCGCTTTGCGCTACGCCAGCCGCTATCAGTCAGTGCCCGCTACTTGCGGCACCTCTTCAACGGCCTGGATATCTGGTTTCCAACCCCGTACCCCACGCAGCTGCACCCACCCGGCCAAACCGCCACGCGGCTCCTGAATTATTTGCTGCTGGGCGTGGCCACTTGGCTGGCGATGGCGGCCGCCCGGCGCGCCCGCTGCCCAGTCGGCCCTTCTGCCCACCGTGCGCAAGCCCCGGCGGTGCTGTTGGCGCTTCTGCTGCCCTGCCTGTTGGCATTGCCCACTCTTATGGAATGCCGCTTTTTGCTGCCACTGCACTTGCTGGTGCTCACGGCCGTCGCGGCCAATGCCCGGCCACTGGCCTGGTGGCGGCAATTGGGCCGGCCTGCCCGTCGGTTCGCCGTGCTGGGGCTGGCGCTCGGGTGGGTATGGGGCTGCTGGCAATTATCGGAAGCAACGGCCCACCAGCTGCGCCCGCCCAGCGAGGCACCCTAGAATTAATAGGCCTTACGCAAAAATTTTTAGCCCCAGCGGGGCGGCCCGTCGATAGAAAAAGGCTGTGACTGAACGAAAAAGCCCCAGCGGGGCGACCCAAAAACCGTGCTTCTTTTGGGTCGCCCCGCTGGGGCTTTTTCGTTATTAATCAATTAAGTACTACCGATGGGCCGCCCCGCTGGGGCTACCGAAAAGCAGCTTTGCGTAAGGCCTGATTGATAATCCCCAATATCCTAAACACAAAAAAGCCCCACCAGCGCGTACCAGTGGGGCTTTGAAGTAATAAATTCCAGGCCTTACGCCTTAGCGTACGTCACTTCCTTCACTGCTTTCACCACGCGGGCCACGTTGGGCAGCGAGGCTTCGATGAGGGTAGGAGCGTAGGGTAGGGGCACGTCGGCGCAGTTGATGCGGATGACCGGGGCGTCGAGGTAATCGAAGGCGCGGCGCTGCACGATGTAGGCCAACTCGCCCGAAATGCTGGCCAGCGGCCAGGCTTCTTCGATGACCACCATGCGGTTGGTTTTCTTCACCGACTCGACCAGCGTATCATAGTCAATCGGGCGCACCGAGCGCAGGTCAATTACTTCGGCCTCAATGCCTTCCTTGGCCAGCTCATCGGCGGCGGTGTAGGCAATTTTCATCATCTTGCCGAAGCTCACCAGGGTGACGTGCTTGCCGGGGCGCACCACGTTGGCCTTGCCGATTTCGAGGATGTATTCCTCTTCCGGCACGTCGCCTTTGTCGCCGTACATCAGCTCCGACTCCATGAAAATAACCGGGTCGGGGTCGCGGATGGCCGCTTTTAGCAGGCCTTTGGCGTCGTAGGGGTTGCTGGGCACCACCACTTTCAGGCCGGGCGTGTTGGCGTACCAGTTTTCGAAGTTCTGCGAGTGCTGGCTGCTGAGCATGCCGGCGCTGCCGGTGGGGCCGCGAAACACGATGGGGCAGGAATACTGCCCGCCCGACATCGAGTAGATTTTGGCCGCCGAGTTAATCACCTGGTCGATAGCGACCAGCGAGAAGTTGAAGGTCATGAATTCAATGACCGGAATCAGCCCGTTGATGGCCGCGCCCACGCCGATGCCGGCAAAACCCAGCTCGGCAATCGGGGTGTCAATCACCCGCTCCGGGCCGAACTCGTCGAGCATGCCCTGGCTCACTTTGTAGGCGCCGTTGTACTCGGCCACTTCTTCGCCCATGAGGAACACCCGCGGGTCGCGGCGCATTTCCTCGGACAGGGCCTCGCGCAAGGCCTCCCGGAATTGAATTTGACGCATGGTTTTCAGCTGGTAAAAAACGGCCCAATGCCGCCTGACAAAGCTACGACGGCCCCGGCGGATGGGCAAAAACTACTTGAGCGCCTCCCGAAACACCTTGCCCTGCACGTAGTCCTGAAATTCAAGGTCCTCGACGGCCCGCTGGGCGTAGCGGTGGTCGAGCGCCACGGCCTGCTTGAGCAAGGTGCCCACGCTGGCCTCGTTTTTCTGGCGGGCGGCCACCACGGCCATGCCGTAGACCGGCGCGGCGGCGGCCGGGCGCAGGGTTTGGGCCAGGCGGTACTCTTCCAACGCGGCGTCGTAGCCCTCGCGGCCCACCAGAATCAGGGCGTGGTTCAGGGCGTTTTGGTAGGAAGGGCCGGCGTATTGCAGGCTGCGCAGGGCCTCGTCGGGCTGGCCGACTTCGATTTCCAGCGCGGCGCGGTCCGAGAAAATTTTGCGCAGCAGCGGGCGCGGTCCGCCCAGCTTGATGGCGTAGTCGTAGTTCTGGAGGGCTTCGAGGCGGTCGCCGGCGCGGTGGTAGGCCGTGGCGGCGTGGTAAAAGAATTCGGCCGTGGGGTTGCGGTGGGCGGCCAGGGTAAAATTGACGGCCGCCCGGCGCAGGTAAGCAGTGCGGATTTTATCGGTCGGCTCTTTTTCGGCGCGCTGAAGCAGCACCACGCCCAGGTTGTGAAAAGCCTCCCAGCTGTTGGTGTTGGCGGCGGCCACTTCGTAGATGCGCTGCTTTTCGGCCAGCAGCGGCGTGAGGGTGGCCGAGTAGCGCAGCTCCTCGGGCGTGAGGGCGTCGGCCTCGACTTGCTTGTCCACGATTTTTTTCGAGAGCAGGTACACCTCCGAATCGTAGCGCTTGGGCGCGGTATACGTCACGGCCACGGTGCCGAAGCGCAGCACGGGGTAGATGTACTGCTCGATGTAATCGAACGCCGAAAGGCGGTGCAGGGCCTTTTCCTTCTGCTCAAACGTGCCCCTGGTGTCGTTGATAATCGTGACAACCGAGTCAATCTGGTCGGCTTTTAGGGCCGAAGTCACGACTTTGCTCAGGAAGGTGTCCCAGCGCCGGGTGTAGGCCAGGGTGTCGTAGCGAATGTCTTCATTCTTATTGAGATAGGAGAAATTCTTCACCCGCTGCTTGTAGTAGTACAGCAGCATGCGCACGCGCTTGCTGGCCAGCAGCCGGTTGTGGGCATCGACCGAATCGGGCGAGTGGCCGGCAATGATGAGCACCTGCCTGGTTTGCTGGTTGGCGTCAATCAGGTCTTCGAGCGCGGCCACGTTGGTGCCGAGGTAGCCGCGGATAAACCACTGGCCTTCATCAAAAAAGAAGGGCAGCACGCGGGTGCCGCTCATGGTGTTGTTGGCGTGCTCGGGCAGCAGGGCCAGCACCGTGTCTTCGCGGGCGACGAGGCGGGCGGGGTCGGCGATGCCGCGGGCCACGCGCACGTCGTCGGGCGCGCGCAGCACGCGGCCGTTCTTTTTCAGTTCGCGCACCTGGGCGTGGGCCAGCAGCTCGCCGGGGGTGCGGCCGGGCGTGTTGGGCAGGGTGAATTTTTGGGTGGCGACGAGTTGGCCTTTGTTTTCGTCGTCGTACACGTAGTTGCCGGTGGTGAAGGCAATGCGGCCGAGGGTGTCTTCGCGCAGGCCGTGCTCGTAGCGGTAGCGCAGCAGCAGCTCGTAGGCCACGCCTTTGTGCAGGTGCTGGGCCGGCACGCGGGCCGTTACCTCAAACGGTACCGTTTCGCCCGAGGCCGTGAGCGGCGCGGGCCGGGCCACCACGGTGCGCCCGGCCTCGGCCTGGTTCAGGACGCGGGGCAGGGCGCAGCCTGCTAATAATAGGGTGGCTGCCAGCAGCCCGTTGGCCACCGGCCGCAAAATATTTATCATCAAATCACGCTACGCGGGAAAACAAAAACCAGCCTTTCAAGCGTAAATGCTACCGCAAGAGTAAGACCTGGGACAGCGAAATTACGCGTCCGCGCTTGTCTTGGCTCGCCCAACGCCTTATCTTAGCATAGAAAATCTGTTTTTCGCCAGCCGCTACCGCCCATGAAACGCTTCACCGACTACCTCGAAACGCAGTCTTTCGGCTTGTGCTCGGCCCTGGCCCAAAAGTGGGGGTTCAGCACGCGCAGCGTCCGGCTCTCGTTCGTCTACGCGTCGTTTTTCACGTTTGGCTCGCCCATCGTGCTCTATTTTGCCGGGGCGTTTTGGATGAATGTGCGCCGTGCCATGCGCGAGCAGCGCAGCACGGTTTGGGATTTGTAACTGAAATCAATTGCCGATGAAATGACGAAATCCCTTCCTTTTCAAGGAGGGGATTTTGTCGTTATAGTAAGGGCCTGAAAAAGAGGGCCTATTTCAGGCCCAACTCGCTGAACTTGCGCTTGCCGCGCCCGAAATACGCCCACACCAGACTGCCGCCGTACACGCCGGGCCGCTCGGCTACCCGCAGCCGGGGCCGGGTGGCGCGGCGCTGCTGGCGCCAGTAGCCCAGCCGGCCGTAAAAGCTGAAATGCGCGCGCAGCACCGCCCAGCAGTTGCGCACCTGCCCGGCCGCCAAAAACCGCAGGCCCGCCACGCCGTCCAGCACCAGGCGCTGAAGCAGGGCGCCGTACAGCTCGCCGGGGGCCGCGTTTTTGTAGAGCAAAGCCAGGCCGTTGCGGAAGTTGAGGTAGGTTTTGCGGGGGCTGGCTTTGGGCAAGGTGCCGCCGCCTACGTGCTGCACCGCGCTGCCGCCGTGGTACCAGACCTCGTGGCCGGCGTTCCAGAGGCGCCAGCAGAGGTCGATTTCTTCCATGTGGGCAAAAAAAGCCGGCTCCAGGCCGCCGAGGGCTTGCCAGGCGCTGCGGCGCACCAGCAGGCAGGCGCCGCTGGCCCAGGCCACGGGGCGCGGGTCGTCGTACTGGCCGTGGTCTTTTTCGAGGGTGTCGAACAGGCGGCCGCGGCAAAACGGGTAAGCCAGGCGGTCGAGGTAGCCGCCGCCCGCGCCGGCGTATTCGAAGTACGTGGGGTCGGCGTGGGCCAGGATTTTGGGTTGCGCGGCGGCAATGCGCGGGTTGCCTTCCAACAGGGCGCGCAGCGGGCGCAGCCAGCCCAGCGTCACTTCCACGTCGGAATTCAAGAGCACGAAAAAGTCGCTGTCGACCTGCGCCAACGCCTGGTTGTAGCCCTCGCAAAAGCCCCAGTTGCGGTCGAGCAGCAGCAGCTCAACCGTCGGAAAGTCGCGGGCCAGCAGCTCCACTGAGTCGTCGGTCGAAGCATTGTCGGCCACGATGATGCGCGCGCCGTCGGCGTGGGCCAGCACCCCGGCCAGGAAGCGGCGCAGAAAACCGGCCCCGTTCCAGTTCAGAATGACAATGGCCACGTCGGCGCAAGCGCCCTTTCCTTTTAATGAGGAATGAGGAGTTTTGAATGAGGATTGAGGAATGAAGAATGAAGAATTACCTGGACCTGAGCCGACATTCAGGCCTTCCTCACCTAATAATTCTTCATTCTTCATTCTTAATTCCTCATTAAGCGCAGCGCCCGCGTTACGCTCCAAAACCGCTCAAATCGAGGCCGGGCACGTTGGGCATCAGGCCGCTGGTTTTGCGTTGCAGCTCCTGGCGGGCCAGCTCGGCGGCTTCGTCGAGGGCCTTGTTCACGGCGGCTACTACGAGGTCGGCCAGCATGTCGCGGTCTTGCGGCGTGAGCAGGCTCTCGTCGATTTCCAGCTTGAGAATTTTGCGGTGGCCGTTGGCCGTGGCGCGCACCAGGCCGCCGCCCGCCTCGCCGGTGGCGGTGATGTGTTGAATTTCCTGTTGGGCCTGCTGCATTTTGTCTTGCAGCTCTTTCACTTTGCCCATCATGCCGGTTAGGTCGAATGCCATAATTTCAATTATCAGGTTACAGTTAGCAATGAACAATTAAACCGCTGGAAAGTGCGGCTGCTTTGCGAGCGAAGGACCGGGCGGCTGGCCGCAAAGCCCGTTACCAGCTTCAGCAAAAGGTAGTTGCCGGAAAATCATTTCAAAATCGTGATGGAGCCCGTGGCAATAAACGGCTGGCCGTCTTCGCTGGTTTGCTGGAAGCGCCAGGGGTAGGCGCCGGGCACCGGGGCGTGGCCTTTGACGGTGCCGTCCCAGGTTTGGCTGCGCTGCGTGCCGCGAAAGACCTCCTGGCCGTTGCGGTCGACCACGACAAAAACATAGTTGCGCAGGTACTTGCCCTTCACTTCGAGCACGTCGTTGAGGCCGTCGCCGTTGGGCGTGAAGGCCGTGGGGATGGTGAGCACGGGCTGGCGCGCGACCGTGGCCACGTTGGAGTAGCTGAACGTGCCCGGCGCCAGGCCCGCGCCCCCGATTTGGAGGCGGTAGCGGAGCACCTGGCGGTCGGTGGGCGGCGTCAAATCGGTGTAAGCAGCGCCACTCACGGGCACGGTGCTGAGCACGGTGCCATCGGGGGCAAGGCGCTGGAGGGCGTAGGTCGCGGGGGCGCCGGGGGTTGGGCCGGAAAAGGGCGTCCAGGCGAGGGCCGCGGTGGTGCCGTCGGGGTCGGCGGCGCGGGCCGTGAGCAAGGCCGGGCAGGCGGGCGCGCTTTCGGGCGAGGCGTTGCCGCACACGTCCACCACCTGCACCGAGTAGCAGGGCGGCCGGGCCAGCAAGTCGGTGAGGGTTGTCGAGTCGCGCTGCGGCCGGGTGCTGGTTTGGGAGCCCAAATCGGCGGCTGGGCTGGCACCCACCATGCGGCGGTAGCGCAGCGTGGCACCTTTAGGCAAGGTTGCGCCAGCGGCAAACAAAGGGCTCAATAGAACCACATTATTCAGGTTGAAGCCGGCCAGCAACCCCGGCCGCGGCGGGGCTACGGCCGACTGCGTGGCGATGGCAACCGGGTTGGAAACGGCCACGCCGCCGCCCGGCTGGGTCGCGGCCACGCGGTAGGTGTAGGTGGTGCCGCAGTCCACGTTGGGGTCTTCCAGCCCGCCGGCGATGACGGTGAAAGCCGGCAGCGGCTGGCCGTCGCGGGTGACGGCGTACGGCGGGCCGGCGCCGGCCAGCAGCAGCTGGTTGCGCCCGTTGGCCGAGCGCCCCGTCAGGCCCAGGGTGCAGATGGCGGGCGAAAAAGCCGAGTCGAGGTGGCAAGGGTCGGTGCGGCGCAGGCGGTAGCAGCCCGGCGCCGCATCGGCCAACGAAAAGCTGCTGCTGCCCGCCGGCACGGCCGCCACGGCCCGGTAGCCGCCCGGCGCGCTGGCGTCGGCCCGCTGCAAAGTGTACTGGTAGCCGGCCGGCAGCTGGCCGACCGCCAGCGCGGCGGGGCTGGGCAGCGGGGCTTGCAGCGTGAGCCGGGCGAAGGCCGGCACCTGGGCCGGGGCCAGCGGGGCAATGGCCTGGGTAGCCGAAGCTTCGCACACGCCCGAGGCGGCGTAGTGGCCCGTCACGGTGACGGCGGTGGCCCCGGCGGGCACGCGCAGCACGGTGGCCCGGTTGCGCGCGATGGCCTGCGCCGCGCCCGCGCCTATTTGCACCGTGTAGCTGTCGTAAGCAGCATCGGTGACGGTGACCAGCGCCGTGCTGCCGGGGCAGGGCGCCACGCTGAAAGCAGGCGGCGACGCCGCATACACCCGAAACGTGCGGACGTAGTACGTGGCTTTTCCCACCACGTTAGCCAGCTCCGAAACGGTCACCGTGCCCACCTCCGCCGTGGTGGGCGTGTACACGTAGGGCAGCGGGTGGGGCGGATTGCAGCCCGGCAAAAACGTGCTGCCGACGCCGGGCAACACGCCGTAGAACAACAAGCTGGGTGGAATATTCCGGCCCGCGCACTGCTCAAACCGCACGCCCCGGCCCACGCAAAACGCCGTGACGGCCTGCCCCGTCGCCACGTCAACCGCCGCGAAGGTGCACGCCGGCGGGTTGGGCGAGGCGCACGAAGCTTGGGCCCGCGCCGCGCCGGCAGCTCCCAGCCACAAGGTCAAAAGCAACAAACAGCGGTTCGCCAGCGTCATAAGCAGCCCTCGTAACGCGGAGTAGAAGGTAATGGCGTCCGCGCCGTGTAAAATTTATTCCCGCAACCGTTAAAGCGGTTTCTGAATCAATGTACAGACTTCTCGGCTCCCCTCTCCTGGGGAGAGGGGTCGGGGGTGAGGTTCCCCCGCTCGCGCCGCGTACACTGATGCAGAAACCGCGTTAGCTGCCCGAAACGACGCCTTTTTCGGCTTCATTCCGAAATCATTGCCAGTCAAACGTACGGACGAAGGCCGCCGCGCGGTGCAAGTCGGGGTACAGCACCCGGTCCTGCCCCACGAATTTTATTTCCTGCCGAAACGCTTCCACCACCCGTTCCAGCGCGTCGGAGGTGCGGGCCGGCCGGCGGAAAGCCAGCGCCTGCACGGCCGTCAGCAGCTCGATGCCGAGCACCTGCTCCACGTTTTCGACCACGCGGCGGGCCTTGGTGGCGGCGTTGGCGCCCATGCTCACGTGGTCTTCCTGGCCGTTGCTGCTCACGATGCTGTCGACCGAGGCCGGGGTGCAAAGCTGCTTATTTTGGCTCACGATGCCGGCGGCCGTGTACTGCGGAATCATCAGGCCGGAGTTCAGGCCGGGCTCGGCCACCAGGTACTGCGGCAGGCCGCGCTGGCCCGAAATAAGCTGGTAGGTGCGGCGCTCTGAGATGCTGCCCAGCTCGGCCACGGCCAGGGCCAGGTGGTCGAGGGCCAGGGCCAGGGGCTGGCCGTGGAAGTTGCCTCCGCTCAGAATCTGGTCGTCGTCGGGGAAGATGTTGGGGTTGTCGGTCACCGAGTTGCACTCGGTTTCGACCACCTGGGCCACGTAGGCCAGGGCGTCGCGGCTGGCCCCGTGCACCTGCGGCTGGCAGCGAAACGAGTAGGGGTCCTGCACGGCCCGGCGGGGCTGGGTTTGCAGCTCGGAGCCGGCCAGCAGCGCGCGCAGCCGTTGGGCCACCAGCACTTGCCCGGCGTGCGGCCGGATGCGGTGCAGGTGCTCATTGAACGGGTCGGCGCAGCCCCCAAACGCCTCGGTCGACAGCGCCCCAATCACATCGGCCGCCGCCGCCAGCCGCTGGGCGCGCAGCACGCCGTCCACGGCGTAGGCGAGCATAAACTGGGTGCCGTTGAGCAAGGCCAGGCCTTCCTTGGCTTGCAGCGCCAGCGGCTCCCAGCTAAACAAACTCATGGCGTCGGCCGCGCTCAGCCGGTAGCCCTGGTAATTAACTTCGCCCAGGCCCAGCAGCGGCAGGCACAGGTGGGCCAGCGGGGCCAGGTCGCCGCTCGCGCCCAACGAGCCCTGCTCGTACACCACGGGCAGCATTTCGCGGTTGTACATGTCGAGCAGGCGCTGGGCGGTGGCCACCTGCACGCCGCTGTGGCCGTAGCTCAGGCTCTGGGCCTTGAGCAGCAGCATGAGGCGCACGAGGCCGCCCGGCACTTCGGCGCCGGTGCCGCAGGCGTGCGACATCATCAGGTTGGCTTGCAGCTGGGCGCGGGCTTCGGGGGCAATGCTCACGTTGTAGAGCGAGCCAAAGCCGGTGTTGATGCCGTAAATCGGCGCGTCGTCGTGGGCCAGGCGCTGGTGCAGGTACGCGTGGCAGGCGGTAATTCGGGCCTTGGCGTCGTCGCCGAGCTTCACGGGCCGGCCGTCGGCCAGCAGGGCGGCCAGCTCAGCCAGGGTGAGGGGCTGGGCCGGCGAAATAAGATGGGTGGGCATTGGGGGCGGGGTGGGTGGGGCCGCAAAAGTAGACGCATTTCCAGCCGCTGCGGCAAACGGTGCTCGTAGAACGTGCCGCCGATGGCCGCGCCCGTACCAGCAACCCCGTGAGCAGGCGGGCGCGGAAGCCGGCATTTTCCGTCTCCACGGCGGCATTCACTACCAGCCTTCCATTAAAAAGGGGCTGAGACAGGGCAAGCCAGTTGCGCGGCGCAGCAAGGCGAAACGGACGTTTCGCTGATTTTTCCCGTCGTCACTCGCTCACCCCAACGCTTCTTCGACCCGCTGCTGAAAGAGCCGGCCAATGGGCAATTCCTGGTTGGCCACCTCAATGTGCCGGGCGCTGTACGTCCGAATCTTGTCAAGGGCCACGATAAACGAGCGATGAATGCGCAGGAAATTGCTTTCCGACAGCTTTTCTTCCAGCCCGCTGATGGTTTGCTTCACCACCAGCGGCGGCCCGGCGGCGGTGTGAATTTTGACGTAATCTTTCAGCCCTTCAACGTAGAGGATGTCGCGCAGCACGACTTTCACCATCTTCCGGTCGATGCGGAAATAGAGGAAGGCCTCGGAATTGACGGCGGGCGCGGCCTCGGCCGGCCCCGGCGCGGCCGGGTCGGCTTTGCTGGCCTTGGCCACGGCTTTCAGAAACCGCTCCAGCGAAATCGGCTTGAGCAGGTAGTCCACGGCGTCGAGCTCGAAGCCCTCGTAGGCGTACTCGCGGTAGGCCGTGGTGAAGATGACCTGCGGCGGGTGGCGCAGGCTGCGCAGAAAGTCGGTGCCGAGCATTTTGGGCATTTTAATGTCCAGAAACAGCAGGTCCACGGCTTGCTGCTGAAGAATGCCAAAAGCCTGCAAGGCATTGTCGCAGGTAGCAACCAACTCCAGCTGAGCCACTTCCCGGACATACGATTCAAGCACTTCCAGGGCCGGGGGTTCGTCGTCAACCAACAAGCATTGCAGTTTCATGGCCTTTTTCCGTTCGTGGTGGTGAGGAATTAAAAATGAAGAATTAAAAATTAAAATTCTGACGGGTAGGCTTTTAATTTTTAATTCTTCATTTTTAATTCTGGGCGCGCGGCAGCGCTGTTTCGGCCGGCTCGGCGTGGCGGCTGGGTTGCGCCGTTGGGGCAAGCCATAGGTGCAGGGCAATCAGGAAAGCGTCGGGCTCCGTCACCACCTTTAGCTCGTGCCGCCCGGGGTAGAGGCGCGCCAGCCGCTGCCGGATGCTGGCCAGGCCGGCGCTTTCGCCCAAGTCGGCCGGGGCCTGCGTCTGGCTGTTGATTACTTTGAAGGTAATCGAGGTTTTTTTCGCTACCAGGTCGATGCTCACCCACGGGCATTCCTGCTGCGGCCCGGTGCCGTCCCGAAACGCGTTTTCCACAAACGGCAGCAGCAGCAGCGGCGCGATGAAGTGGGCCCCGAGGGCGCCGCTAAAGTTGAGCGACACCTCGACGCGGCTGCCCCCCCGCAGCTCTTCCAGGGCCACGTAATGCCGCATCATTTCGGCCTCGTCGGCCAGCGGCACGGCATCCAGCGGGCTTTCGTAGAGCATGTAGCGCAGCAGCGCCGACAGCTGCAACACCGCCGCCGGCGAGGCCGGCGATTTCTGCGCCGTGAGCACGTGCAGGGTGCGCAGGGTGTTGAACAAAAACGTGGGCTGGAGCTGGGCTTTCAGCGATTGCAGCTCGGCTTGCAGCTTGCGTTGCAACAGCGCCTGCTGCCGCTGCCGCTGCTCGTACCACCCGTTCGTTACCTTAATGGCGCTGGCTGCGCCGGCCGCCACGAGCAGCACAAACCAGGTATAATCCAGCTCCAAGTAGTTGCCCCATTGAAAAGTCCGGCCCGGAACCTCCCCAAACCAACTGGGGCCCAGCCCAAAGTCGTAGAGCGTGCGCGTCGCATTGGCCAGCAAGATGGCGGCCAGGAGCCAGCCCGCCAGCAGGCCCAGAAAAGACAGTTGCTGCTGCCGCAGCAGCCGGGGCAAAATCCAGTACAGCAGCGGGTAGGTGGCGAGCAGCAAGGCCGGTAGCTGGTTGAAGAACAGGCCCCAAACGTACAGCGGCGTGCCAATGATGAAGTGGGCCGGCAGCTGAATCAGGAAGCAGAGCCCCAGCACCGCCGCCCAGAACAGCCCGTGCCGGACGGCCCGGTTGTGCAGCCACGCTTTCATGCGTGGCGCGCGCTAACCCACGGCTGCAAATCAACCGGCCCGGCCACCGGCAGGCCCTCCATCGGCCCGACAAGCAGCTCCGGCCGGGCAGCTGGGGCCGGCGCCGCCTCCGGCAGCAGCAGCGCCAGCCTCACGGTGAAGGTGTCGGCGCGGGCTTCGGTAGCGAAGCGGTGCCGCTGGGGGTACAGCAGTTGCAGGCGCTGGCGCACGTTGCGCAGGCCGATGCCATCGTGGCCCGCCGGGGGTGGCGGGCCGGCACTCATGGTATTTTGAATAACGCAGCTAAACTGGTTGCCCGCCACGGCCAGCTCAATGCCAATGCGGGCCGCGCCGATTTGTTCGGCCGCGCCGTGCTTGAACGCGTTTTCGACCAGCGGCAGCAGCAGCAGGGGCGCGATGCGGCCCGTCGGCGGGAGGCCGTCGGCCCGAAAATCCAGCGTCAGCCGGTTGCCGTACCGCAGCTGTTCCAGGGCGAGGTAGTTGCGCAGCAGGGCCACTTCGTCGCGCAGCGCCACCAGCGGGGCGTTGCCCTGCTCCATCACGAAGTGCAGCAAGCCCGTGAGCCGCTCCACCACCACCGGCGCCTGGTCCGATTGCTTGAGGGTGAGGGCGTAGAGGTTGTTGAGGGTGTTGAACAGGAAATGCGGATGAATCTGGGCTTTGAGCAGCCGGAGCTCGGCCTGGTAGTTTTCCCGCGCCAGCTGGGCGTTGTCGCGCTCCTGCTGCCGCCACTGCCGGTACACCCGCAGGCAGGCGGCCACCCCGGCCACGAGCAGCACCGGCATGTGGGCCCCGGTGGCAAACGCAATGTGGTAGTCCGCGAAAGGGGAGGGCACGCGCTGGTGCGCCGGCACAAAGAAGTAGTACCGATGGGCGAAGGTGAGGGCCAGCCCCAGCCCGAACCAGCCCGCCAGCAGCAGCAAAAACCGCCCCGTCCGGCCGTCCTGCCACAGCAGCGGCAGCACCCCATACAGCAGCGTGTAGGTGGTGAGCAGCAGCGGCGGCAGCAGAATCAGGGCGTCGCGCAGCGCCGCCCGCCAATCGGTGGTCGTGTGCAGGCCGTAGAGAAAAAACCACGTCATCAGCCCCGTGCGCACCAGCCAGAACAGCCCGTGCCGCAGCCACCACCGCTCGTCGATTGCCTGGAGGACGGTGGCC
>CAXTCS010000029.1:0-24970 GCA_964242365.1 uncultured Hymenobacter sp. | reverse complement strand
AGTCGCGGTTGAGGTAGTCGAGCCGGTCCATGTCGAGCTGGCTGCTCACGAGCTGATGAAAAAACGGCCGCCCGTAGCTGCCGTCGAACATGGCGATGGCCAAATCGAGCTTGCCCTTGAACTCCGTGTTCAGCCGCTGCATCAGAAACAAGGAAAGCTGCTCGTGCGGCACGCCTTGGAAAATGGCCGTTTCGAGGGCGTGGGAGAGGGGGCCGTGGCCGATGTCGTGCAAGAGAATGGCCGCCAGCGCGGCCTCGCCCTCAGCCGCCGAAATCTTCACGCCCTTGTCCTTGAGCGTGCGCAGGGCCAGCGACATGAGGTGCATGGCCCCCAGCGCGTGGTGAAAGCGCGTGTGCAGCGCCCCCGGGTACACAAACCCGGTGAGTCCGAGCTGCTGAATGCGCCGCAGCCGCTGAAAATACGGGTGCTCGATGAGGTCGAATAAAAACTCCGTCGGGATGGTGACGAAACCGTAGACGGGGTCGTTGAAGATTTTCTTTTTGTTCACGTGAGGGTCCTGGGGACTTCGGGGCTTGCCTGGGAAGCGGTGTGGAGGCTGTTGGGGTGGGCGGGTAAGCGGCAGCGACGCGTATTTGCGGCTCATCATTAGCGCCATCTGACGGGCCACTATTTGCCGCCGAGACGCAAATATGCGTCGCTGCCGCGCTTCGGTAGCTTGAGACTTTGGTCGAACAGGTTTTTCCCCAAATGGATTAGTGCGGCCCGTGAGGTGTCGCGGCGAGTTCGGCATGACCCAAAATAAAATTCCTGAACACTTCCATGAAGCTGTTTAGAGCGGTTGTTTTTTAAGCAGCTTTAATCGCCGAATGCTCAGGATGACAATTTGGGGCAGAGGGCTTGGCCGGATAATGCGGGCCGGCAGTTGGCTGCGAGCTGGTGCGCTGGAACAGCGCCGCCGCCAGCCACATGGCCCCCGACGGCGCCAGCAGGTAAATCCAGAGGCCGTGGAAGTTGCCGGCCGCCACCGCCGAAGCCAAGCTGCGGAACGGGTTGAGGCTCATGCCGGAGTACGGCATTTCTACCACGATGTAGAGCATGATGAGGCCGCCCGTTATCCACCCGGCGGCCTTTTTGAAGCGCCTCGATTGCAGCACCAGCAGCAGCGTCAGCATCAACCCGAATGAAATGCCAAACTCGGCGGCGAACGCCACCCCGGCCCCCCAACTACCGGGCCGGGTGGTGATGAAGTGAATGCTGGGATGGGCGTAGTAGGTGCCCAACAAGGCTTTGAGCACCAGTGCCGAGGCGATGCCGCCCCCCGCCTGCGCCAGGCCATACCAACCGGCATCGGCCCGTGTTATGCGGCCTAATTGCCAAAAAGCCAGGGTGATGGCGGGGTTGAAGTGGGCCCCGGATTGTTTGCCCCACGGGTTGTAGGCTAAGCTGGCAACGACCAGGCACATGCCCGCTCCCAGCAGCGCGCGGCGCCCCACCGGGCCGGCCCCGTGGGCGGCCAAAACCTGGTGCAGGGGCGAGGCCGGGTGCTCGAGGGCGATGGTCAGCAGGCTGGCGCACGCTATAAACACGGCCAGGCCGGCAGCTTCGGCCAGGTAGTCGGGCCAGTGGGCGCGCAAAGCGGCGGCGAGTTCAGGGCGTAAGGACATCGGGGCGAGGGGCGTGCCAACAGCGCGGGCGCCGCCAGCAGACGGGCGCTACGTATAACGCACCGGCGGCCGGCGTGGATACCCGTTTCGCCGCGCCGGCGCGGAGGAAAGCGCCAGCGGGACATGGACCCGAAAACGGCTGCCTGGAGCTTGGCCTTGTCGCGGCCGGCTGCATTGGTCACGGCCACCTTCGTTTTGCCGATGATGTAGCGCAGGCCCTTGTCGTAGCTAAAGCAGGCCCTGCTCTAAGCGGCGGCTTTCATAGGCGACGGGCGGGGTAGGCTGGGGGAAATAAAATCGCCCAGTTGCTGGTAAACAAGCCTCAAAAGTGCTGTTAGTGACGCCAGACCACGCCCACGGTAAACTGGCTGCCGGGCGAGACGGTGCCGGGCCCGAGGCCGGTGGTCCAGTTGGTGGCGGCCCGCACGGCGGGCGAAACCGTGTAGCCCAGCCCCAGCCCCGCCAGCGAGTACACCGTGCGGTCGGCGTTGCTCGCCGCCGCGGTGAGGGGCACGCCGGTCGGGACCGTCGGACTCCGCCCGTCAGCCAGAGGTGGTGCTCGACCATGTAGTCAAACTGCTGCCCGCCGCCTACCCGCTAGGGCAAGCCCGCCACGGCGGGTACTTTGAACAGCCAGGGGGCATCCGGGGCACGGGCGCCGGGGCCGGCGGCCCGAGCGGGCACGGCCCCCAATAGGCCCAAAACAGAGCCACTCAAAACGAGTAAACGAATGAAAAAGCGCCGCATAGCAGTGGGAACAAGAAAGAGAAGGCCAGGATGCCGGAACTCAGCCGGGCTTCCAGACCAGGCAGACGCCCGAGCGCGCATATTCTTATAGACTTCCGCTGTTCTGGCAAACAAAACCGCCGATTATTCGCCCGCTCGTTGAGGCGCCCCGCCGCCTGGCGATAGCAGGCAATTCGCCCACGGCTTTGGCTACTCTCCGAAATCGGGCCTTGTCATTTTGCCGCCGGAGGAAGCTGGGGAACTGCCGCGGGCGGCGCGGTGAGCGTTGCGCCCGCGCTTGCGGCCATTACCAGTGCCGTGGCCAGCCACTGGCTCAGGGACAGGCGCTCATGCAAAAACAGCAGCCCGCAGATGGCGGCCGCGGCCGGCTCCAGGCTCATCAGAATGCTGAAGGTGCGGCTGGGAATCTGCTTCAGCGCGTTCATTTCCAGGGTGAACGGCAGGACGCTCGACAGCACCGCCAGCAGCGCGCCCGCCGCCAGCAGGCCCGGCGTGAGGTGGCCCCAGCCCCCGGCCGTGGCGCTGAACGGCAGCACGACCAGCGCGGCAAACAGCATCCCGATGGCCACGCCCTGGGCGCCGGGCAGCACGCCCGCCACCCGGCTGCCCAGCACGATGTACACTGCCCAGGCCCCGCCCGCCAGCAGCGCGAAGCACACCCCCAATCCGTCCAGGGTTTCGCCCGTCCAGGGCGTGAGGAGCACGATGCCGGCCCCGGCCACCAGCGCCCACCCCACATCGAGCAGCCGGCGCGACCCGGCCAGGGCCACGGCCAGCGGCCCCACAAACTCCAGCGTGACGGCCAGCCCCAGCGGAATGCGGGCCAGGGCACAATAAAACAACAGGTTCATGGTGCCCAGGGCCACGCCGTAGGGCACCACGGCCCGCCACTGCGCGGGCCGCAGCTGGCGCAGCGGGGGCCGCACTATCGCCAACAGCAGCAGCACGGAGATGCCGATGCGCAGGCCGACCGTGCCCGCCGCGCCCAGCACCGGAAAAAGGCCCTTGGCAATGGCAGCCCCGCCCTGCACGCTCACGATGGCGAGCAAAACGGAGGGCACCGGGGCAAGGGCTAAGCGACGGCTACTGGACATTGGCACAAGACTGAAAACGGCGAAAAGCGAAATTGGAATCAGTGGAAAAAGAATCAGCAGCTGTTTGACTTACTTTCAGGACTTACGCAGTTGAAAAACCGACTTCTGATAGTCAAGAAGTTGCCCAGGCATCAGCCGCAGCTTCAGTTGCTGAGAAACAAGACTTGTTCCTCAATAAAGAAGCGGGCATTTTCCAAGACGTACTTGGAGCCGGAAACGGGAGCTGCTCATAGAACCCGAAGATACCCGCTTGGCCAAGCAAAAACGACCACCCAATGGCCCAGAGTGGCGAAAAATTTCAGCCATTTCTTGTTCGGGAACAAGTCTGTTTAATTCGTCTTAATTCCTGCTGTTTCGCAGTTGCTGCGGAAGCCGGCGCTTTCGTTTCTGGTTGCTCGTTGCTGGTTGCTCGTTGCTGGTTTCTGGTTGCTCGTTTCTGGTTGCTCGTTTTTGGTGGCTGGTTTTCCGCTGGTAATTAACCAGAAACGAGCAACCAGAAACCAGCAACCAAAGCGTCGGCTTCCGCAGCAACTGCGGAACAGCAGTTAATTCGTCGCGGGGGAAACTTCGCGGCTGCCGATGCACTTGAAGCCTCGGCGCGTGGCCGTGCGGCCGACTTCCCGGCGTCCGAAAATCGACCACGGCGCGGCCGGGCAGCAGCAGCAGGCAACATTTGTGGCCGAAGCCCGTCAATGACTGGGTGCAAAGCCATGACCGGCCGTCTGGTCGGGTCTGCTAATTCATCGGGGGCCTGACCGTTTAGCAGCAGCCAGGCCTCCCATACCTCCATCCGGGACGTCCCGCGTTACGCAACTAACCCAGGCCTTACGTCCCCAAGTACCCCAGTCCCTCCTATGCAACAAACCACCATTCTTTGGGCCGACGACGAAATCGACTTGCTCAAGCCCCATATTTTATTTCTCAAGGAAAAAGGCTACGACGTAACGCCCGTCAACAGCGGAGCCGATGCGATTGAAGAAATTCAGGAGAAGAGCTACGACCTGGTGTTTCTCGACGAAAACATGCCCGGCCTCACCGGGCTGCAAACGCTCACCGAAATCAAGTCCATTCGGCCTACCGTGCCCGTGGTGATGATTACCAAGAGCGAGGAAGAGCACATCATGGAAGAGGCCATTGGCTCGAAAATCGCCGATTACCTCATCAAGCCCGTCAATCCGAGCCAGATTTTGCTGTCGGTGAAAAAGGTGCTGGACAACAAGCGCCTGGTGAGCGAAAAAACCAACAGCGGCTACCAGCGCGATTTCCGCCAGCTCGGCATGCAGCTGTCCGACCGCCTTTCGCCCGTCGAATGGGCCGAAGTGTACAAGAAGCTGGTATACTGGGAGTTGGAAATCAACGAAACCGAGGGCAAGAGCATGGCCGAGGTGTTCAACATGCAGAAGGACGAGGCCAATACCTACTTTGGCCGCTTCATCACCGAGAACTACGAAGACTGGGTAGACGGCAGCGACAAGGACGCGCCGCTCATGTCGCACCAGCTGTTCAAAGAACGGGTATTTCCGACCCTGAAGGCCACCGGCGACACGCCCGTGTACTTCGTGCTCATCGACAACCTGCGCTACGACCAGTGGAAAGTGCTGGAGCCCATCATCACCGAGCTGTTTACGGTCGACAGCGAGGAAATGTACTACGCCATTCTGCCCACCACCACGGCCTACGCGCGCAATGCCATTTTCTCGGGCATGATGCCCAGCGAGATTCAGAAAAAATACCCCAACCTGTGGGTAACCGACGACGACGACGAGGGCAAAAACCTGCACGAAGCGGAATTCATGGAAATTAATTTCCAGAAGAATAACCAGAAGGTGAAGCACAGCTACCACAAGGTAACGAACCTGCAGGCGGGCAAGGATTTGCTGGGCAAAATGAGCAACCTGCACAACAATTTCAAGTGCAATGTCATCGTCTATAATTTCGTCGACATGCTCTCGCACGCCCGCACCGACATGGCCATGATTCGGGAATTGGCGGCCGACGAATCGGCCTACCGCAGCATCACCCGCTCGTGGTTTCTGCACTCGCCGCTGTATGAAATGATGCAGCAGATTGCCGAGAAAAAGGGCAAGCTCATCATCACCACCGACCACGGCACCATTCGCTGCAAGCGCCCGTATAAGATTGTGGGCGACCGCAATACCAACACCAACCTGCGCTACAAGCACGGCAAAAACCTGGGCTTCGAAGACTCGCGCGACGTGTACGTGGTGCGCAAACCGGAGGCTATTTTCCTGCCGCGTGAGAACGTGTCCACCGCGTACGTATTTACGATTGGGGATTATTTCTTCGCGTATCCCAACAATTACAATTACTACGTTAATTATTACAAGGACACGTTCCAGCACGGCGGTATTTCGCTGGAGGAATGCATCATTCCGTATATTACGCTGACGGCGAAAGGCTAATTTCCAATATTAAAGCAAAAGAAAAAGGGCCACTTCAATTGAGGCGGTCCTTTTTCTTTTGCTTGTTGGAGCCATGCCTTTTGGTTGTGATTACAATTACGCCATTGATGCCTTTTTGACCGTATAGCGCTGCCGCTTGAATTCCTTTGACGACCTCGATATTCTCAATGTCGTATGGGTCAATTTTCTTTAAAGTTTCGCTACTAGCAAGCTTGCCGTCAATTACATAAAGCGGTTCTTGTTGGCTCGATACCCAATCAGCCGGAGGGCCATACCGAAAAGGCTGCTTTCTCAGCGAATCGGAAGTTTGTACAGCAATGCCGATGGCAAATTCTGTGAATTTAACGGAAATTATTTTGGGCACTAGTAATGGGAGTGCTTGAGCATTAGCTTTTGAAGCCAATACCGCAATTAGGAAGTAGGTACGAAAGATGATAGGCACGGACTTGGATGTATGAATTTCACAACTGATGCTTAATAGTGAAAAATTACATACGTCAAGATTTACTACCTTAACTTATCCAGTGCCGCCTTCAAACGCGGCAGCGCGGCCTGAATCGAATCCACCGTTTCGGCCCCAACTGAAGCGCGGAACCACGGCTCGGACGCGGGCGAGCCGAAGGCGCTGAAGGGCACCAGGGCGAGCTTGGCCTCGGCGATGAGGTAGGAGGTGAGCTCGGCGGTGGTGGTGAGAACCTGGCCGTCGGGGGTGGTGCGGCCCAGCACGTCGATTTTGGCGGTGAGGTAGATAGCCCCGGCGGGGGCCACGGCATCGACGGGGTAGCCCTGGGCTTTGAGTTCTTTGAGGCCGTCGAAAAGGGCCGTCAGTGAGGTTTGCAGGCGACCTTTGATGTTGGTCAGGAACTCATCGACGGCAGCGGCTTCGGGCAGGAATTTGCCGGTGGCTACTTGTTCGGCTTTGGGAGCCCAGGCGCCGACGTGGCCCAGGATGGATTTCATCTTCTCGATGATAACGGCCGGGCCAAAGCTGTAGCCGACGCGCACGCCGGTGGCGGCGAAGCACTTGGAAATGCCGTCGATGTAAATGACGTAATCGCGCAGCTCGGGGCGCAGGCTGACGGGGTCGTAATGCTTCGTGGCGCCGAAGGTCAGCAGCCAATAAATCTGGTCGTAGAGGATGTAGAGGGGCTTTTCGTCGGGGCCGCGGCGCTTGTTTTCGGCAATGACCAGGTCGCAGATTTCTTCGAGGCCGGTTTTGGTGAACACCGTGCCGGTGGGGTTCAGGGGCGAGCACAGGGCCAGGAGCGTGGCGCCCGGCAGGTGCGGGGCCAGGTCGGCGGCGGTGGGCATGAAGTTGTTTTCGGGCAGCGTGGGCACGGCCACGGGCGTGGCGCCGGTGAGGTGGCAGTAGTGGTTGTTGTTCCAGCTGGGCAGCGGGAAAATAACGCGGTCGCCGGGGTCCACGACGGCGCGGTAGGTGGCGTAGATGAGTGGGCGCGACCCGCCGGCCACCAGAATGTCGTTGGGGCTATACGCGAGGCCCTGGCGGTTTTTCAGGAAATCGGCCACGGCCTGGCGCAGCTCGCCCATGCCGGCGGCGGGCGGGTAATTGGTTTGTCCGGCCTGGTAGGCCTGGGTGATGCCGGCGTTCAGGCCCGCCGGAATGGGGAAGATTTTGGAGTCGAAGTCGCCGATGGTCAGGTTGCAGATGTTGGCACCCTGCCGGACCTGCTCGCTTACCTGGTTGCCAATTCGAATGATTTCGGAGCCGATGAGGCCGGCCGCCATCTGGGATACTTGCATGAAGAGAAACGGAATAAGTAATGCCGTTACGGCCCACGAAGGTAAATGACGCTGCGCTTAATGAGGAATGAGGAATGAAGAATGAGCAATTGTCATTGCGAGGCCGCAGGCCGTGGCAATCCGTCCTGTTCTCAGCGACTACCCTGCTAATGTGACACGCCTTTTTTATGGACCGGAAAAAGCCTCTTTTCTGGGCAGGGCCGGGGCTTGTCACGTTATTGGGCTGGTCGCTGAAACCAGGACGGATTGACGCCGCTTGATGCGCGGAATGTCGTGCCTCTTCGCAATGACACCGCCTCATTCCTCATTCCTCATTAAGCAAAGCGTCATTAAGCCGCAGGCGTCTATTGTCCGGCGGCGCGGCGCAGCTCTTCGTCGGCGCCGGGGGCGCGCTTGCGGGCGGCACCTACTTTGCTGCTGCCGAAGCGGTAGGTGAAGGCTGCCGTGGCTACCCGCGTGTCTTGCCGCAAAACGAAGCTTTCGGTGAAGTTGTCGTAGGTGGACGTGGTGCGGATGGGCGTCGTATAAAAGATGTCGGTCACGTTCAGGCGCAGGGTGCCTTGCTTGCCCCACAGGCTTTTTTGCAGGCCGGCCGAAACCTGGCCGCGCTGCCGAATGACTTCAAAACCATACACTTCCCGCGATTCGTAGAGGCCGTTCAAATCGGCCGACCAGCCTTTGGGCATCGTGAAGCTGCTGTTGGCCGTCAGGTTGAAGGCGGCCTGGCCGCGGTCGAGGGCGGTGCCGGCCAGGTTGCCCTCGAACCGGGTGTAGTAAAACACGCCGTTGGCGTACAGCGTCCACCACTTGGCCAGGTCCAGGGGCGCGGTGAGGGTGAGGGCGTAGTACTGCTGCGTGGTCAGGTTCACGTCGCGGTTCACCACCAGGCGGCCGCCGTCGGGCGAGGGCTGCACCACGTTCACAATGGGCTGGGTGGTGCGGGCGTAGGCGAGGGCGGTGCTGAATTTCCGGCGGTAGGTGTGCGTCAGCTCCACGTTGTAGCTGGTTTGGGCCACCAGGTCGGGGTTGCCGGCGCGGTACGAGGTGGCGTCGATGTAGGCCCGCAGCGGATTTACCTGGCCGTAGTTGGGCCGGTCGATGCGGCGGGCCAGGGACAGCGCCAGCGCGTGACGCTCGCTGAATGTCCGCTCGACCAGGGCGCTGGGAAACAGCTGGATGTAGTGCCGCTTGCGCGAATTGTCGCCCGACAACTCGGCCGAGGTATTGGTTTGCTCGGCGCGCAGGCCGGCTTGCAGCGTGGTTTTGGCTGTGGCCCCGCGCAGGTTGACGTAGGCGGCGTTTACGTTTTCGCGGTACTGAAAATCGTTTGAAATCGAGGGCTGGAAAAGGCCGTTTTTTTCGAAGGCCACCCGATTTTTTGATGTTACCTGGGTCACTTTCGCGCCGGTTTCGAGGCGGGCGCGGTGGGGCAGGGGCTGGCTGAAATCAATTTTCGCGGCCCCGATGGCCAGGTTGCTGCGCTGGTCGCCGGTGAGCAGGCTGTTCGGCTGGGCAGCCCCTTCGAGCAGGCTGTTCTGCGTCAGCAGCCGGGTGGTGTGGTAGCGGGCGTAGTCGGCGTCGGCGGTGAGCGCGGCCGCTTTGGCCGAATCGGCGAAGGCGTGGCGCAGGTTGAGGTTGGCGCTGCCGCTGGGCCGGCTGATGTTCTGGGCGGTGGTGCCACGGTAGCGGTCCGCCGACCTGCCCGTGTCGCCAAAGAACTGCGTTTGGTTCGCCACGCTGTTATCGATGTGGCTGGCCAGCCCGGTCACGGCCACGCCCAGCAGCGTGCGCGGCGCGAGCGTGAGGTCGAGGCCGAGCTTGGCCGCGTGCGAGCGCAGGTGCGACACCTGGTCGTTGGCCTGCACGCTGCTGGCGGCGGGCAGCTGCGGGGTAGCAAAAAAATAGCGGTCGAAATCGACCCGCTGGAAATAGCGGCGGTCGGTATACGTGTAATTGCCGTAGGCATTGAGGCCTTTGCGGCGGTGGTTCAGCGCAAGACCGCCCGTAAACTTGCCGTCTTCGCTGCGGCCGTAGCTGGCGTTGGCGCTGCCGTTGGTGCCGAGGCGCTGGTCTTTTTTGAGGTTGATGGCGATGACGCCCGCGCTGCCCTGGGCGTCGTATTGGGCGGGCGGGTTGGTTATCAGCTCGATGCTTTGCAGCTGC
This sequence comes from uncultured Hymenobacter sp., assembly GCA_964242365.1. Lineage (GTDB taxonomy): Bacteria > Bacteroidota > Bacteroidia > Cytophagales > Hymenobacteraceae > Hymenobacter. Next base: position 15,154 of record CAXTCS010000029.1, on the reverse strand, counting down.
TCGGCGGGCAGGGCCCGGAGGTAATCGGCCAACGCGGTGCCGGTGAGGGGCACGCGCTTGCCGTCGATGACGACCAGCAGGCCCTGGCGGCCGCGCAGGGCCAGGTTGTCGCCGGCGTCTACGGTTACGCCGGGCGAGCGGCCCAGCACCTCCAGCGCCGTGGCGCCGGCCGAGAGCGTATTGCCGGCCACGTTCACCACCGTGCGGTCGGCCTGGTGCTCAAACAGCGGCTTGCGGGCCGTTACGGTTACTTCCTTCAGCGCCGTATTCTGGCTGGCTACCAGCTTGATAACCGGCAAATTCAGGCCCGCCGCCGGCAGCTCAAACGCCGGGCTCCAATACCGCTCAAAGCCGACCTGCGCCACCGAAACCAGGTAGCGGCCGCCCGCCGGGGCGTCGAGCCGAAAACCCCCTTTCGCGTCGCTAAACTCCGTTTTCACCACCACCGAATCGGCGGCCCGGTGCAGCGTCGCGGTGGCAAATTCGACCGCCGCGCCCGTGCTGCTGCCCACGGTGCCGCTCACCGCGGCCCGCGATTGCGCCAGGCTGGCCAGCGGAGCCGCCCACCACAAGCTGAGCAGTAGCAACCACGCAATTCGATGAGGCATAAATCCGGGCCGGGCCGGGGCGGAGTAGGACATGAAGCGGATTGGGTAGAAATCGGAAAGTATGCTGCGCACCAGCGCGGGCCGGCAGCCAGGAAAAGGCGGTTTCGAGAGAGACGGGTACGCCTTTCTACTGAACGCTTTAGCTGGCCCGGTAAAGTGTAAAGGTGCAGTGCCGCAACCGGAAATCCAAAAAGGAAAGCGGCTTCTGCCCGGCAGCCGGTAATTTCGCGCCATGCTTCCTCAATCCATTGCCGTGCCCACGCTGGCCGACCTGCCCGCCGCCGCCGCCCAGGTGCGGGCGGCCATTGCCGAATCGGGCTGCTCGGTGGTGGCGTTCGAGGGCGAGATGGGCGCGGGCAAAACCACGCTCATCCGGGCGCTGGCCGCGTCCCTGGGCGTGGCCGACGACGTGAGCAGCCCCACGTTCGCCCTGGTCAACGAATACCGCGACGGCCGCGACCAGCCGGTGTATCATTTTGATTTCTACCGCGTTGATACCATCGAAGAAGCCGAGCGCATGGGGGCCGCCGAGTACCTCGATTCCGGGTATCTTTGTTTGGTGGAATGGCCCGCCCGCGTGGCCGCTTTATTGCCCGCGCCCCGGCTCGAAGTACGTCTGGACGTACTGGGTGCCGAAGCGCGGGAACTGCAATTAAAAATTATTAATTGAGAATTAAAAATTTGCCAATCTTTGCCTGTCAACGGTTTGCGTGATTTATATACTGGTTCTTGGTTTTTAATTCTTAATTTATAATTTTTAATTTACCAAGATGCCCGAACAGCTACCCTCTGGTTTTGAGTCCCTGGCGACGAGCCGTGCCTATTTCACGCAGGAATCGATGCTGGCCGTGGAAACGCGCAAGCGCAAGCTCTTTATCGGCCTGCCGCGCGAGACCTCGCTCCAGGAAAACCGCATCGGCCTCACGCCCGAAGCCGTGCAGCACCTCGTGAACGAAGGCCACGAAGTGGTGATGGAAGCCGGTGCCGGCGAGCCCAGCAAGTACGCTGACCACGATTTTTCCGAAGCCGGGGCCCAAATAGCCTACTCCACCGAGGAGGTATTTAAGGCCGACGTGCTGCTGAAAGTGGCCCCGCCCACGCTCGAAGAAATCGAGCTGCTGCACGCCGGCCAAACCCTGATTTCGGCCCTGCAAATGGGCTCGATGACCCAGGAATACATCGCGGCGCTGGCCCGCAAAAAAATTAACGCCATCGGCTTCGAGCTGATGAAAGACCCCAGCGGCGCCCGCCCCGTGGTGCGCGCCATGAGCGAAATCGCCGGCTCGACCGTGATGCTGATTGCGGCCGAGTACCTGGCCCGCTCCAGCGAGGGCAAGGGCATCATCCTGGGCGGCATCACGGGCGTGCCGCCGTCGCAGGTCGTCATCCTCGGGGCCGGCACGGTGGCCGAGTACGCCGCCCGCGCCGCCACCGGCCTGGGCGCCGAGGTGAAGGTGTTCGACAACCACCTCTACAAGCTGCGCCGCCTCAAGCACAACCTGGGCATGCAGCTCTACACCAGCACGTTGGACACGTTTGCCCTCAGCCAGCAAATCCGCCGGGCCGACGTCGTCATCGGGGCCCTGGCGGTCGAAGACGGTCGCATTCCGTTTATGGTGCCCGAGGAAATGGTGGCCAGCATGGCCCCCGGTTCCGTCATCATCGACGTGAGCATCGACCAGGGCGGCTGCTTCGAAACCAGCGAAATGACCAGCCACCACAAGCCCGTCTTCCGCAAATACGACGTGGTGCACTACTGCGTGCCCAACATCGCCTCCCGCGTGCCCCGCACCGCCACCAACGCGCTGAGCAACATTTTCACCCCCATCCTCCAGGAAATCAGCCAGCACGGCGGCATCAACGAAGTGCTGTTCACCAACGAGCATTTCCGCAGCGGCGTGTATATCTACCGCGGCTCGCTGACGAATGCGATGATTGCGAAGAAATTTAATTTGCGGTATAAGGAATTGGGGCTATTGATTGCGGTGCGGAATTAATCTAATTAAGGTGACACTTTCGCTGCAGTCCAAAAAGCAGCAAGGAATAGGTATTTGGCTCCACTTTTCATTGGCCTACTTTTAGGGGAAGCTTACAGTTGACGGTTTACAGTTGGAAATCCCCTTGGTTGACCGCGGGGGTAATTTTCACTTCACTGAATTGACTTCGCCAACCAGGCAGGTATTGGACCCTCCGCAATGGAAATACCGCATAAGGTTTGCCGCAGACAGCCGTTCATTATCCAGCCGCTATGATTACCCTGGGTCAACTATTTTCGCCGAGGAGGGTAGCTTACTCAATACGCATTCCGTGATAACAGCCATTGGGCTGTGGAAGCGCTGGCTTATGGCTGAACACTATATCGCTGTTGGGCATACACAGATAGGGCAGGTAAAATTGCAATGGGACACGAATGAGAACGTGTACGCAGTAAAGCATAATTACTGGTTTGTGTTACCGAGCGTTTCCGATGAAAGTGCTTCTGGTCCCATTACAAAGCACGAGATTGATATCGAAATTGATTCGAGGTATTGACACATATTTATATTTTCTGTGCTGATGACAGCAACTCTTCTTCTCAACGAGAACGCGCCTATTGATGCTATGCTCGATGTATTGTTCCTGCTAGTTGCAGGGCCTCTTTACATCTGGTTAATGGCTTCACTACTAAGCAACAAGCCAAAGACCCGTGACAAGGCTATGCTTATAGCGGGTGGACTGGCTGTTTTCGGGTGGATAGGCTCGCTCGGTGGCCTATTATCCAGCGGCGTTTACTATTTCTTCTTGTTCTCTCCGCTCGTTGTGTGCCTTTTTCGCCTACGGGCGGCTTCCAACAAAACACCACGGCCCTAAGCGTTTCGCATCCCATGAAAATAAATCTGCAAAAGCTTGCACTCCGCGGTATTCTGGACATCTTGCGGCCCCTGACACTGTTGGATGCCGATAGGGCAGCCACGCGGCAGTTTTTTATTGACATGGGGTGGGACATAGAGGTGTTGCTGGGAGGCGACATCGCCCCCTTGCTGACGGTGCTGACCAACGTGCGCCAGGCCTTGAGCAGCGCCGAACAAAATCTGGCGCTGGGGGATTCGACCAGTGTGGCTAGCTTGGGACAGGTGCGTAACGCTCTCCAAACTACGCGAACCTTGCTAAACTCCGTAGGCCAGCTTGCCACGCTGGCCGCTGGTAGCCCAACAGCTGGCCAGTTCTATGCCGATGTGCTTCAAAAACTGGTGGGGCTGTACTTACTAACCCACGCCGACGGCCTCTACATGGTGGGTGTAACAGCTGGTTTTATCGTAGGCGATACGAGCAGCATTCGGCAGAACGGGAAGCAGGTCAAGTTCACAAGCCGGGTGCCGGTTTTATCCTTTGATAAGCTACTTGACTTTTTGAAGAACCCGGTGCAGCAAATAGGCGCTGAGTACTGGCCCGATGGTGTCAGCGTCAACTTTGCCACGGTACAGAGTACGCACGAGGTGGGCCAGCGCTTACTACCACGGCTTGCGGGTCTATTAAGTATGCTCGGGTTGCCGGCTGCTCGGCGCAATGCCGGTCCTACCGGAGCTGGACTTACCCCGGACCAAGTGGCAACCCTTGAAAGCTCCCTGCAAATCAGCAAACGCTTGCCAATAGGCAATGACGATGAGGTGGAGTTGGGATTGCACATTGGTTTGCTGGCTGCTACGCAGGCAGGCCCTGGTGTCTACCTGGCTCCCCATGGTGCGGTTAACCTGCATGAGCAGGTATATGGCTGGCTTGTGGATTTGGCCGTATCGGGTCAAATTGATGGACTCACCATTACGAGAGCGGGAACACAGTTTTCCGGTAATGGCGCCCTCACCAATTTTGAAGCTGGCCTGCGGGCTACTGAGAGGGAGAAACCTAGTACGCAAGACAATCAAGCTCTAGGAAACCAGACTGGCTCACGTCTGCAACTTGGCCGACTTGAACTAGGCGCTAACCTGAAAGCCGCGACTGTAAGATTCCCCTAAAAGTAGGCCAATAAAAAGTAGAGTTTTGAAAATGAGCACGTCTATAAAAAAAATCGATTCACTTTGCGAGCAACAATACTTTCCACGCTTCCACTAGCCGCCCGCCAGGCAGAAACTGCCAGTTCAATAGCAGCAATTGTTTCTTCCGTTCCAGCGAGGTGTCGTCGCGGCATTTATTCAGCACATCAGCCAGCAGTTTTTACAACACAAAATCTAAATAATTATCCCGATTAATTCCCGCGTAAGTCGCCCCCGGATAATTCGCCAGCCACGAAGCCGGAGCCTGCGGAGCCTTTTTGGTGAGCTTGAACTCATAGCCCGCCAATTGCCCATCAATGTCTTCCACGTAGTCAAGTTCGGCCCCGGTGTAGGTGCGCCAATAGTAGGGCAGGGCGGGGCTGGGCGCGTATGCGTTGCGCTTGCGACGTTCCACCACCAGGAAGTTTTCCCAAAGGGCGCCGACGTCGGGGCGAGCGGCAAGGGGGCTGAAATTATTGAGCACGGCGTTGCGAATGCCCAGGTCGTAAAAGTAGACCTTGTCCATCTTCACGACCTCCTTGCGCAGGTTACGGCTGAAACCGGAAAGGCGGAAGACGACGAAGGCTTTTTCGAGCAGGTCGAGGTAGTGCGCCACGGTTTCCTTGCTCATTTGCAAGGAGTTGCCGAGCTCGCTGAGGGAGACAGGCGCTCCGACTTGCAGGGCCAGCAGGCTGAGCAGCTTGCGCAGTTTGTCGGGGTAGCGCAGGTTGGCCATTTCCAGCACGTCACGGTAGAGGTAGGCCGTGCTCAGCTCGCGCAGGTACTGGACCTTGTCCTGCTGGTTTGGCAAGCTGAATATTTCGGGATAAGCCCCGTAGATTAATTGCTGGTCGAGCAGCTGGCGCAGCTCGAAAAGGTTGTGCTGAGCGCGCAGCTCGGTGCTCGCAATGGGGTAAAGCGTGTAGGTCCAGGTGCGGCCGGTGAGGGGCTCCTGGGTGCGGTTGGCCAACTCGAACGACGAGGAGCCCGTGACGATTATTTTCAGGTTGGGCAACCCGTCGTGCAGAATTTTGAGGTTCAGGCCGATGTCCGGGATTCGTTGGGCTTCGTCGATGAACAGCACATCGTAGCCTTCGACGAGCTGCCTGAGCTGATTGAGGTCGCGGCTGGACAATACATCGGCATAGCGCAGCTCGTCGGCGTTTATTTCCAGCTTGCGGACGGGCATATCGTTCAGCACTTGCCGCACCAGCGTGGTTTTGCCCACCTGGCGCGGCCCGTACAGGACGATGATTTTGGACGAGGTCAGCAGTCGGTTTTGAACGGCTGCAAGCAAAGCGCGGGTTAGCATAGAACTAATTGGCGTGAATTCCGCTACTAAACTAGCGGAATTCACGCCAATTGCGCTGGTTCAGTAGCGGAATTCACGCCAATTAGCTGAGCGGTTGCTCCAGCAGCATTGTTTTCCAGGCTTCCACTAGCTGCCCTTCTTCCAGAAACTGGCGGCCCAATTGCAGCAGCTGCTTCTTGAGCTCCGGGGCGTTGTCGCGGTATTTGTCCAGCACGTAGGCTGCCAGCGGCTCGGTTTTGAATGCTTCGACTTGCTCGGGGGTGGGCAGGGCGGCGCGCTCGATGTTGGCCAGGCGGCCCAGCTCGTTGCCGGTGAGCACGTCGGAGTTGCGAATGAACTCGGGCAGCTGGTCGATGCCGATGCCGATGTGGCGGTTGGGCTTGGGCACTTCGAAGAGGCTGGCGCCGCTGGCGCGGCAGTACCAGTCGCCGCCGAGCCGGGCCACGGCGTCGAGCTTGAAGGGGTCGATGCCGGCGGCGTTGGGCAGGAGGATGTCGGTGCGGAAATGGGCCCGAATTACCCGGCAAATGATGAGGTTGCCGGCGCCGTTGTGCTGGCCCAGCTCGATGATTTGTTCCACCACGCACTCGAAGGCGGCGGGCGCTTCGGCCACGCGCGGCGGGCGCACCAGCTCCGAGGCTAATTCGGTGAGGCCGGCTTTGGTGAATTCGTTGGTGCCTTTTTCGTACTCGGTGCTGGCCAGCGACATCTGCTGCACCAGGGCAAAATCGCAGATGTTGATGACGACTTCGGGCACCTCCCGCACGTTTTGCAGCGTGTGTTTTTGGGAATTGTCGCGCACGCGGTTGGCGGGCGAAAACACGAGAATGGGCGGGTTGGAGCTGAAGGCGTTGAAGAAGCTATACGGGCTGAGGTTCACGCGGCCGTCGGCGTCGATGGTGCTGGCGAAGGCCACCGGGCGCGGGGCCACGGCGCCGACCAGAAACGGGTGCCACTGGGCGGGGGTGAGGGCGGCGGGGGTGAGGGAGTGGAAATGGGGCATGGCGCGCAAAGGAAGCAACGAAAAAGGGAGGAACGGTGGGGCCAAAGAGCCCGCGCGGCGCTGGTGACGGGCGCTGGCGATTAGCAAAACTATCGCAAGGAAGTAGCTGCGGAAGTTTGCGGGGGTAGCGGCTGCAACCGTTGGCGGCTCGTCGGTGCGCGATGAGGTGGCACGACCGGAAATAGGCCCTTGCCGCCCAGGGCCTTCTATCAGCAGCAACCTCACGGGACCCCTGCGGGGCAGGCCCCGGGTCGCTTGAAGCGCGAAGCCAAAAGAGAGGGGAGCCTGACGACTTGTGCACCATCCTGAGAACCGCTGTGGAGCGGTTTCATGTTCAGTGTACCGTTTTTAGGGGAATTTAAAATGAATAATTAAAAATCTGACGGTTAGGTTTTTGTTTTTTAATTCTGAAGCTGTTTAGGAAGTTGTTTCTTAAGTATCGGTCATCCTGAGCTTGCGAAGGACCTTATTACGGTTGAACGTTTTGCAGTAATTCAAGTGGTGCAACCGTAATAAGGTCCTTCGCAAGCTCAGGATGACAACTTTTTGACTTCTCTGTTCATCAAAGCTGAAGCGGCTCTATTGAGTGTGAAACCGCTGCCATTTGAATGGACGGGTGTTACTCCGCCGGACCAGTCGACCTGGGGCAAGTGCAGGCGGCGGTTGCAGTTTGCATTAATTCTGCTTTAATTTATATTGACTCTGCCAATTCATGCAGCGGCGCCGTGGTTAACATTCACCAAATTTCCTTTTAGCAAGATGAGAAAAACTCGCTATGTAGTAGCGCTGGGCAGCGTGTTGCTGGCCGGTACCGCCTTCGGCCAGGTAACGCCGCCGGCCACTGGCCCGGCGCCCGTGCCGGCCGCGCCGGCCCCCGCGCCGCCCGTACCGACGCCCGCCAAGTCGACTCCTTACGGCCCCGGCATGAAGGTCAACATCTCGGCCGACGGCTCGAAATACATCCGGTTTCTGGCCTGGACGCAGGTGTGGGCGCAATACAACGAAAACAACTCGAATACCACCGTGGCCAACACGGCCTCGGCGGCCAATGCCGCCACGGGAACGCCCGCGTACCCCGGCAAGGGCCAGTCGGACCAGGTCGATTTCGGCATCCGTCGCACGCGCCTGATTATTCTGGCCCAGCTCAACCCCCGGTTTCTGATTTATACCCACCTGGGCATCAACAGCCAGAACGCGGAGAGCGGGGGCCTCACCGGCCAAACCGTGGACCCCAGCAAACGGCCGCAGCTGTACGTGCACGAGGCCGTGGCGGAATATCGGGTAAATAAATACCTCAACGTGGGCGGCGGCTTGCATTACAACAACGGCATTTCGCGGATGACCAGCGCCAGCACGGCCAACATCCTGGCCCTCGACGTGCCCGTGGTAAACTGGCCCACCATCGACGCGCTCGACCAGAACTCGTTTTGGCTGGGCTTTTACGCCAAGGGGCGCATTGGGGGCTTCGACTACCGCGTGTCGGCCAACGATGCGTTGCTGACGAATGAGGCCAGCACGCCCATTTCGGGCACGGCGACGTCGTTCGGCAACAACATCGCGCAGTACAACCCGCGCAACAATCACCACGTGTACCAGGGGTATTTCGACTACGAGTTTCTGGAGAAGGAAGCCAACCTGCTGCCGTACCAGACGGGCTCGTACCTGGGCACGAAGCGGGTGTTCAACGTCGGCGCGGGCTTTTTGTATAATAAGGACGGCATGTACTCGCGCCCGGCCGCTTACCCGGTGTTTACGGCGGCCAACCCGGCGCCCGCCGGCTTCGACCCCTTCTCGACCACCACGAACCACGACATCCGCATCCTGGCGGCCGACGTGTTCTACGATGCCCCGCTGGACACGGCCTCGCGCACGGCCCTCACGTTTTACGGCGTCTACTACCACGACGATTTCGGGCCGAACTACGTCCGCAACGTGGGCGTGCTCAACCCCGGCTCGGGCGTGACCACGCCCGGCGTGGGGGCCGGGGCGTCGCTGCGGGGCAACGCGGTGCCGCTCATCGGCACGGGTTCCAGCATTTATGCGCAGGCCGGCTTGCTGCTGCCCAAAAACCTGCTGGGCCCCAAGGCCAAGCTCCAGCCCTACGTGGCGTACCTGCGCAACAGCTTCGAAGGCCTGCGCAACCCCGATGGCGGCCGCGAACGCGTGAACGTGTACGACGCCGGCGTGAACCTGCTGCTCGACGGCCAGAACGCCAAAATCACGCTCAACTACCGCGCCCGGCCTGATTTCAGCAACCAGACGTTCTTGCCGGCCAACAACGGGGCGGCCACCGTCAACAGCGTGCGGTACCGCCCGGAAATTACCCTGCAAACGCAGGTCTTTTTGTAGAAACCCCCGCTTTCTGAATCAATCACCACTTTTTTTGCTGAAATCACATGGAAAAGAGTTTGACTCAGCCCTATGGCGCAACGGCAGGAGCCGTGCTCGCGCACGACAACAACACGACCCCGACCAGCAAAATCTGGCAGGTGATTAAGGCCTCCTCGGTGGGCACGGTCATCGAGTGGTACGATTTCTACATTTTCGGTTCGCTGGCGACCATCATTGCCACGCAGTTTTTCCCGAAGACAAACCCGCTGGCGGCCCTGCTGAGCACGCTGGCGGCGTTTGCGGTGGGCTTCGTGGTGCGGCCGTTTGGGGCGGTGGTGTTTGGGCGCATCGGCGACATGGTGGGGCGCAAATACACCTTTCTGCTCACCCTGCTGCTCATGGGGGGCTCCACGTTTGCCATCGGGTTGATTCCGAATTATGCGGCCATTGGGGTGGCGGCGCCCATTCTGATTTTCTTGCTGCGCGTGGTGCAGGGCCTGGCCCTGGGTGGCGAGTACGGCGGGGCCACGACCTACGTGGCCGAACACGCGCCCGACAGCCGGCGCGGCTACTACACCAGCTTCATCCAGACCACGGCCACCATGGGCCTGTTCATCAGCATCGCCGTTATCGTGGGCACCAAGTTGAGCGTTGGCGCGGCGGCTTTTGCTGACTGGGGCTGGCGGGTGCCGTTTCTGCTCTCGTCGGTGTTGGTGGTGGCCTCCTACATCATTCGCCGGCGGCTGAACGAGTCGCCGCTGTTTGAGAAAGCCAAGCAGGAGGGCACCACCAGCAAGTCGCCGCTGCGCGACTCGTTTGTCGAGCCGGTGAACCGCCGCCTGGTGCTGCTGGCTTTGTTTGGGGCTACGATGGGCCAGGGCGTTATCTGGTACACGGGGCAGTTCTACGCCTACTTCTTCCTGCAAACCGTGCTCAAGGTGGAGCAAATTCCGGCCAGCATCATCCTGTGCGTGGCCTTGCTGGCCGCCACGCCGTTTTTCGTGTATTTCGGCAGCTTGTCGGACCGCATCGGCCGCAAGCGCATCATCATGACGGGCATGTTGTGCGGGGTGCTGTTCACCGTCCCGATTTTCTACGGCCTCACGCAGTTTGCCGGCCCCGCCGTGGAGAAAACCGCCGCCATTCCCGCGACCGTCGACGCGGCGGGCGCCGCCGTAGCCGCCGTTCCCGCCGTGATGGTTGCCAATAACTACCACATGCTGCCCATGATGGTGCTGGTGTTCTGCCTTGTGCTCTTCGTGACCATGGTGTACGGTCCCATTGCCGCTTACCTCGTCGAGCTATTCCCGACCAAGGTGCGCTACACCTCGCTGTCGGTTCCTTACCACATCGGCAACGGCATCTTCGGCGGCTTGGTGCCGCTCATTTCGACCGCGCTGGTGGCCTACGCGGCCGCGCAGCCGGCGGGGTTTCTCAAGGAGCACAGCATTTACTTCGGCCTGATATACCCGGTGGTCATCGCGGCCATCTGCTTTCTCTACGGCTCGGCCAATATGAAGGACGTGCGCAACGTGCGGCTCATGGACGACCAGCCCTCGGCCGGGGCGTAACGGGCCTTTTGTTGCGGGTTGCTGGTTTCTAGTTGCTGGTTCCTGGTTTCTGGTTTTCCGCTGGTAATTAATCAGAAACAAGAAACAAGAAACCAGCAACCAGCAACAAGGAACCCGCAACCACCCACCCCAATTCCCACCCGCCATGAAACGTGCTTGCTCCTACGCTGCGACCCACGCCGCCAGCCTCACCGACCCGGCCGGGTTTTGGGCCGCCCAGGCCCGGCGCCTGCATTGGGACAAGCGGCCCACCGAGCCCCTGAGCCAGGACGCCAACGGGGCCTACCGCTGGTTTCGGGGCGGCGAGCTGAACACTTCCTTTCTCTGCCTCGACCACCACGTGGCCCACGGCCGGGCCGAGCAGGCGGCCCTGATTTACGACTCGCCCGTGGCCGGCACCGTGCGCGCCTACACCTACGCCGCCCTACTCGACCTCACGGCCCGCTTCGCCGGCGGCCTGCGCGAAATCGGGGTGGAGCTGGGCGACCGCGTCATCATCTACATGCCCAACCTGCCCGAGGCTGTGGTGGCCATGCTGGCTTGCGCCCGCCTCGGGGCCGTGCATTCGGTGGTGTTCGGGGGCTTTGCGCCGCACGAGCTGGCCGTGCGGATTGACGATGCGCAGCCCAAAGTCATCGTCTGCGCTTCGGGCGGGAAGGAGTTCGACCGCGTCATTCCCTACAAGCCGCTGGTGGATGAGGCCATCGAAAAGGCCGCGCACAAGCCGGCCCAGGTGGTGGTTTTTCAGCGCGATTTTGTGCCCGCCGCCCTGCAGCCGGGCCGTGACGTCGACTATCAGCAGCTGCTGCGGGCCGCGCCCGTGCCGGCCGTGCCGGTGCCCGCCACCCACCCGCTCTACATTCTGTACACCAGCGGCACCACCGGCCGGCCCAAAGGCGTGGTGCGCGACCACGGCGGCCACGCCGTGGCCTTGCGCTTCAGCATGGAGGCCATTTACGACCTCGCGCCCGGCGACGTGGTGTTCACCGGCTCCGACATCGGCTGGGCGGTGGGCAGCTCCTACATCGTGTACGGGCCGCTGCTGCGGGGCTGCACCACGGTGCTTTTCGAAGGCAAGCCCGTGCGCACGCCCGACGCCGGCACGTTTTGGCGGCTGGTCGAGCAGCACAACGTCAACGTGGTGTACACGGCGCCCACCGCCATCCGGGCCATCAAGAAGGAAGACCCCGACGGGCTGCTGGCCAAAAAATACGACCTCCGCAGCCTGCGCCAGCTCTTTCTGGCCGGCGAGCGCTGCGACCCCGCCACCTTTGCCTGGGCCGGGCAGCTGCTGGGCGTGCCCGTGGTCGACCACTGGTGGCAAACCGAGTCGGGCTGGCCCATGCTGGCCACGCTGGTGGGCCTCGAAGGCATGCCGCCGCCCCGCGCCGGCAGCGCCGGCCACCCCGTGCCGGGCTTCGACGTCCAGATTCTCGACGACGCCGGCCACCCCGTGCCCGCCGGCACCACCGGCCTGGTGGCCGTCAAATTGCCGCTGCCCCCCGGCTGCTTCCCCACGCTCTGGAACGACGAGGCCCGCTTCCACGAGGCGTATTTGGCGCCCTTCCCCGGCTACTACCTCAGCGGCGACGGCGGCTACCGCGACCGCGACGGCTACACCTACATCATGGGGCGCGTCGACGACGTCATCAACGTGGCTGGCCACCGCCTCAGCACCGGCGAAATCGAGGAGGTACTTGCCGCCCACCCGGCCGTGGCCGAGTGCGCCGTGCTCGGCCTCGCCGACCCGCTGCGCGGCCAGGTGCCCGTGGGCCTGGTGGTGCTCAAAGACGGCCAGACGGTAGGCGAGGCGGCCCTGGAAAAAGAATTGGTGGCGGCCGTGCGCGCCCGCATCGGGGCGCTGGCCTGCTTCCGGCAGTGCCTCATCGTGCAGCGCCTGCCCAAAACCCGCTCGGGCAAAATCCTGCGCAAAACCCTGCGCCAGCTGGCCGACGGCGAGGAGTTTGCCCTGCCCGCCACCATCGACGACCCGCTGATTCTCGACGAAATTCGCGCCGGGCTGGCCCGGCGCGGCATCGGCGCCGCTTCCACCCCCGTTTCACCTTCTTAACAGCTGTTACGCAGTGGTGCTCCTGTATCCGCTGTACCAAGTGGTTGCTGGTTGCTGGTTTCTCGTTGCTGGTTCCTGGTTGCTGGTTAGACACCAACGAGAAACCAGCAACCAGACGGCAGTCGTTGCGGCCACTGCGTAACATCAGTTTCTAAAATCCTCGTTCCGCCCGGTCCAAACCATTTTCCGGCTTTCCCGATGCGCCTGCCGGCTGCCCCGTTGCATTTCCCGGCGCGGCCAACGCACCTCCCGGCTGACCCGATGGCTTCGCTGGCCCGCCCGAAGCACTTTCCGGCCCGTCCAAAGCATTCCCCGGCGTGACCAAAGCATTTCCCGGCGCTAATTCCGGTCTTTTGGTCGTGCCGGGAGCTTCTTTCTCACCAACTCATAATTCATAATTTCTAATTCATAACTCAAAAAGATGTCCGCCATTCGCACCCGCACCCTCGAAGAATACCACGCCGACTACCAGCAGTCCGTTGCGGACCCGGATGCCTTCTGGGCCGCCGCCGCCGAGCCGTTCACCTGGTATAAAAAGTGGGACACCGTGCGCGGCGGCGAGTTTTCACCGGCTGGCGCCAGCACCTGGTACGCCGGGGCCACCCTCAACCTCACCGAAAACTGCCTCGACCGCCACCTGGCCACCCGCGCCAACAAGCTGGCCATCATCTTCGAGCCCAACGACCCCAAAACCCGGCATTTGCGCCTGACCTACCGCGAGCTGCACGAGCAGGTGTGCCAGTTTGCCAACGTGCTGCTGAAAAACGGCGTCGTGAAAGGCGACCGGGTGGTGCTCTACCTGCCCATGATTCCGCAGCTGGCGGTGGCCGTGCTGGCCTGCGCCCGCATCGGGGCCGTGCACGGGGTCATCTTCGCCGGCTTCTCGGCCAACGCCATTGCCGACCGCGTGAACGACGCCGACGCCGCGTTCGTCCTCACCGCCGACGGCCTCAACCGCGGCGCCAAGCAAATCCCCGTCAAGAGCGTGGTCGATGAGGCCCTGCAACAATGCCCTTCGGTGCGCCGCGTCATCGTAATAGAGCACACCGGCTGGCCCGTCGAGCTGAAAGCAGGCCGCGACGTGTGGTTTCACGACGAGGTGAAAGAGGTCGAAAAAGACTGCCCCGCCGCCGAAATGGCCGCCGAAGACCCGCTCTTCATCCTCTACACCAGCGGCAGCACCGGCAAGCCCAAGGGCGTGGTGCACACCCAGGCCGGCTACATGGTGTGGGCCGATTACACGTTCCGCAACGTCTTTCAAATCGAAGAAAACGACGTGTACTGGTGCACCGCCGACATCGGCTGGGTCACGGGCCACACCTACGGGCTGTATGGGCCGCTGCTGGCCGGCAGCACCACGCTCTTGTTTGAGGGCGTGCCCACGTTTCCGTCGCCGGGCCGCTTCTGGGAGGTGATTGACAAGCACCACGTCACCATTTTCTACACCGCGCCCACGGCCATCCGCTCGCTCATGGCCACGCCGCTCGACAACGTGCTGGCCTACTCGCTCAGCAGCCTGCGCGTGCTCGGCTCGGTGGGCGAGCCCATCAACGAAGAGGCCTGGCACTGGTACCACCAGCACGTGGGCAAAGGCCGCTGCCCCATCGTCGACACCTGGTGGCAGACCGAAACCGGCGGCATCATGATTTCGGCGCTGGCCGGCATCACGCCCTCGGTGCCGGCCCGCGCCGGCCTGCCGCTGCCCGGCGTGCAGCCCGTGCTCCTGAACCAGGACGGCAGCGAAATCGAAGGCAACGACCAGGAAGGCTACCTGGCAATCAAAGCCAGCTGGCCGGGCGTCATCCGCACCACCTGGGGCGACCACGAGCGCGCCCGCCAGACGTATTTCCAGCCCTACCCCGGCTACTACTTCACCGGCGACGGCGCCCGGCGCGACGAAAACGGCCTCTACCGCATCATCGGCCGCGTCGACGACGTGATAAACGTGAGCGGCCACCGCTTCGGCACCGCCGAAATCGAGAACGCCATCAACCAGAGCGAGTACGTGGTGGAAAGCGCCGTGGTGGGCTACCCGCACGACGTGAAGGGCCAGGGCATCTACGCCTACGTCATCTGCCAGCACGGCGTGCCCACCACCGAGCTCGAAACCCAGCGGGCCGAAGCCAGCATCATCGAAGCCGTGGTGGCCGAAATCGGCCGCATCGCCAAGCCCGACAAGATTCAAATCGTCTCCGGCCTGCCCAAAACCCGCTCCGGCAAAATCATGCGCCGCATCCTGCGCAAAGTC
>CAXTCS010000028.1:0-25393 GCA_964242365.1 uncultured Hymenobacter sp. | reverse complement strand
CCTGCGGGGCGGGCCCCGGTTCGCTTGAAGCGCGAAGCCCAAAGAGAGGGGAGCCGAACGACCAGTGCAATATCCTGAGAACCGCTCTAAAATGTTGAATTTGCGTAATGATGCTTGTGCGGGGCGTTTATCGGGTTAATCGCGCCGGGCCCGCAACCAAGAATTCAGCTTCAAACTTTCAGTACCGTGGATTACAAAGACTACTACAAAGCGCTGGGGGTAGAAAAAACGGCTACCACCGAGCAAATCAAAAAAGCCTACCGCAAGCTGGCCCGCCAGCACCATCCCGACGTGAACCCCAACGACAACGGGGCCGAGCAGAAATTCAAGGAAATAAACGAGGCCAACGAGGTGCTCAGCGACCCCGAAAAGCGGAAGAAGTACGACCAGTTTGGGGCCGACTGGCAGCACTACCAGCAGCAGCCGGGCGGCGCGGCGCGCGGCGGCCAGCCCGGCGGCGGCTTCGACTGGAGCCAGTACACGCAGGGGCAAGGCGGCGGGAGCAGCCCGTTTGGCGAAGGCGACGATTTTTCCGACTTTTTCGGCTCGCTGTTTGGCAGCATGGGCGGCGGGGCACGGGCGGGCGGCAGCCGGCCCGGTGCCGGCCCCGACTATCAGGCCGAGCTGGAGCTGAGTTTGGAAGAAGCCTACCACGGCGGCCCGCGCACCATCACGGTGAGCGGCAAGAACCTGCGCCTCACCATTCAGCCGGGCGTGAGCGACGGCCAGACCATCCGGCTGCGCGACCAGGGTGGGCCCGGCCGCAACGGCGGGCCCAACGGCTCGCTGCTCATCACCTTTCGGGTGCGGCCCGATGCGCGGTACGCCCGCACCGGCGACGACCTGACCCAGGATGTGCCGGTCAGCATCTACAAAGCCCTGCTGGGCGGCGAGCAAACGGTGGAGACGCTCAGCGGCTCGGTCAAAATCAAGCTAAAACCCGAAACCCCGAACGGCACCCGCCTGCGCCTGCGCGGCAAGGGTTTTCCCGTATATAAGAAGGCCGGCGAGTTTGGCGACCTGTACCTGCGCCTGAACCTGACGCTGCCCCAGCACCTCACCGAGCCGGAAAAAGAGCTGATTCGGCAATTGGCGGCCCTCCGCCCCACCGGGGACGACCCCGAAGCCTAACCCCTTGTTTCGTTATGGAAACGCACGTGCTCGTCCTTACTTTTCAGGAATGCTCGGCCCGCTACGGGCTGGAGCCCGCCGCCCTGCGCGATTTTTTGCAAGCCGGCCTGTTGCGCCCCGCCTCTGCGCCCGAAACCGTTATCATCGACGAGCCCGACGACCTGCCCCGCCTGGCCCGCCTCCACCACGAGCTGGGCCTGCCCCCGGAGGCGCTCGATGTCATCCTGGCCATGCGCCAGCGGCTGGTGCGCCTCCAGGCTACGCTGGCCTACGAAACGGCCAGGGCCCGCCAGCTGGAAGATTTCCTGCGTGGCACCGGGCCGCTGGAGGAAGTCAGTTGGCAATGACGCCTGCGGCTTGATGAAGAATGAGGAATGAGGAATGGTCATTGCGAGGAGGTACGACGACGCAATCCGTCCTGGTCTAAGCGACTCGCCCTAAATTGCGACACGCGCTGTTCTGGGACCGGAAAAAGCTTCCTTTTTGGGCAGGGCCGGGGCTTGTCACATTAGGAGGGTAGTCGCTGAGGACAGGACGGATTGCTTCGTCGTGCCTCCTCGCAATGACACGCTCCTCATTGCTCACTGTTAAATGTCAATTGTTAATTGATTTAAGCTACGGCCAGGGCCAGCAGGAGGCCGGCCAGCGTGGCGCCTAGTTTGGGCCAGTTGAGGCGGTGTTCGGGGCTGGTTTCGAACAGGATGGTGGTGGAAACGTGCAGGAAATTGCCGGCTACCAGGCCCAACAATGCCGCGTACAAGCCACTGTTGAGCAGTTTCGATAGCACCACGTAATTGCTGATGAGGATGCCCACCGGCGAGGCCAGCGCAAAGACCAGCAGGCCCGGCCACACCCGCTGGAAGCTGCCCAGCCGCAGCCGCAGCAGGGTGGCCAGCGCAAACGCCGCCGGCATGTGGTGCAGGGCCACGCCCACCACGATGGCGTAGAAATTCCGGCTCATCTGGCCGGCTTCCGGGGTGCGGACCAGGATGCTGCCTTCGAGGAAGGAATGCACCACCAGCGCCCCGAGCAACAAAAACGGCACCCGGCCCGGCCCGTCGTGCGGGCTGTGGGCGGCCTCGTGGTGCACGTGCCCGTGCTCGACGCCCTGCGAAAGCACTTCGAGCAGGAGCTGCCCAAAAAAGCCGGCCAGCACCCAGTAGCCCACCCGCTCGGGGTGCGCGGGCAGCAGCTGCAACGCCTCGGGCAGGATGTGCGTGACGGTGAGCGTGAACAAATACGCGCCGCTGAAGGCCAGCAGCGGCTTCAGCCACTGGCTGCCCCGCGCTACCGGCACCCAGGCGGCGGCGGCGCCCGCGCCCAGCACCGTCAGCAGCAGCAGAAAAATAGCAAACCCCATGCAAGGAAGAATGAGGAATGAGGAATGAGGAATGAGGAATGGTTTTGGCTAGGGTAGCCAATTCTTCATTCCTCACGCTTCATTCTTCATTCAAAAATGAAGTGCCCCGCCCACAGACGCGAAGCGGCAGCTTTGCTGCCGCCAGCTGGCGGGCAAAGCTGCCACTCGTGGTTTTACAAAAAAACTGGCGGCTTAGCGCTGAATCTGGTGGCCGTTTTCGGCCGTATCGGCCTGGCCCGATTTGCCGGCGTCGTTTAGCCGGCCACGCATGCGCATGCCTACTTCGGCATTGGCCGAGATGGCCGACTCGGCCGACGGAACGGGGGCGGGAGCGGAGTTGGCGGCTCGGGCGGCCTTGGCGACGTCGGTTTGCTGGTTTTCGACCGAGCCCGAGGGCACGCTGTGGTCAAAATCGTCGCTGGCGCGGGTGCCGGGCTCGACAAGGTCGACGGATACTTTTTCGCCGGGGCGCCAGTCGGAAGGCTCGCTGCTGCACGAAGTGAGGGCCAGCGAAGCGGTGGCCACGGCCAGCAACAAGGGGTGGGTCAATTTCATCGGGGTAAAATTAGCAGGGTAAGAAATTCAAAGAAAAGCAACGACCCCAAAAAGGCCCTTAAAACAGAGGCCGCCGGCGGGCCGCCGGGTTGGCTTATACGGTGGCGGCGCCGGCCTCGGCCGGCAAGAGGTTTTTGCGGCGCAACAGGGCTTCAAACAGCTTCAAATCGTTGGGCGAATTGAAGATGCGCAGGGGCAAATGTAAAAACACCGGCACGTCGAACGTGCGCGCCAGCCACAGGCGCCACGGCGCCAGGCCTTCGGGCGGGGTGCCGGGCTTGAGGTACAGCAGGTAGGCATCGGCGTCGCGGCGGGCGCGGGCTATCATGTCCCAGGTCAACTGCATGGCTTTTTCGGGCCCTACGCGCAGCAATAACTGCTTCTGGTCCATCTCAAAATTCATGCGCTCAAACAGCGGCTTGCTCTGCTCCATCTGGGTCACGCCCGTAACCTGGGCCGAGCGGAACAGCACGAACAGCAGCGTGAGCAGCACGGCCAGTGCCAGCCACCACCACGAATGCACGAAAATGGCCGGCAGCAAGCCAATGGCGAACGGAATCAGGGCGTACACCCAGTCCTTTTTCCACACCTCGGCCATGGCCAGGCGGGTGTAGGTGTTGGTGTCGAACTGGGTTTTCTTGGTGCGAATGGCCAGCGGCGAGGCCTGCTGCGCCTGGCGGAAGCCACCGCCTCCGCCCCGTTGGTTGGGTTGGTTCATTTTAGTGGTTAGTGATGAGTGATTAGTGGTTAGTAGTGGTTTTAAGAGCAGAATACACCCGTCATTAACCACTAATCATTAACCGCTAACCACTAAATTAATATGCTTTCAAGCTCAAATCCAGGCTCTTGACGGAGTGCGTGAGGGCACCCACCGAAATGTAATCGACGCCGGTGCGGGCCACTTCGGCAATGGTTTGCTCGGTGATGCCGCCGCTGGCTTCGGTGGGGAAGCGGCCGGCGATGAGGGCCACGGCCTCGCGCAGCTGGGCGGGTTTCATGTTGTCGAGCATGATGCGGTCGATGCCGCCCGCGTCGAGCGCCTGCTGCACTTCGGCCAGCGAGCGGGTTTCGATTTCGATGGGCAGCTGCCGGCCGGTTTGGGCCAGGTAGGCGTGCGTGGCGGCGATGGCCTGGGCCACGCCCCCGGCGTAATCGACGTGGTTGTCTTTGAGAATAATCATGTCGAACAGCCCGTAGCGGTGGTTCACGCCGCCGCCGATGAGCACGGCCCACTTCTCGCAGAGGCGGAAATTGGGCGTGGTTTTGCGGGTGTCGAGCAGCTTGGCCGTGGTGCCGGCCAGCAGCGTATTCAGGTGGGCGGTGTAGGTGGCGATGCCGCTCATGCGCTGCATGCAGTTGAGCACCAGCCGCTCGGCCGTGAGGATGCTGCGGGCGGGGCCTTCGACGGTGAAGGCCAGGTCGCCGTGCTTCACGGGCGCGCCGTCGGCGAGCAGCGCCGTCATGTGCAGGGCGGTGTCTACCTCCTTGAAAATCAGCGGGGCCAGGGCCATGCCGGCCAAAATGCCTTCGCCCTTCACCAGCAAGTGCGCCCGGTTGCGGGCGTCGGCCGGAATGGCGGCCAGGGCCGAGTGGTCGCCGTCGCCCACGTCCTCGGCCAGGGCCGTGCGGATGAAGGTGGTCAGGGCGTCGGGCGTGAGATAGGCAGTAGTAGGGTTTTGCACGGCGCAAAGGTACGGCCCTTGCCCTTGCGAATAAAAAGAACGATTGGCAGAACGGCCGACCCAAAAAAAGCCCCAACCTGTGGGGCCGGGGCTAATGTTATTTTATTGTGAAGTATTATTCTTTGGTGAAGTCGAGCGTGTCAATCACCGGCGCGCCGTGCGAAGGTTTCAGCTTCACAAACACGCGGTAGGTGCCGTTGCGGCCGGCGTAGCGGCCAATGGCGTACTGAATGTGCTCCTGGCTTTCGCCCTGGTGAATAAAGTCGAAGCCGCTGGGCGTGTTTTTGGCGAAGAAGTCCTTGATGACAATTTCGGCCTGGGTGGCGTTGTAGCCTTGCTTGTCGCCGTCGAAACCAATCTCAACGGTGGCGGCAAAATACTGCGAAAGCTCGCGGGAGGAGCCATTGCGCAGCGCCGAGCGAACCGCCCCCAGGTTATCGGCCTGCGCGTGGGCCGCGCCGGCACCGAACAGGAATAGCCAGCTTAAAAATAAGGTCCTAATGAAATAGCGTTTCATTGTTTATGGGGTAATAAATGCGTCATACGCGTCGAATTCTATGCTAAAATGGTGCCAGGAAGTGAAAAAACGCCGGCTTGTACGCCGGGTCGGCTCAAAGAAACAACCGGTTAAAGTTGCGGTGAAGGTAGATAATTTTCACCCCGTGCGCGGGGCCGCCGTATCTTTGCGGCATGACGAAACAGGTTTTGTTGGTAATTCTGGACGGGTGGGGAATTGCTCCGAATACGGCATCATCGGCGGTTGACGCGGCTAATACGCCGTTCTTCCACGAGCTGTTGCAGCGCTTCCCGCACAGCACGTTGCAAGCGTCGGGCGAGGCGGTGGGCCTGCCCGAGGGCCAGATGGGCAATTCGGAAGTGGGGCACATGAACATCGGGGCCGGCCGCGTGGTCGACCAGGAACTGGTGCGCATCGGCAAGTCCATCCGCGAGCGGAAACTGGGGCAAATGCCGGCGCTGGTGAAAGCGTTTGAGTATGCCATTGCCAACGACAAGCCGCTGCACCTCATCGGGTTGCTCTCGGACGGCGGCGTGCATTCGCACATCGACCACGTGAAGGCCCTGTGCACCATTGCCCACGAAGCGGGCGTGCGGCGCGTGTTCGTGCACGCCTTCACCGACGGCCGCGACACCGACCCCAAAAGCGGCGTGCGCTACGTGAACGAACTGGAAGAATCGCTGGAACGCAGCGGGGCCAAAATCGCCTCGGTGGTGGGCCGCTACTACGCCATGGACCGCGACCGCCGCTGGGAGCGGGTGAAAATAGCGTACGACTTGCTGGTGCACGGCGTGGGCACGGCGTCGCAAAACCTGATTCAAACCATTCAGGAGCAGTACAAAGAAGGGGTGACGGATGAGTTTCTGAAGCCCATCGTGAAGACCGGCGCCGACGGCCAGCCGCTGGCCACCATTCAGGACGGCGACGTGGTGCTGTGCTTCAATTTTCGCACCGACCGGGGCCGCGAAATCACCGAAGTGCTGACCCAGCAGGACATGCACGCTTTCCAGATGCAGCGGCTGAACCTGCACTACCTGACCCTGACCAACTACGACGACAGTTTTGTGGGCGTGACGCCCATTTTTGAGAAAGATAACCTCAACAATACCTTGGGCGAGGTGCTGGCGGCCAACGGCAAGACCCAGATTCGCATTGCCGAAACGGAGAAGTACCCGCACGTCACGTTCTTCTTTTCGGGTGGCCGCGAAAACGAGTTTGCGGGCGAAAAGCGCATCATGCGGGCCTCGCCCAAAGTGGCGACCTACGACCTGCAACCGGAAATGAGCGCCGCCGAGCTGCGCGACGCGCTGGTGCCGGAGCTGCAAGCCAAATCGGCTGATTTTGTGGTGCTGAACTTCGCCAACCCTGATATGGTGGGCCACACCGGCGTGTTTGAAGCCGTGGTGAAGGCCGTGGAAACCACCGATGCCTGCGCCCGGGCCGTGGTAGAGGCCGCGCTGGCGGCCGGCTACGCCAGCATCATCATCGCCGACCACGGCAACGCCGAGTTCATGCGCAACGCCGACGGCTCGCCCAACACCGCGCACACCACCAACCTGGTGCCCTGCATTCTGGCCGATAACGACTACGTCGGGACCATCGCCGATGGCAAACTGGGCGATTTGGCGCCCACCATTCTGGCGCTGATGGGCCTGCCCCAGCCCGCCGAAATGACGGGCCAGAGCCTGCTGCGCCGCAACGTGGCCGCCGCCCCGAATGCGTAAGCACCGGGCTAAATCGGGCGTGGGTTTGCTGGCCTTGTGGCTGCTGGCGGGCTGCGGCGATGCCGGCCCGGCGGCGCCCATTGCTAGGCGCCCGCTTTACTTCGACGTGAAAGGCCTGTTGACCAAACAAGTAGCGCAGCTGGCCCAGCGCCACGCCGCCGCAACCAAGCGCGTGAGCCTGCGCGGCAGCGCCCCCGAAACCGTGCGCGTGCCCGCCGTGAAATGGGCCGATGAGTTGCAGATTTTCTTCCAGGCCGACATCAACAAGGCGGCGTTACGCGGGGCTTACCGGGTCGACTCGGTGGCGCTGCCCGGCGGCCTGCTGCGCCGCACCTACACCCGCCAGCCCGGCCAGCCCAACGCGCCCGTGGCCCGCCTGGTGGTGGTGCAGCAAGGCGCGGTGGCTCAGGAAGTAGCCGCGACCATCGTCCAGAATAACCCCCTGTTTTCGGCCCAAAAGCAGCTGCGCTTCCAGCTGCAAAACGGGCAGCTGCGCCGCTACGAGGTGGTGGGCACCCAAAAGCTGGTGCTGTTTGATACGCTGCACTACGCCGCGAGCGGGCAGGTCGAGTAGGTTATTTGGTTAAACCCGTTTAGCTAGGCGGTCATGCAGAGCGCAGCGAAGCATCTTGCCCGCAGTAAGTAATCCAATGGAGTCAACGAAGCGGGCAAGATGCTTCGCTGCGCTCTGCATGACGTTTTTTCTTGCCTACTTGCCAGGGGCCGAATTTGGCCTACTTGTGCTCGTACGCCCCCAGGCTGGGCGCGTTGAGGTTGGCGCGAAGCAGATTTAGCAAGTCGCGGGTGGGGACGGTGCTGGGGTCGGCGGGCGCGCGGCGGGGCGCGGTGGCCGGCGACGCGTCCTGAAGGCGGTAGTCGGGGCGGCTGCCGGTGAGCGTGGTGCTGACGAACAGCGGGTCTTTGTTGATGATATTAACGTCGGGGCCGCCCACGACGCCGGCCGTGGCGGCGTATTCTTTGGTGCGCAGCAGCGAGTTGCGGATGTCGAGCAAAGTATAGGCGGCGTAGTTTTTCACGAAAAGCTCGTCTTCAAAAGAGCCCCAAACGATAGAATTGCGCAGCTTCAGCGTCAGGGGCAGCGGTGTGGAGCCGTCGGTGGCCTTCTCGTTGGTGAAGGTGAGCGAGGCGGTTTCGCGGTGGAAGGCCGGCGTGTAGTTGGCGAAGGTGCAGAAATTGAAGTCGTAGGCGCCGCCGCCAATGCCCAGCACCGCGTATTCGCCGCAGTTGGTGAGCAGGCAGTTGGTGGCCGTTACGTCGCCGGAATAGCTCAGGATGCCGCCGCCGCTGCTGGCCGTGGCGTTGGCGAAGGAAAGATTGGCGCCGGAAATGTTCTTAATGACCGTGTTTTCCAGCGTCAGCTTGGGGTGGGGCGTGGCGGCGGTCGGGTTGTAGAGCAGCGCGCCGAACGTGGCGTTTTTGATTTCCGCGTAGCGAATGCTGTTGTTCTGGCTGTTGCCGGTAAACACAATGCCGCCCCACTGGCCCGGCACATCGGCATAAAACGGCTCCAGCCGGTCGCCCTGAAACCGCACGATGTTCCGGTTCGACAACTTCACGGTGTCCGTGGGGCCGGAGCCGGGCACGAAATCGTCGTTCACCCGCAGCGTGCCATCGACCTGCAAATAAGCTCCGGCGTGCGAGTAGATGCGGGCGCCCTTGGGAATGCGCAGCGTGGCCCCGGCCGCCACGTACACCCCCACGTTGATGGCCCCGCCGGGCTGCGCGTACGGGCTGTTGATGATGACGTGCGGCTTGTCGGTGGGCCAGGTGGTGTCGAATCGGATGATGTCGGCCCGGTGAAAATAGGCGTTCTGCCCATAGGCCACCAGGTGCGCGATTTGGTCGTTGCCGTTGGTGCGGAAATGCACGTCGTCGGTCACCAAAAAGCGCTTGGCCGCCGTGGCCTGGCCGTTATCGCCCAGCACGGCGCGCACCAGCACCAGCAGGCTGTCTTTGCCCCGAACGGTGACGCCCTGGGCCGAGGCGCGGGCGTCGCCATTGATAATCAGCGAGTACGTAGCGCCCGCCGTCCCGTCCAGGCTGACGTCTGTTTTCACCGCGCCGCTGTTGCGGTTGTACGCCCACAGCCGCTTCGTCACGGTGCGGACGGTGGTGAACACCGTATCGAAAAGCACCGTGTCGGCCCCCAATTCCAGGCGGCCGGAAGTTTGCACCATGTCCTCCTTGGGCTCGCAGCCAGGTAGGAAGGTGAGCAGGCAGCTCAGCAGGAGGAACAGTGGGAAAAGGTAGCGCATAAGGCAGCGTAGAGCGGGAACGGAAAACTCCCCTCATTTTTAAGGAGGGGACATTTTGCCACCGGCAAGATTGGGGTGGTAAAGTCGTTGCGCGACACCCGAACGACTGCCGGAACGGTAAAAGTATCCAGGTTGGCTTGGGGTGTCGTTCGGGTGTCGTGCAACGACTGCAACCACCCCCGTTTTCGCTTTGCGAAAACATCCCCTCCTTTTTACGGAGGGGAGTTTTCCGGCCCTTCGCGGCTTACTTGGTTACGCCTTCTTGTAGGCGCTCAGCGCTTTCGGCAATGCGGAGCTGCTCCACGAAGTCGTCCACGTTGCCTTCCATCACGCTGGCCAGGTTATACACCGTGTAGCCGATGCGGTGGTCCGTCACGCGGCCCTGGGGGTAGTTGTAGGTGCGGATTTTGTCCGAGCGGTCGCCGCCGCCAATCATGCTTTTGCGCACGAGGCCGTCGGCTTCGTTCTTTTTGGCCAGCTCCATGTCGTACACGCGGGAGCGGAGCACGGCCAGGGCCTTGTCGAAGTTTTTGAGCTGCGATTTCTGGTCCTGGCACTGGGCCACGAGGCCGGAGGGCAAGTGCGTGAGGCGCACGGCCGAGTACGTCGTGTTCACCGACTGCCCGCCGGGGCCGCTCGAACAGAAATAATCCTTGCGGATATCGCCCATATTCAGCTCAATGTCAAACTCTTCCACTTCGGGAATGACCACGATGGACGCCACGCTGGTGTGGATGCGGCCCTGGGTTTCGGTGGCCGGCACGCGCTGCACGCGGTGCACGCCGCTCTCAAACTTGAGCTTGCCGTACACGTCCTCGCCGCGCACGGCCACGATGATTTCCTTGTAGCCGCCGGCCGTGCCTTCCATGGCGTCAATCAGCTCCATTTTCCAGTTCTGCTTTTCGGCAAAGCGCATGTACATGCGCTGCAAGTCGCCGGCAAACAGCGCCGCCTCGTCGCCGCCCGCTCCGGCCCGGATTTCCATAATCACGTCCTTCGAGTCGTTCGGGTCCTTGGGCAGCAGCAGGTCCTTGATGGACTCTTCCAGGCGCTCCTGCTCGGGTTGCAGCTCGTCGAGCTCGTCCTTGGCCATCTGGCGGAAATCCTCGTCTTTCTCAGTCGAAACCACCAAACGGGCGTTTTCGATGTTGCTGAGCACGCCCTGGTACTTGCGGTATTCGGCCACAATCCGGCCCAGTTCCTTGTATTCTTTGTTGAGGGCTTTGTAGCGTTTTAAGTCCGACATGACGTCGGGCTGCATCAGTTCGGCGTTCACGTTGTCGTAGCGCTGGCTGATGGCTTCTAGTTTATCGAGCATCGGGTGTTCGGGAATTAGGCTGTAGTTTGCAAAGGTACTGAATCTAAACACCGCTATGTAGGCCGGGCGTTCATTCAGAATCATTCCCCAACAGCCGCCGAGCGCCCGAGTTTATGCAAGTGTTGAAATTCGGAGGCACGTCGGTGGCCTCCGCCGAGAATATCCAAAAATCGCTGGCCATTGCCGCCAAGGCGGTTGAAAAAGGTCCAGTAGTGATGGTCGTGTCGGCCCTGGGCGGCACCACCGACGCGCTCATTGGCGCCGGCCGCGCCGCCGCCGCCGGCGATGCCGGCTACCGCGACACCCTCCGGCAGCTAGCCGAGCGCCACGAAACAGCCGCTCAGGAGCTGCTGGCCAATGCCGGCCAAGGCCCCGAAAGCGAGGTAATTCGTTCGCAATTTGCGGACCTTAACCATCTCTGCGACGGCATTTTTGCCCTGGGCGAGTTGTCGAATCGCACGCTCGACCGGCTCATGAGCTACGGCGAGCTGCTATCGTCGCGCCTGGTGGCCGCCGCCGCCCAGGCGCACGGCCTCGACGCCGTGTGGGCCGATGCCCGGCAGCTCATCCGCACCAATTCGCACTTTGGCAAGGCCGAGGTAGACCTGGCCACCACCGAAAAACAAGTCGCCGATTTTGGGGCCCAAAACCCGGCAAAAACCTGGGTGGTGCCCGGTTTCATTGCCGCCGACGCCCACGGCGCCACCACCACGCTGGGCCGGGGCGGCTCCGACTACACCGCCGCCCTGCTGGCCGCCGCCCTCGGGGCCGAAAAACTGGAAATCTGGACCGACGTGAGCGGCATGATGACGGCCGACCCGCGCCTCGTGCGCAGCGCCCGGCCCATCGCCCGCATCTCGTACCAGGAGGCCATGGAGCTGTCGCACTTCGGCGCCAAGGTGCTCTACCCGCCCACCATTCAGCCGGTGATGCGGCGCGGCATTCCGCTCTGGATTAAAAACACCTTCGCCCCCGCCGACTACGGCACGCTGGTGGAAGTGAGCCCGCCGCGCACGGCCGCCGTGGTGCAGGGCATTTCCAGCATCGGCAACCTGGCGCTGCTCAACCTCGAAGGCAGCGGCATGGTGGGCGTGCCCGGCTTTTCGAAGCGGCTATTTGCGGCCCTCTTACGGGAGCGCATCAACGTGATTCTCATCACCCAAAGCTCGTCGGAACACTCCATTTGCGTGGGCGTGAACGAGCAGGACACCGCCCCGGCCCAGGCCGTGGTCGACGACGAGTTTGCCCACGAAATCGCGGCCGGCCGCATCGAGCCGCTGCGGCCCGAGCGCGGCCTGGCCATCGTGGCGCTGGTGGGCGAAAACATGAAGGACCATCCCGGCATCAGCGGCAAGCTATTTGGGGCCCTGGGCCAGAACGGCGTCAACATCCGGGCCATCGCGCAGGGCGCTTCGGAGAAAAACATCTCCACCGTCATCCGCGCCGCCGACGTGCGCAAGGCCATCAACGTGCTGCACGAAGCCTTTTTCGAGGCCACCGTGAAGCAAGTGAACCTGTTCATTCTGGGGCCGGGCAACGTGGGCCGCAAGCTGCTCGAACAGCTCGCCCGCCAGCAAGCCCACCTGCTGGAAAAGCTTGGTTTGCAGGTGCGCGTGGTGGCCATTGCCAACCGCCGCCACTGCCTGGTGAACGAAGACGGCCTCGACCTGACCGCCTGGCCCGATGAGCTGGCCGCCGCGCCCGCCCAAACCCTGGCCGAGTTTACGCAGCTCATCATCGGCCGCAACCTGCGCAACTCCATCTTCGTCGACGTCACGGCCAACCCCGAGGCGGCCGGCATCTACGCCGGTTTGCTCGAAAAAAGCGTGGCCGTGGTGGCCTGCAACAAAATTGCCGCCTCCTCGGAATACGCCCAGTACGCCCGCCTCAAAAGCCTGTCGAAGGAGTTCAACGCCAGCTACTTGTTCGAAACCAACGTGGGCGCGGCCCTGCCCATCATCGGCACGCTCAACGACCTCACCCGCAGCGGCGACGTGGTGCGGCGCATGGAGGCCGTGCTTTCCGGCACGCTCAATTTCGTGTTCAATCACTACGACGGCACCCGGCCCTTTGCCGAGGTGGTGCGCCAGGCCCAGGCCGAGGGCTACACCGAGCCCGACCCGCGCCTCGACCTGAGCGGCAGCGACGTGGCCCGCAAAATCCTCATCCTCGCCCGCGAAACCGGCCAGGTGATGGAAATGAGCGACATCGAAATCGATGCCTTCCTGCCGCCCGCCTGCCTGGCTGGCGACGTCGACGCCTTCTACGCCCAGATGGCGGCCCACGAAGCCCATTTCCGGTCCCTCTACGACGCGGCCACGGCCGCTGGCAAGCGCCTGAAATTCGTGGCCCGCTACGCCGCCGGCCGCGCCGCCGTGGGCCTGCTGCAAGTCGCGCCCGGCCACGACCTCTACGACCTGCGCGGCAAAGACAACGTCGTCCTCTTCCACACCGACCGCTACGTCGAGCAGCCGTTGGTGGTGAAAGGCGCCGGCGCCGGCGCCGAAGTCACCGCCTCGGGCGTATTCGCCGACATTATCCGCGCCGCCCGGCTTTAAAAAATGAGGAGTGAAGAATGAGGAATGAAGAATTATTCGGCTTGCCCGAATGGCTTATTCATCCCCCAATTCTTCACTCCCCATTCGTCATTCCTCATTAAATAAAATGTCCGTTCTCGTTCATTCCCCCGCTACACTTTCCAATCTCGGCTGCGGCTTCGATGTGTTTGGCCTCGCCCTGACCGCCCCTTACGACATCATCCGCCTCACCCACAGTACCGAACCCGGCGTGCGCATCCGGCACCTCGACGCCTACGGCCTGCCCACCGACCCCGCCCACAACGTGGCCGGCGTGGCCCTGCTGGCCCTGCTGCACGAAGTGCCCGAACCAATGGGCTTCGACCTCGAAATCACCAAAGGCATCAGGCCGGGCAGCGGCGTCGGCAGCAGCGCGGCCAGCGCCGTGGGCGCCGTGGTGGCCGCCAACGCCTTGCTGGACAACCGGTTCAGTAAGATACAGCTGGTTGGGTTTGCGATGGCGGGCGAGGCCGTCGCGTCCGGCGCCCGCCACGCCGACAACATCGCGCCCGCCATTTTTGGGGGATTTACGGTCGTGCGGGCCCTCGAACCGGCGCTCGACATCGTGGCGCTGGCCGCGCCGCCCCTGTGGGTGGCCGTGGTGCACCCGCAGATTGAGGTGAAAACCAAAGACGCGCGAAAGGTGCTGCCCGCCGCCGTGCCCCTGGCCCTGGCCGTGCGCCAGTGGGCCAACGTAGCCGGCCTGGTAGCCGGCTTTCTAACGGCTGATTACGAGTTGATTGGCCGCTCAATCGACGACTACATCATCGAGCCGGCGCGGGCCGCCCTCATTCCCGGCCTGGCCGAAGCCCGCGCCCGCGCCCTGGCCGCCGGGGCCATCGGAGGCGGTATTTCGGGCTCCGGCCCATCGATTTTCATGTTGAATAAGACCGAAGAAACCGCCCACGCCGTGGGCGCGGCCATGGGCCGCGTATTCGCCGGGCTGGGCATTGAGTTCAACGTCTACGTCGGCCCGGTGGGCCAGCAAGGCGCTCGGGTAATTTCTGAATCGTAGGGGTTTTAAAGAACGTCATGCAGAGATACTAAGGAACGTCATGCAGAGCGCAGCGAAGCATCTTTACCTCAACAGTAATCCAATCGGCCCAACGAAGCGGTAAAGATGCTTCGCTGCGCTCTGCATGACCGTCTTCCCGCATGACGTTCTCCCGCCAGACGTCTTCCCGCCGGACGTTCTCCTTCAAGCACCAAACCCACATGAAATACTACAGCCTCCGCCACCAGTCGCCGCCGGTCGATTTCCGCACGGCCACCATCACCGGGCAGGCGCCCGACGGCGGCCTGTACTTCCCCGAAACCATCCCCAAGTTCTCGCCCGATTTCCTGCGCGAGCTGCGCGGCCTGCGCCAGGCCACCGTGGCCCTGAACGTGATGCGGCCCTACGTGGGCGCCGCCATTCCCGAAGCCGACCTGCACGAAATCTGCGCCGAGGCCGTGAATTTTGAGTTTCCACTGGTGCCGGTGGCGCCGGACGTGGCGGCGCTTGAGCTGTTTCACGGGCCCACGCTGGCCTTCAAAGACGTGGGCGCCCGCTTCATGAGCCGCTGCCTGGGCTACTTCGCCCGGCGCGGCGACACGCCGCCCGTCACGGTGCTGGTGGCCACGTCCGGCGACACCGGCGGGGCCGTGGCCAGCGGCTTTCTGGGCGTGCCGGGCGTCGAAGTCGTCATTCTCTACCCGTCGGGCAAAGTCAGCCCGGTGCAGGAGCAGCAGCTCACCACCCTCGGCCAAAACATCACGGCGCTGGAAGTAAGCGGCACCTTCGACGATTGCCAGGCCCTGGTAAAAGAGGCCTTTTTGGACCCCGAGCTGGCGCGCCGCCGCTTCCTCACCTCGGCCAATTCCATCAACGTGGCCCGCTGGCTGCCGCAGCAGCTCTACTATTGCTTTGCCTGGCAGCAGTGGCCGGCCGCGGCCGCGCCGCCCGTGGTGGCCGTGCCGAGCGGCAACTTCGGCAACCTGTGCGCCGGGCTGCTGGCCCAGGCGTCGGGCCTGCCGCTGGGGCATTTCATTGCGGCCTGCAACGCCAACGAGCCCGTGCCGGCCTACCTGCGCACCGGCACCTTCACGCCCCGGCCCGCCGTGCCCACCTTCTCCAACGCCATGGACGTGGGCAACCCCAGCAATTTCGCGCGCATCCTGGAGCTGTTCGGCCACGACCTGCAAAAAATGCGGGCCGCCCTCAGCGCCGACACCGTGAGCGATGCCGACACCGTGGCCACCATCCGCGCCGTTTGGGCCGAAAGCCGGTACTTGCTCGACCCGCACGGGGCCGTGGCCTACGCGGCGCTGCGCCGCTACCAGGCCCAGCATCCGGCCGCGCCGGGCTTCTTGCTGGCCACGGCGCACCCCGTCAAGTTTCCCGCCGTGGTCGAGCCCGTCCTCGGCCACGCCATCGCGCTGCCCGAAGTCGTGCGCGCGCTCCAAGGCCGCCCCAAACGAAGCGTGCCGTTGGCGGTTGATTACGCAGCCCTAAAAGCCTACCTGATGTAGACGCGCACTCCGGCGCGTTCGGCATTGGTACATCTCTCTTGATTTTGAAAAACCCGTTGCAAAATATCAGCCCGAAGCGCCCGACGGCCGCCCGCATGAAGGCATATTTCGGCCCCTTGCTGGCCCTGGTGCTGGCCGCCACCGCCTGCCGCCCCGACCAGATTGAGCACCTGAAAGACAGCAAGCGCATCGGCATCGAGGCCGAAAACTGGGAGGTCAAGCGCATCATGCCCAAAGACTTGCTGAACGCCGCCCGCTGGGCCGGCGACTCCCTCACCGCCACCGCCGACACCCTGCTGCGCCAGACCCTGACCCGCGAGCTGGCCGCCGGCGGCGTGGCGCGCGCCGCCGCGTTTTGCCGGCCCGAAACCTATTCTTTCGTCGATTCATTGGCCGGCGTGCTCAAAGCCACGGCCCGCCGCGTGAGCGAGCGGCCCCGCAACCCGGCCAACCAGGGCATTTTGCTGCCCGAAGAAATGCGTCCCGACACCACCCGCACCGTCAAGCGCATGTCGCAGGAAGTCTTCTTCTACCAGCGCCCCATCGTGCTCAACAACCGCCTCTGCCTGCGCTGCCACGGCACAATCGGCCAGGACATTACCCCCGCCGACTACGCAATCATCAAGCAAAAATACCCCCAGGACCAGGCCACCGGCTACCGCCTGGGCCAGCCCCTGGGCGCCTGGCAGCTCAGCCTGCGCCGCGACGGCGTGGCCGAGTTCTGGACCATGAAAACGCGCAAAAAATGGCGGGAGCACAAGATGCCCAAGCTGTTTTAAAAGGGTAAATTAAAAATGGCCTTTATAGCTATTTTTGCGTATAGAATCCATATAAACCTCCTCATTATACAAAAATTCCGCGCTTTTTAGCACGGCAGGTGCCGTCATTTGCTTCGGGCGCAGGGCTGGCTGATTCACACTACACTCATGACTGACATTTCCAAACCTACCATCATCATCGGCGCGGGCATGGCGGGCCTGGCCTGCGCCACCTGGCTGCACCGCGCCGGCCGGCCCGTGCTCCTGCTCGATGCCGCCGACGCCGTGGGCGGCCGCGTGCGCACCGACCTCACCACCGACGGCTTTCGGCTCGACCGCGGCTTTCAGGTGCTGCTCACCAACTACCCCGAGGCCCGGCGCATTTTCGATTACCGCGCCCTCAACCTCAAAGCCTTTCGCTCCGGCGCCGTCATCCGGCTGGCCGACGGCTGCGAAACCACCCTGCAAAACCCCCTGCAACGCCCCCTGGCCGCCTTCTCGGCCCTGACCGCCCCCATCGGCAGCCTGCCCGATAAGGTGCGCGTTCTCAGCCTGGTGCGGCACGTGCTCAGGCACACGCCCGAAGCGCTGCTGGCCCGGCCGGCCACCGACACCCTCAGTTTCCTGCGGCGCTACGGCTGGAGCGAGCAGATGATAGACACGTTTTTCAAGCCGTTTTTTGGCGGCGTTTTTCTCGATAGGGAGCTGACCACGGCCAGCAATTTCTTCGAGTTCGTGTTCCAGCAGTTCGTGACGGGCGAAGCGGCCGTGCCCGCCCTGGGCATGCAGCAGCTGCCCGAGCAGCTGGCCGCCCGCCTGCCCGCCGATGCCGTGCGTCTGAACACGCCCGTAGCGGCCGTCGTCGACGGCACCCAGGTGCGCCTGACCTCGGGCCAGGTGCTCGACGGGGCGGCCGTGGTGCTGGCCACCGACGGACTGATGGCCTTGCGCCTGCTGGCCGGCCGCAGCGGCAACCCCGACGACGCGGCCGGCCTCCACGAGGCCGCCGGTTTTTCCACCGCTGCCCGCCTCACCACCTGCACCTATTTCGCCACCGAGGGCGGCCACTCGCCGGGCCGCAATGACAAACTCCTGCGCCTGAACGCGGCGCCCGGCGCCCTGGCCCACAACGTCAGCTTCCCGGCCGATGTGAGCGGCGCCTACGCGCCCGCCGGCCGGGCCCTCGTATCCGTCAGCACCCACGGCGAGCGCAGCCTGAGCGAGGCCGAGCTCACCGCCGGCGTGCGCCAAGAGCTGGCCGCGTGGTTTGGGCCGGCCGCGCGGCAGTGGCAGCACCTGCGCAGCTACCGCATCGCGGCGGCGCTGCCCGTGTACTTGGCCGGCCAAGCCGCGCACCACCCCCTGAAGCTGGCCGAAACCCTTTACCGCTGCGGCGACTGGGCTGCCTACCCGTCGCTAAACGCCGCGCTGGCCACCGGCCGCGAGGTGGCCGAGATGATTATCAAAAGCTGATGTCGGACGTAGCCCAATCCCAAAAAAGGCCCTTTCCCTCGCAGGAAAGGGCCTTTTTCGGGTCCTAATCAGTTTGGTTATGCCTGCGGGTTGGCCGGAGCCAGCGCGTCGTAGCCCAAGGTTTCGGCGGGCTCTTTCAATGGCAGGTGAATGTCGTCATTGTCGTTGACGCGAAGCGTCAAAAATCCCGAAATTATCATTGAGCACCCGCCGAGCACAAGCGTTAGGGCTGCATTATTATGAAAAACCTGCTTGGTAAAAAATCCTAGGGTAACTCCAGCTACCATTTGCGGCAGCACTATAAAGAAGTTGAAAACGCCCATATAGTACCCCATTTTATTGGTAGGCAGGGCACCGGCCAGCATGGCATAAGGCACGGATAAGATGGAGGCCCACGCAATGCCAACGCCAATCATGGGCAGCAACAATAGCAGCTCAACGGTGCGGAGGTGAATGCTGCCAGCAAAACCCAAGTCAGCGTTGATGATGTAATTTTCGACTGGTACCGCTCCAATGAAATAGATTGAAATCAAGCCTATTCCGCCTGCCACTAAGCAAATCAGGTGGGTCACCCTTCGACTGGTAGCGCGAGCAATAAGGGGTAAGCCCAAAGCGGCCACGGCGGATATGCCGTTATAAACACTCTGACACACGTTCCACCAGTCGGCACCTTCGTTGTAAATCTTAGAAGTTGGGTCGGTAGTATGGTAGATGTGACTGGTAATGGCGGGAGTCGCGTAAATCCACATTGAAAACAACGCCAGCCAACTAAAAAACTGCACTACGGCCAACTGGCGCATCGTCTGCGGCATGGTTGTTAAACCTGCAAACGATTCGCGGATGCCTTGCCAGAATCCTCCGCTGTTGCGTTTTTCTTCTTCAAAAGCAGCCATATCTGCTGGCGGATATTCACGAGTTGTCACCACCGTCCACAGCACAGCGATGAAATACACCATGCCCCCGGTGTAGAAAGCATATTTCAGCGAAAGCGAAATCTGACCGGCCGGAGCTACGTTGGAAACGTGGAAGAACTTGGTGTAAATGACTGGTAGCAAAGACCCCACAACGGCCCCAATGCCGATGAAAAACGTTTGCGCCCCAAAGCCAGTCGTACGCTGGCTGCTTGGCAGCAGGTCGCCGACCAAGGCCCGAAACGGCTCCATTGAAATGTTAATGCTCGAATCCATAATCCAGAGCATACCTGCTGCCATCCAAAGGGCCGATACATTGGGCATCACCAGCAGCGCCAGCGAGGCACAAATAGCGCCAACCAAAAAAAATGGGCGCCTTCGGCCCCAGCGGGGGCTCCAAGTGCGGTCCGACATGTACCCAATAATGGGTTGCACCAGAAGGCCCGTAACAGGCGCGGCCAGCCATAAAAAAGCCAACTTGTCTTCTTTGGCCCCCATAGTTTCAAAAATCCGGCTCATGTTGCCATTTTGCAGCGCGAAGCCAAACTGAATGCCCAGAAAGCCGAAGCTCATGTTCCAGATTTGCCAGAAGCTGAGGCGGGGCTTGATGCTTGTGCTGGTGGTGGGTACAGCGGTGGGGGCTGCCATTGGAAGACGGAAAAGAGTGAAGGCCGCGCGCCCCCGGTGGCGGGAGCGGCGCGGCCTTCAAATTTAGGGGTTCGCCTGCGTACTACGGCAACGTTACCGGGGCTTTATCTCAAAAATATAAGCCGAAAGCGGGGCCAGCGTCAGGTTGAGGGCGTTGCGCGGCTCTTCGGGGTTGAGAAGGTCGGTGTAGGTATAGAACTTTTTGGCGTTGAGGCCCATGGCCGTCAGCGCCTCCACGGGCAGGTTCAGGACGGGCCGGTAGGTTTTGTCGGCGCTGAAATTGACCACGACCAGCACCTGCTGCTTGTCCGTAAAGCGCAGGTAAGCATACAAGTGGCGCTGGTTGTACTCCTTGCCCAGGTTGTTCGCGTCCTGCAACTCATAAAAGCGGCCCTTGCGGATGGCTTCGCTGGTGCTGGCCACGTTCAGCAGGCGGGTGTAAAAGTCGCGCAGGCTCTTTTGCTCCGGGCTCAGCCGGGGCCCGTCAAACTTGCCCTGGTTCATCCAGCGCTGGTGCTCGGGCACGCCCCAGTAG
Source organism: uncultured Hymenobacter sp. (assembly GCA_964242365.1). Taxonomy (GTDB): domain Bacteria; phylum Bacteroidota; class Bacteroidia; order Cytophagales; family Hymenobacteraceae; genus Hymenobacter. The sequence goes on along the minus strand of CAXTCS010000028.1, from coordinate 5,418 downwards.
TCAAAAATCGAGGTGCGGCCGTCCTCGCCGCTGAAGCCTTCCGCGCCGTTGGCGGGCTCGCCCACCTCCTGGCCAAAGTACAGCATCACCGGCCCCGAAGCCAGGGTAGCGGCCACCGTCATGGCCGGAACGGCGCGGCGCGGGTCGCCGGCAAACTCCTTGGAGGCAATGCGTTGCTCGTCGTGGTTTTCCAAAAACCGCAGCATGTGCGACGAGAAGCCGTTGCTCTCCTCCTTCCACACCTTGGTAATGTCCTCCGTGGTGCCTTCCTGGCGCATCAGCTTGCGCAGGCCGTCGTAGAGGCCTACTTTGTCGTAGAGGTAGTCGAATTTTCCCTTGTCGAGGTACGTCCGGTACTCCTTCGGATTGTAGGCTTCGGCGATGAAAACGATGTCGGGCTTCACCTTTTTCACCTCCGGAATGACGTAGGCCCAGAACTCGACCGGCACCATCTCGGCCACGTCGCAGCGGAAACCGTCCACGTTTTTCCCGGCCCAGTACACCAGAATGTCGCGCATCTTTTTCCACGTGTCGGGCACCGTTTCGAAGTGCGTCGCGCGGCCGTTCTGGTAATCCACCCCGTAGTTCAGCTTGATGGTTTCGAACCAGTCGTCGACTTTCGGCGCCTCCGAAAAAACGTCGTTGCCCGTAGCCTTGGCCGGCACTTCGAAGTACTTGCCGTCTTCGCGCGGGCCTTTCAGCGCGCCCAGCGGGTTGTAGCCGGCGGGCACCACAAAGCTTTTGCCGGGCAGGTAATAAAAGTTGTTGTTGGGCGCGAAGGCCTTGGTTTTGTCGTCCACCGCGCCCAGGTCAACCACGCCCAGCGGCTTGGCGTCCGACTTATAAGAGCGCGCCACGTGGTTCGGAATGAAGTCCATGAGCACCTTCAGCCCGTGGTCGTGGGTGCGCTTGATGAGGGCTTCGTACTCCGACATGCGGTTTTTCACCACCATCGCCAGGTCCGGGTCCACGTCGTAGTAGTCCTTGATGGCGTAGGGCGAGCCCGCCCGGCCCTTCACCACGTCCGCGTCGTCGGGCGGAATGCCCTGGGCGGTGTAGTCCGTCATGGTGGCGTGCTCAATCACACCGGTGTACCACACGTGGCTCACGCCCAGCTTCTTAATTTCGTCGAGCGCCTTGTCGGTCACGTCGTTGAACTTGCCGCAGCCGTTCTCGCCAATCGTGCCATAAGGCTTGTTCAGCGCCACCTTGTTGCCAAACAGGCGCGTCATCAACTGGTAAATGACGAGCTTATGGTCCTGGGGCACTTCCGCCGTCGTGTTGGGGTCGTTGGCAGGGGTGTATTTGTGGTCCACGGGCGGGTTGGGCAAAGAGAAAGCAGCCAAGGAGAGGAGGCCGCCGGCCAGCAACAGTTTTTTCATGGTGCGGCAAGATAACGCTTTGCTTAATGAGGAATGAAGAATGAGGAATGAATAATTGCCTCAACAAGAAAAATTCCTCATTCTTCACTCCTCACTCCTCATTCCTCATTAAGCAAAGCGTTACCATTCCTGCGTGAGCGGGTGCAGCATCAGCTCGTCCACCACCACGTGGGGCGGCGCCTCCAGCACGTAGCGCACGGCCTGGGCAATGTCGCTGGGCCGCAGGTGCGTTTTTTCGGCCTCCGCGCTGCCGGGCGTGGTGTCGTTGAAGTACGTATCGACCAACCCCGGATAAATGGTGCTCACCTTCACGCCGTGCGCCCGCACTTCCTTGCGCAGGCTGGCCAGCACCGCGTCCTGGGCGCATTTGCTGGCCCCGTAGGCCGTGCCGTGCGCAAACGTGCGCCGCGCCACATCCGAGGCAATGCCCACGATGTGGCCCCGGTGCTGGGCCTTGAAATGCGGCACCACGGCTTTGCAGAGCAGAAAAGTGCCCTTCACGTTCGTGTCAAATATCCGGTCCCACTCGGCGCTGTCGAAGTGCTCCAGCTCGTTAAAAGAACCCACCCCGGCGTTGCACACCAGGATGTCGAGGCGGCCAAAGCGCCGCAGGGTTTCCTCCGCTACGTGCCGGGCGTCGGCCTCGTCCGCCACGTCGGCCACGATGCCCAGGCCCTGCGTTTTGGTGGTGAGCTCGGCCAGCTCGTCTTCGCTGCGCGCCACGGCCACCACCTTGGCGCCTTGCATGGCCAGCAGCAGCGCAATGGCTTTGCCAATGCCCCGGCTCGCGCCCGAAACAATGGCTATTTGGTCGGTCAGGTCAGTCATAAGCGCAAGGTTACGCGGGGTAAAAAGAGGTTTCGCGAGGTTGTCGCGCCGGTTACAGGGGTTTTATCAACGGTATAATCTTTCTTCCGGCTCTCCCTCTCTTTGGGCTTCGCGCTTCAAGCGAACCGGGGTCGGGGGTGAGGTTCCCGGGCGGAAAGTCGTACACCGTTGATGAAACTGCTGTAAGTGAAGTTACGACGCAAGTGCTTTTGCGAAACCCCTTTTTACCCCGCGCAACCTTGCGCTACTTGCGCAATTCCACCACCCAGGCCGTGTGCGCCGGCACCCGCAGCGTCTTCAAATCCGCCACCGCCGCCCCGCTCACCACCTCCACGCCCGACGAAAACCCGCCGGTGCGCTCCGCGAAGCGCGTGCCGTCCACTGTTTTCTCCTCCTTCGTATTGTTGGCGATAACCATCACGCACTCGCCGCCCTCGTTGTAGCGAAAATACGTGTACACGCCGTCCTGCGGAATAAACTGCATCAGCTTGCCGCCCGACAGCACCGGGTGCGCTTTCCGGTAATTGGCCAGCTTGCTCACGTAGTCGAACGCCGCGCCGGCTGGCCCCGAGCGGGCCGCAAAGTAGTTGGTTTTGTCGCCCGCCCAGCCGCCCGGAAAGTCCGCGCGCACCTTGCCGTCGGGGTTCGAAAAGTTCTTCATCAGCACCTCCGTGCCGTAATACAGCTGCGGCGTGCCGCGCAAAGTCAGCAGCCAGGCAATGCCCATCTTGTACTTGTCGAAATTCTCGCCGATAACCGAATAAAACCGGCTCATGTCGTGGTTGTCGAGAAACGGCACGTTGCGCGACGCGTCGGTATACAGCCAGTCGGCCTGCAAGGCGTGGTACAGCTTGCTCAAATCGCCGTTTTCCTCCTTCAGCGCGTCGCCGATGGCGAAGCAGATTTGAAAATCGAGCAGCCCCGGCAGGTTCGATTTAAAGCCGTCAACCGGCGGCAGAATGTTCTGCGCAAAAAATGCCTGCTCCGCCTCCGTGCCTTCCCAGGCCTCGCCAAAAAGGGCCAATTTCGGGTACTCTTCCCCAACGGCCTTGCCCCAGGCCATCAAAAAAGCCGGGTCAGAATACGGGTACGTATCGATGCGGTAGCCATCCAAACCCGTCGATTCCACCCACCACAAGAAGTTCTGAATCAGATAAGTAGCCACCAGCGGGTTGCGCTGGTTCACGTCCGGCATGGTCGTGTCAAACCAGCCGTCGTTTTCCAGCATCCGGTCCCGCTTCGAGCCGTGCGGGTCGTTCAGGGCGAAGGCGTTGTAGTTGCTGCGCGTGAAGGTCGGAAAGGCATGAAACCAGTCGGCCGCCGGCTTGTCCAGAAACAAGTGGTGGTAGCTGCCCCAGTGGTTGAGCACGATGTCCTGCACCACTTTCAGGCCCTGGCCGTGCGCGGCTTTCACAAACTGCACGTATTCGTCGTTGGTGCCGTAGCGCGGGTCGATTTTGTAGCAGTCCGTCACCGCGTAGCCGTGGTAGCTGGCCTTGGGCATGTCGTTCTCCACCACCGGCGTGGGCCAGATGGCCGTGGCCCCCAGCCGCTTAATGTAATCGAAATGGTTCTCGATGCCCCGCAGGTCGCCGCCGTGGCGGGCATACATCGAGTCGCGGGCCACGTGGTCGACGCGGGTGCCTTTCACCACGTCGTTTTTCGGGTCGCCGTTCGCGAAACGGTCCGGCATCAGCATGTAAATAAAATCGGCCTGCGTGAGGCCCTGCGTGCGCTGCGGGTCGGTGTTGCGGGCGCGCAGCTCGTAGGCATAAGCCAGCTTTTCGCCGCCCTTAAATTCCAGCTTCAACTGCCCAGGCTTGGCCTCGGGACTGATAACCAAATTGACCACCAGGTAATTGGGGCTTTCCAGCTTCTGCACGCTCTCCAGCGTCACCCCCGGATAAGTAGCCAGCGTGGCCGTGCTGGCCCCAACGCCGGGGCTGTTCACCAGCAGCTGAAGTTTGGGATTCTTCATCCCCACCCACCAAAACGTGGGGTCGATGCGCACGCCGGCCGCCGTTTTGGCTTTGGCGCTGGTGCTGCTGGCAGCGCGGCCCGCCTGGGCCGCCGCGGGCAAAGTGGCCGACAAAGCCAAAACGGCGGCCACCAACCGGGGTAAGTACGATAATCTCATCTGCAAGAAAAATAAGGCAAAATGGAATACACAAGCCCCAAAGTAACGGCTGCGGGCAGTTTATCAAATGTCCTTTCGTCCAAATACCCCTTTCGTTCGGCTCCCCTCTCTTCTGGAGAGGGGCCGCCCCACAGGGGTCCCGTGAGGTTCCCCGCCGGAAGGCAGTCCTTTCCCAAAAACCCAAGGCCTATATCATTGACAACGTAGCACTTGAACAAGGCTAACGTTTGCCCAAATAACTTCCCCGCCCAGAAAATTTGTATTTTTTTGCCGAATGCTTCTGACCTTGCGGCCACAACCACGTGCGGCCCAAGGGTTAGCACCCCATTTTCACCCCATATTTCCGTTCCGGCGCCGGCGGCAGCCCGCGCCCCGCAATTCTTATGGCTTTCACTTTCAAACCCTACGCCCCGGCCGCCAAGTACAAGACGGCCGCCGCGTATTTCTCGATGGAATTCGCCGTCGACCAAGCCCTGAAAACCTATTCCGGCGGCCTGGGCTTCCTGGCCGGCTCGCACATGCGCTCGGCCTACGAGCTCAAGCAAAACCTGGTGGGCATCAGCATCCTGTGGAGCTTTGGCTACTACGACCAGGGCCGCGCCGAAGACCAGACCATGCGCGCCGAGTTCCGCCAAAAGCACTACTCGTTTCTCGAAGACACCGGCATCGTATTCCCCATCACCATCCACGGCGCCGACGTGCACGTGAAGGCGATGTACCTGGCCCCGGAAGTGTTCGGCACGGTGCCGATGTTCTTCCTCACCACCGACATCGCCGAAAACGACCACCTCTCGCGCACCATCTCGCACCACCTCTACGACCCGGACGCGGCCGCCCGCGTGGCCCAGAGCATCCTGCTGGGCGTGGGCGGCGGCAAGCTGCTCGACGTGCTCGGCCGCCCCACCGACGTCTACCACCTCAACGAAGGCCACGGCCTGCCCTTGGCTTTCTACCTCTACGAAAAGCACGGCCGCGACCTAGCCGAAGTGCAGAAGCGCCTCGTGTTCACCACGCACACCCCCGAGCTGGCCGGCAACGAGGAGCGCCCCATGAAGCTGCTCACCGACATGA